>NZ_DATEJY010000046.1:0-16807 GCF_035277725.1 Dyella sp. | reverse complement strand
GCGCCATATGTTGGCCGCGTGTGGTGCCGCGGAAGCACCGTCACGCGCAGCGGATGACTATGTACGCGAAGTGTTCGATGCGTTCGCCGAGAGTTTCGACGAACAGCTGTTGAAGAATTTGAACTATCGCGCGCCGCAAGTGTTGGCAGAGGCCTTGGGCGGCGTATTGCCAAGTGCAACGGGAAAACTCGATATACTGGACGCCGGCTGCGGCACCGGCCTTTGCGCACCCTTGCTTCGTCCGTATGCAAAACTACTGATGGGTGTGGATCTATCAGGCGGCATGGTCGACAAGGCGCGTCTACGCGGTGGCTACGATGAACTGGAAGTGGCTGAACTTACGGGCTATCTGCGGGCGCAACTGGGTGTTTATGACATCGTGTTTTCCGCCGACACCCTGGTGTATTTTGGCGAATTGCAGGACGTGCTGGCCGCGTCGCACGATGCGCTTCGCCCCGGCGGCTGGCTGGCCTTTACGGTCGAGGCAGCAGAGGGCGGGGATGATCGTGTCGATCTTTCACCCAGTGGCCGTTACCAGCACACGCGGAGTTACGTAGAGCGTGTGCTCGAGGCGACAAAGTTCTCACACGTCAACATGAGCACGGACACATTGCGCAAGGAGGGCGGTCAGCCTGTGATCGGCTGGGTGGTATTGGCGCAGCGTGCGGGTTGAAGTCGGCGTGCGCATGAGCTCGCGGGGACACCTCTTCTTCTTACTCATAACGCTGGTGACAACCTGCGCCGCCTGCCAGGCAGCTTCGCTTCCCGATGCACTGATTGGCCGCTGGCAGGTCATAGAGGTGCATATCAATACCAATGCCACGGCGAAAACGAACTATGGGTGGAACGACGCGCGACTGCGCTGGCGCATCTTTACCTTTACCAGCACAGAACTCAGTAACGACGCCGCTGATGGCAGCAACTGCGAAGCTCCTCAGGTAGCCGTCACGAACATGCCAGCTATGCGCCTTATGGATGATAGCCTTGCCCATACAGGGGGCAGCGCCAGCGATCCCGAAGCACACCCATCACCCACTGCATACGAATTGAAGATCGATCCCAATGAACTGGTAAAAGTCATCAGCGTCCATTGCAAAGATGGGCTATGGGAAGGGGACCTGGGTACTGGTAAGGGAGTGGAGGGCGCGTGGATGTTTTTCACTCACTCAGGGCAGCTGGTTATACGCTGGCGCGACGAGACCTTGCTGGTTCTCGATCGCCTGCCTGCCGATGCCAAACCACGACCTTCATTCGACTGCCTCCACGCACGCTCGCCTGCCGAAAAAACTATCTGTGGTTCGCTACAACTTGCAGCTTTTGACCGCAGCGTGAATTGGTCCTATAAGGTTACACGTGATGACATCAAGGATACTGATGTCAGCTCAGCACAGCTGGCGGGCAGCCAGCGTGCATGGCTGCGTAAACGCGATGCTTGCGGCACGAATGCATCATGTTTGTTGAGCGTCATGCAGCGGCGGTTGGAGGAATTGTCCTCCTACCCGTAGCTGCCGTTATTTGCTCCGATGACACTAAAAAGATATTTTCATTAATGCGTTTTGATGCCATCGGATGTGCTGAATTAGGGCGGCGGGACCCAAAAATGTTCGGAGCGGTCCGACGGAAGCGAAGGCAGATTGAGCGTAGTTAAACCCCATCACCTGAAAGCGACATAACCGTGCACTGATTGACCTGGCGGGTTCAGGGTTGGTGGCAACCATCCTCCACGCCGCCATTTAGAAGATCGTCTGGATCACATTTCAAGTGTTTTCCGACTTCATCCAGATCGCCTTGAACTTTGCCAGCGCAAACCACCTTGTGCTCGACTTGGTCTTTGCCTTGTGCAATGACGCCGGTATAACGATTTCCATGAGTGTGGCGTAGATCGAATACTTGATAGTGATAGCCGCCGTGGGTGAAATTTAGGTCAGAACTGTTGTCGTTGCCGTCGATCTGTCGAGCGTACAACATGTTGGAGGTTCCCTTCGACGCATCTGCGGGGTAACTAAGTTCGACTTTGGACGGCCGCCCAAAACGGTATTGCAAGGCACTTGGCAGTGCACCGCATATGCTGATTATCTTGTGATTTTCCGTCTCACAGCTCAGGTAGGTCTTTTCACTGGCAGTGCACAAGGTAGTCGACGAAGGGGTGTCAGCCGCGAGAGAAGAGTCGCTTGCCAAGGAAGCCAGAACCGTCAAAAGAACGAATGCCGAGTTGAGTTTGTGCATGGTCGAAGTGGATTGGTGGGCTATAAGAATGGAAAGAGGGTTCAGCGGTGGCAGCTATCCGGAATACTGCTGTCGTTGAGAGCGTTGTCTGGGTCACATTTCAAGAACTTGCCAGGCTTAACCAAATTCCCTTCCACAGGTTCCTTACATTTCACTTGGTGTTCAATGCCGTCACTGCCTGTGACACGTACCCCGGCGCTATGACTGCCGTTGTCCTCGTCGTAGTCGAACAGGGTGTACCTGTAGCCGTTGTGATCAAACACCACTTCTGTGTAGTTGGTTCGAAAGCGGAAGTAGTAGGCGTAGCGCATCAGCTTGGTGCCGTCCGCGGCGCTACCTGGGTATTGCAGTTCAACTTTGCCAGGGTTGCCGAAGCGATATTGCAACGCATCGGGCAGGGTGCCGCATAGGCTGATGACTTTATAGTTGGTAGTGTGGCAGTTGTAGTACGTTTTTTCAGGAGGGCGGCAAAGTGAACCCGCGGGCGGCTGTGCTTTGCCGATGGAGGCCCAGCAGAGCAGGCCAAGCACGGCTAGTTTGCAGGCGTTGGAATGGCGCATAAGCGAAAGGGTCCGCAAAGTGGCAGGCGGTCAGGTGCGGTGCAAACAACCTATTTGAACTGGTCGTAGGCGGCGCTTAGCTTTTGATCGTAGTTGTACTTTTTGTACCCTGGACCATTGTAGAGCCGTGCCATGTTCGCCCAGTCCTTCTCCTGGCAGGCTTTCTTCAACGCCGGTGTGTGGCCTACGAAGCCAGCAAATGCCTCCAGGTGTCCGAATTCCGAACGTATCAGGGCAAGCACGAGCGATTCTACGGTCGGATGGCCGGTCGCCTTGTAGTTTGCTCCCATTATTTGGAAGCGGCCCCATGATGCAGACTGAAGGGCAGCGGCTTTGTCCAGCAAGTAGGCCTCTTTCAGCCTTGGATATTGCATGTCCGGAGTGCCGTAGCGATCATCCTTGGGCTTGTCGGGCTGGGTTTGCGCCGGTGGGGCAGCCGGTGTAGCAGGCGCCCCCTTTTTGGCATGTTTGGAATGTGGCGCTTTTTTGTGAGCCACATTTTTGTGATATGGCGTCGGATCGGAGATATGTGGGTGAGTGGCGTCAAACTGTCCCTTGGTAAGCTTATGGAAGTAATGACGCTCGTACAGAATGGCGGGGCGGCCGAGACTGTCGAATGGTGAGTGTCCTGTTTCTACCTTGGCGAACGCCTTGATCACTGCGACCTCAACGCCGAGCTTGTCCGCGACAGTTTTGAATTGATCGTCTGTAATGCCGGTCTGCGGCTGTAACTTTGTGTCGGTAAAAAGCAGTGAAATGTCAGGCTGCGTGGTAGGCTGCGCAGGCGCTGGTGGTACAATGGGTCCGTTCCAGGGGCCATACAAGGTGGAAACCGGGGGGAGCCAATTAGGCTGAGGGGAAATCGGCTTAAGCGGATCGAAGTATCGCTGATCTCCGCAAGAAGTTTGCGATGACAGCAGCGAAAAAATAGGACCTGGATCACATGTGTTCGCCATGATGCATCCTTTTCCTTGGTAGCGCAGCGCTTTAAGCGAATGGACTATAGCAGAGTTCCAGATTAGGGAGAGCAGGGGAATGACCGACACAGTTACGATCACTTCCGACAAATGTGACGATATACGCTTCGTCACCATGACTGCCAAAGAGGGGCTCGGCCAGTTATTCGATTTTTACGTCCAGTTTGAGAGCCAGGATGTTGGGATCGATCTTTCAGGCCTGCTGGGCTCCCCCATGACCGTCACGCTCGCCGCGGAGGACGGATTCAAACGCTACTTCAATGGCATCGTCATTCGCGCGAATCAAATCAGCGTCGAAAGCATCGAAAACCTTGTGTATGCCACCTATGAAGTGGCGCTGGCGCCCAAGCCATGGCTGCTTCGGCAAAAAGTCGACTGCCGCATTTACAAGCAGCAGAGCGTTCCAGACATCATCAAGCAGGTTTTGGGCGAAATTGGCTATAGCGATATCAAACTCAGCCTGACCGGCTCCTACGCTGCCCGCGATTATTGTGTCCAATATCGCGAGGATTACTTCAATTTTATTAGCCGGCTGATGGAGCAGGAGGGTATTTATTACTACTTCACTCACACGGCAAATACCCACACCATGGTGCTGGCCGACGGCATCGGAGCCCATCAAAAGGTCGATGGCTTCAGCGAGGCAGCTTACGCATCCAGTGCGGATTCGGTATTGCGTCGAGATGCCACCGTCCTCAGTTGGGGAACGTTGCGCAGCGTGGACAAGACCAAATATGCGCTGACCGACTACGATCCGATGGCACCGAAGGCCTCGTTGTTGTCGCTCGGCAATGCGGATGGGCACGCCGCCGCCGAAGCTGATGATGTGCTTGACGTGTTCGATTTCCCTGGAGGCCATGTCACCGCAGCGGCGGGTGAGCACTATGCGCAAGTTCGTGCGGAAGCATTGACCGCCTGGCATTCGCACTATTCGGGCGCGACTGGGACGCCTTCGGTGCAAATCGGTGGATTGTTTTCACTGACCAACTATCCGCGCCAGGAATTTAATCAGGAATACCTTATCGTCGGCACTGATATCCAATTGCATGCACCGCCCCACGGCCCAGGCGGTGGTGGCGGAAGCCTGTCTTTCCATTGCAGTTTCAACGCGATCGAGAGCAAGACTCCGTTCCGCAGCATGCTGGTGGCTAAAAAGCCTGCCATAGTTGGCCTGCAAACCGCGATGGTGACTGGCAGTGACACCGAGGAGGACATCGCGGTCGACAAATACGGGCGTGTGGAGGTGACCTTCCATTGGAACACCCCGGACAAGAAAAACGCGAAGTGTTCCTGCCCCGTACGCGTGGCTACCCCATGGGCTGGCAAAAACTGGGGCGCCATCAGCATTCCGCGCGTGGGCCAGGAAGTGGTGGTGAGCTTCCTGGAAGGCGATCCGGATCGTCCGTTGATCATCGGCAGCGTCTATAACGGCGACAACACCGTGCCGTACAGCCTGCCGGACAACAAGACCCAAAGCGGCATCAAGAGCCGCAGCCTGCTGGGCGGCGCGGCGGATTTCAACGAGCTGCGTTTCGAGGACAAGAAGGGCAGCGAAGATTTCTTCATGCATGCGCAAAAAGACATGCACGAAGAGGTGGAAAACGATCACGTGGTGACCATCGACCACGATGAAACCGTCACCATCAAGAACGATCGCCACCACACCATCAACAACAACGACACGCAGGACGTGGGCAAGGTGTTCAAGCTCACGGCCGGACAGGAGATTCAACTGGTCACGGGCTCGTCGAGTATCATCTTGAAGAGCACGGGCGAGATTCAGATCACCGGCATCAACGTCACCATTACCGGCAATTCGTCGGTGAAGGTGGAAGGGCAGGTGCAGGTGGGCATCAAGGCGGGCGCCACCATGGACATCGGCGCCGGCGCCAGTTTGAAGGTGCATTCGGATGCGATGCTGGACGTGGAAGGCGGTGCGTCCACCAGCATCAAGGGTGCGATGGTGACTGCCAGCGGCGATGCGATGACGCAAGTGTCGGGCGGGATCATCATGATCGGGTGATAGCTTTACAGGCCGTCCTTCCCGCCAAAGCGGAGGTGCTTTACAACAGCGAAGCTGGTCAATCCATCTTCGCTTTAGTTCCAGAGCACATGGATTCCCGTTTTGGCGAAATGATGGTCAAGCAAGAAAGGATCACGCAAGCGGACAGGGACGCCGAAGGGGCAACGGCAGCGCAGTAGCACGGATCGTCAAGGGGAACTGGATGTCGGTCGTTACGCAGGCTTCAATGCAAATGGGCTTGTCAGCCCTGGCGAGCGCCAGGCTGCGCCCGGAAATGACGCCGGAGCTGGCGGTGCAGACGCTGCTCGATGCCGGCGACACCCAGGATGCGCTCAAGCTGCTCGCACGTTTATTGCCCAAGCGCTACGCCGTCGCGTGGCTGCTGCAATGCGCGCGCGAACAGCCGCTCGGGTTGGAAGACAAGGCCGGCGCATCGCTGGCCGAAAAATGGGTGCGCGAACCGAACGAAGACAATCGCCGTGCCGCCTACGAATTCGCCAATGCCGGCGGCTATCGCTCGCTGGGCGCATGGCTGGCCGCAGCGGCGGGCTGGTCCAGCGGCAGTTTGGCACCGGCCTCGCAAGAACAAGCCGTCCCGCCACCGGAACATCTCACCGCGCGCGCCACCGTGGCCGCCATCAACCTGATGGCCGCGCTGGTGAGCGAGCAATTCGAAGTACGCCGTACCGCTTTCATCGAGCGCGCCATGAGCCTGCTCAATGCGAGCGCCAACGGCGGTAATCGCTAAAGCAGGGGATTTACGTGTCGACGCCACAGACATTGACGCTCGTCGTGCAAGGCCCACAGGCAGCGCAATTCGGCAGTCGCAGCCAGAAGAGTTTTCATGCGAAGGACGGCAGCATCGGGCGCTCCGAGGATTGCGACTGGGTGCTGAGCGCGTCCGGCGTATCGCGCGTGCATGCCATGGTGCGCTATCTCAACGGCATCTATTTCATTGAGGATCGCAGCACCAACGGCATGCTGCTCAATGGTTCGCCGTTGATCAAAGGCGATCCGGCGGCGTTGAAGAACGGCGATCGTCTGCAGATCGACACATTCGAAGTGGTCGCGCGCATGGAGGCCGATAGCGAAACCATCGTGCAGATCGGCCCGCCGGTGGCGCATCCCATGCCTGCGCCTGCGCCCGCAGCACCGCCGGTGTCGGCGGCCTTCAATAACGATCCGCTGGATTTCGATTTTCTCAATCCCATCCCGGCCGTGTCCGCGCCCACGCCCACGCCTTCGCGCGCCTCATCCATCGATAGCCTGATTCCCGGCATGCAGCAGTCAGCGCCGGCCAGCTCCGATCTCGATCCGCTCAGTTTTCTCGACGAACCGTTCGGCGCGCCCGCCCCGGAACCGGCGCCCACGCCAAGCTGGAATCATGCACCCAGCGTCAATGATCACTTCCGCCCGCCGACCACGGATGTGCGCAAGCAAGCGAACACGCTGCCGGAAAACTGGGACCTGACCACTGGCGATTTCGCACCCGCACCTGTTGCACCTGCGCCACCTCCCGCACCGGAACCGGTGGTGGCATCGCCGCCGCCGCCACCGCCGCAAGTCGCCGTGCCGATCCCATCACCCGCACCGGTCGGCGCGCTGCCGCAAGATGTGGATCAGATCTTCCGCATCGTAGTTGACGGCGTGATGGACGTGCTGCGCGCGCGTGCGGAGATCAAGAATACCTTTCGCTTGCCGGTCACGATCATCCAGCGGTCGGAAAACAATCCGCTGAAATTTGCGCTGGGTACCGATGAGGCGATGCAGAAAATCCTTGGGCCCGCCAATCCCGGCTTTCTGTCCGGCACGGCGGCGTTCCAGGACGCGTTCGAAGATATTCGTTTGCATCAAATGGCCATGCTGGCCGGCGTGCGCGCCGGTTTCGAAGCCTTGTTGATGCATTTCAATCCGGATCGCTTCGAGCACGAAGTGGATGGCGGCAAGCGAGGCGGCGTGGCGTTTGGTGCCAAAGGCAAGTACTGGGACAAGTATCGCGACAACTTCGAAGGCCTGGTGAAGAACCCGGACGATACGTTCCGGCGCTTGTTTGGGGATGAGTTTGCGCGGGCGTATGAGGAGCAATTGGCGAGGCTCAAGGGGAGTCGGCGTAAATGAACGTTGATGTACGTGCGTGCTGCAGACTTCCCTTCGCCGGAATGACGGCAAGGGCGGTATTCCGCTGCTTGAAATGAAATCGCAAGACGGACCGGATACATGACGCAAAACAACAAAGTGGTATGGAGCGAAGGCCTGTTCCTGCGGCCGCAGCACCTGCAGCAGCAAGAGCGTTACCTGGAGCGCTTTGTCGAAGTGCGCGCCGGGGCGTTGCGGCCGTATGCCTGGGGCTTCCACGAACTGGAGCTGGAAGCCGACTTGCTGGCGATCGGCAAGATCGGCATCAAGCGCGCTCGTGGCGTGTTCCCCGACGGCACGCCGTTCTCCATGCCCAACGACGATCCGCTGCCGCCCGCGCTGGACGTGGATCCGAACTGGCGCGACCAGACCGTCTACCTCACTTTGCCTTTGCGTTCGCCCACGCAACCCGATAGCGGACGTCCCGAAGCGGCGTCGGAAAAACTGTTCCGCTATCGCGTGCGCGAAGCCGAGGTGCGCGATGCGTCCGGCAGCATGGACGGCCTGACCGTGCTGGAAGTCGGCGGCATGAGCAGCCGCCTGCTGCCGCAATCGCAGCCGATGGAAGGTCTGTCGCAAATTCCGTTGACGCGCATCGTCGAATGCCGCGCCGATCGCCGCGTAGTGTTGGACGACACCTTCATGCCGACCGGGCAAACCTGCCAGGCGGTGCCGCGGCTGGTGACGTTCCTCACCGAATTGCTGGGCCTGCTGCATCAACGCGGCGAAGCATTGGCCAGCCGCGTGGCGGTAACCGATCGCGGTGGCGCGGCGGAAATCGCTGACTTTCTGCTGCTGCAGGTAGTCAATCGCTATCAACCGTTGATTGCGCACCTGGCTTCCGCACCGATTGCGCATCCGGAAGACCTCTATCGCATGGCGGTTGCCATGGCGGGTGAATTGGCTACTTTCACCGCGCCGAGCAAGCGTGCACAGGCATTTCCGCCGTATCGCCATGAATTGCTGCGCGAGAGTTTCGATCCGGTGATCATGGCTTTGCGCAACAGCCTGAGCGCGGTGATGGAACAAACTGCCACGCCGATTCCGCTGCAGCAGCGCAAGTTCGGCGTGTGGGTGGCGGTGGTGCCGGATCTCACCTTGCTCGACACCGCGGCCTTCGTGCTCGCTGCCAAGGCGGATATGAAGTCGGAAGATTTGCGGCGTCAATTGCCGGCGCAATCGAAGATCGGTCCGGTGGAAAAAATCCGCGACCTGGTGAACCTGCAATTGCCGGGCATCGTCGTGGCACCGATGCCGGTGGCGCCGCGGCAGATTCCGTACAACTCCGGCTTTTTGTATTTCGAATTCGACAAGAACTCGCAGATGTGGCGGATGCTGAAGACGTCCGGTGGCATTGCGTTCCACTTTGGCGAGGAATTTGCCGGGCTTGATTTGCAATTGTGGGCCATCAGAGGCGGAACATGAGTCATCAGCGCCTATGTTCGTACGCCGTAGGTCGGGGTGCGAACCCCAACACCGGGATATCGATAGGCACGGAATGTTGGGGTTCGCACCCCAACCTACGGGTTCGGAGCATCGAGACATGAGCCAGAACAACGGCCCCAACGACGACATGCGCGATGCCACCATCGTGCGCCCGCACGGTTCCGCGCCAGCGCCCGCACCGGCAGCGCCGCCGCCTTCCGCAGCGCGCGCACCTGCGCCATACGCGCCGTCTGCGGAAATCAACCAGTTCCTGGAAGGCGGCCCCAACCCGCTGGTGCAAGCGGCCAGCCCGCTGCTGCTGCTCGCCGTGCAATTGCGCCACAGCGTTGCCCCGCCGGATGCCATGCATCTGCGCGAACAGGCCATTGCGCAGATGCGCCGTTTTGAAACGCTCGCGCAGGCGGCGAACATT
Organism: Dyella sp.; assembly: GCF_035277725.1. Classification (GTDB taxonomy): domain Bacteria; phylum Pseudomonadota; class Gammaproteobacteria; order Xanthomonadales; family Rhodanobacteraceae; genus Dyella_B. The sequence goes on along the minus strand of NZ_DATEJY010000046.1, from coordinate 7,027 downwards.
CCGCAGCAAACCATCCTCGCCGCGCGCTACGTGCTGTGCACCATGCTGGACGAAGCCGTGCTCAACTCGCCCTGGGGCGAACACAGCGGCTGGGCGCAGAAAACGCTGCTGGTCACCTTCCACAGCGAGTCCTACGGCGGCGCCAAGTTCTTCCAGATTCTGGAACGCCTATGCTCGGATTTCGCCAAGCACATTGATTTGATCGAACTGATGTACATCTGCCTGGCGCTGGGTTTTGCCGGGCGCTATCAGATCGAATCCGGCGGCCGCGCCAAGCTCGCCGACATTCAGGAAGATCTCTACCGGCGTATCCAGTCGCAACGCGCCAAGCCGGCGGATGAATTGGCGCCGCACTGGCGCGGTATCGAAGACCGCCGCAATCCGCTCATCCGCTACGTGCCGCTGTGGGTGGTCGCGGCGTTTGCCGCGGTGATCCTGCTCGGTGCATTTTTGTTTTTTTACTCGCGTCTCAATGGTCTTTCCTCGCCAATCAGTGCACAGCTGGCGCAAATCGGCCTGGAAAACGGCACGCCACCGGATACCGCCCGCCAGCCGCATCCGGCGCGCAAGAGCCTCAAGCAATTGCTTTCGCCGGAAGAACAGGCAGGTCAACTTACCGTCGATGAAAAGCCCGATGGCGAAGCGATGGTGCGCCTTGCCGCCACCGGCATGTTCCCCTCCGGCGGCGTGGACGTGAGCGCGGATGAAATCCCGCTGCTGCACAAGATCACCGCTGCGCTCAATCAAGTGCAGGGCAGGGTGATCGTGGTGGGGCATACCGATGACCAGCCGATCCGCTCGCTGAAATACAAAGACAACTTCGAGCTGTCCAGTGCGCGTGCGCATAGCGTGGCGCAGATCCTGAGCGACGGCCTGGATAACGCCGCGCGTATCGAATCCAGCGGCGCCGGTTCTTCGCAACCGATCGCGCTGCCACCCGATACGCCCGACAACCGCACGCGTAACCGGCGCGTGGAAATCAAGTTCATTCCGGAGGATTGAACCCTGTGAAGATTTTTGCGCTGTTCAAATCCGGTTGGTTCATTGCGCTGATCGGCATCATCCTGTTGTCGATCCTGATCTGGCTGGGCGGCCCGTATCTGGGCATCGGCGATTCGCAACCGCTGGCCAGTGCCGTGGCGCGCCTGGTCACCATCATCGTCATTATCGCGATCTGGGCGATCTGGCTGCAGGTGCAGCAGCTGCGTGCACGCAAGAAAGCCCAGCAGATGTCCGGCGATATGGTCTCGCAAGAGGCCAAGCCCGCCGGCAACGATAGCGACCAACGCAGTACGGCGGAACGCACGCAACTGCAAGGGCGTTTCCAGGAAGCCGTCGATACGCTGCGCAAAACCAGGCGCGGCGGCAATCTCTACACGCTGCCGTGGTACGTGGTGATCGGTCCGCCGGGCTCAGGCAAAACGACCTTGCTGCAGAATTCGGGCCTCAATTTCCCGCTCTCCGATCGGTTCGGCAAGCAGGCGCTGCGCGGTGTCGGTGGTACACGTAATTGCGATTGGTGGTTTACGGACGAAGCGGTGTTTCTCGACACCGCCGGCCGCTACACCATGCAGCAATCCGACCAGGCGGCGGATTCTTCCGCGTGGGGCGAATTTCTTAAATTACTGCGCAAATACCGCAAGCGCCGGCCGATCAACGGCGTGCTGATCGCGATGAGCATGTCCGACCTGCTTACGCTGGATCAGAACGGCATGCAGGAGCACGTGCAGGCCATTCGCCGTCGCCTGGATGAACTGTCCACGCAGTTGCGCATCGGCGTGCCGGTGTATCTGGTGCTGACCAAGTGCGACTTGATTGCCGGTTTCACTGAATTTTTTGATGATCTCAGCCCGGAATTGCGCAGCCAGGTATGGGGCGCGTCGTTCCCGGTCGATCAGACCATGAACGGCAGTGCCGCCAAGCAATTCAGCAGCGAATTCGAATTGCTGTTGAACCGCTTGCACACGCGCATCCTGAGCCGCCTGCATGCGGAGCGCGATCCCAATCGGCGCGGTGCGATCCTGTCGTTCCCGCAACAACTGGGTGCCTTACGTGAAACGCTGCGCCAGTTCGTCGAAGGCGTGTTCACCGGCTATGCCTATGGCACGCCACCGCTGTTGCGTGGCGTGTACCTCACCTCCGGGACGCAGGAAGGCACGCCGATCGATCGCATGATGGCGGCGGTGGCGCGCACCTTCGGTCTCGATGCCGCGCAGGTACATGCACCGGGCGCGCAGCAGCGCACATTCTTCGTCGAGCGTTTGCTGAAGGATGTGCTGTTCCGCGAATCCGGTTTCGCCGGCACCAACCCGAAACTGGAGCGGCAGAAGATCCTGCTGCAGGCGGCGTCGTATCTGGGTGTGCTGGTTGTTACCGTGCTGTTGCTGGCCGGCTTTATCGAGAGCTATGGACGCAACAGTGGTTATCTTTCGCAGGTTGAGGATGCGCTGAAGAACTATCCGGCAACCAGCGACGTATCCGCGGCGACCACGCAGAAGGATTACTTCGCACGCTTATTGGAACGGCTGGAAGGTCTGTCCGGCGTGCAGGACGTTGCCCAGCAATACAAGGACAGGGTGCCGCTGTCGATGCGCTTGGGCCTGTTCCAGGGCCATGCGGTGGGCGACGAGGTGCACGGTGCTTACTTGCGCGAACTCAACGGCTTGTTGCTGCCTGGCGTGGCGTCGCAGTTCCGCACCGGCTTGACCACCAGCGCGAGCGATCCGCAGGCGCTGTATTACTACCTCAAGGGTTATCTGATGCTGGGCGAGCCCAAGCATCAGAATGCCGACGAGCTGGTGGCGCTCACCGATATCGAATGGCGCAAGATCTTCCCCGACGATGCCGTGCTGCAAAAGGCGCTGGCCAAGCACTTCCATGCGCTGGTCGAGCAGCCGGGGCAACTGCGCCCGCTGCATCTGGACGATCAACTGGTGGAGCAGGCACGCAGTACATTGCGCACGGCCGATCTTTCCACGCTGGTCTACGGCAGCCTGAAGCTCAGCATGGACAGTTCCGATCACGCGCCGCTGCAACTGGACAAGGAGCTGGGCCTGCTCGGCAACGTGTTCCGCCGCAGCAGCGGTGCGTCGTTGTCCGAGCCGATTCCGGCGCTTTACACGCAGCCGGTGTTCGCGACGGAAGTGAACAAAGGCATTGAAGAAGCGGTGAAGCAATTCACCCAGGACGACTGGGTGTTTGGTGCCGGCAAGATCGATGCGATCCAGCAGGCCAAGCTCGCGCAACAGGTGCTGGCGTTGTATCAGCTCGATTACATCAAGGTATGGGATGCCCTGCTCAATGATCTGCAGTTGCAGCCCATCACCAATATCCAGGACGCCAGCGCCACGGCAGCCAAGCTCTCCGGCCCCAGTTCTCCGCTGAAATCGCTATTGATGGTGGTGCGCGACAACACGCACGACCTGATGCGTGCACCGCCGGAAAGCAGTGCCGACAAGGCGGAAGGCGCCCTGAAGAAAGCCGCGGAAAAACGCGCCGAACAGCGCGCCGAGCAAACCGCGGTGATGCGTGCACTGGCCGGTGCCGGCATCAATGGCAGCAAGGGCGAAGGCGGGCAGAGTGAAGCCAAGCCGGGCGATGCGATCAGCGCGCATTTCGACACGCTCAACAAGCTTACCGATGGTGGACCCGGCAGCACGCCGATCGATCACACGCTGAGCGTGCTCGATCAGCTCAGCAAAACGCTGCTGACCATGACCGACTTCAGCAGTGCGGCAGGTCAACCCAACCCGCAATTGTTGATGGCGCAACAGGAAGCTTCGCAACTGCCGCCGCCGGTCTCGGGTTGGGTGGCTGCGTTGACCGGCAAAAGCCAGGCATTGGTCGCCACCGGCACCAGCGGCGCGCTCGGCGATGCATTCCAGCAGACCGCCGGCAAGGATTGCGCGGATTTCACGCGTGGCCGCTATCCGTTCTCGCCGAACAGCGCAACGGATATTCCGCTGCAGAACTTCGGCGAGTTGTTCGGTTATGGCGGTCGCTTCGACAGCTTCTACAAGCAGACGCTGGACAAGCTGGTGGACGCCAGTGGCCCGACCTGGAAATGGAAAACCGGTCCTGGCGCCGTGAGCGGTTCACCCGGCATGCTCGCGCAAATGCAACTGGCCGACAGCATCAAGCAGATGTACTTCCGAAACAACGGCGCTACGCCGGAGGTGGATTTCACCTTGGTTGCGCCATCGCTTGACCCCGGCATCGGCAAGCTGGCCATCACCATCGACGGGCAGAAGTTCGAATACCAGCCCGGCAGCACCAGCAGCATGGGCATGAAGTGGCCCGGTCCGCAGCCCGGTCATGTGACCATTTCCGCGTGGGATGCCAGCGGCAATCTGCTCAGCACGTTCGACTATCAAGGCGATTGGGCGTTCTTCCATGCGATGCAGGCGGCGAACCTGCAAAAGCAATCCGATCTGCGTTATCTCGCCAGCTTCAACTTTGGCGGGCATGTCGCCAAGGTCACGGTGCAGGCGGATAACCTGAAGAACCCATTCCTCAATACCACCGTGCAACGTTTCAGGTGTGGAGGTTGAGCTGGACATGACTCAGTGCTGCGAACTTAAGGGCACCCGGATAAATCGCCCAAGCCTCCGTCGCCCCGGCGAAGGCCGGAGCCCAGCGACTTTTCAGGTGCCTGAAGACGCTGGGTTTCAGCCGCGGGAAACCTTTCTTCGTCATTCCAGCTTTCGCTGGAATGACGGGTCTGGGTTCTGCGGCGACTTGGCATTGCCCTCAAGTTCGGAGCCGTAGGCGATGATTCCGACAGGGGCGGGATTCTTCGGCAAACTTCCTAGCGCGGGCGATTTTGTGCAGCGCCGGCTGCCGTCGTCGTTCGTGGATACGTGGGACCAGCATTTCGAGCGCGCGGTGGATGCAAGCCGCCAGGCGCTGGGCAATGCCTGGCAGCATGCGTATCGCAGAAGCCCTGCGTGGCGGTTCCTGTTGTCGCCGGGCGTATGCGGCGCCTCTGCGTGGACGGGCGTGATGGGTGCGGCCGGTGATCGCGTGGGCCGCAGTTTCCCGATGGTGATCGCGGTGCCGCTGGATGATGCCTCGATGGCCACGCAAGCCTTGCGCGATGGCGAACGCTGGTTCGCGGCCATGGAACACGTGCACGCCGCCGCGCAATCCGACGCTACCACCAGTGTCGAAACCTTCGACGCGCAACTGCTTGCCCTCGCCGGCATGCCGCTGGCGGCGCCGGCATCATGGATGGTGGACGGCCTGGAGCACGTTGCTTTTCACAACGCCGGCCAATGGCGCATGCCGTTGCCGCGCGCACGCGCCGACGGCGATTTTCTCGCGCGCTTGTGGACGCGGGTCAGCGAAAGCGGCAGCGGCTGGTGCCTGTGGTGGACGCAAGGCGGCGGCCATGTTCCCGCCAGCGTGCTGGTCACGCGTGGTTTGCCGGAACCTTCGAGCTATGCCGGTTTTCTCGATGCGAAGTTCGCGGACGAGGGCTGGCAGACGCTGGGCACCTTCGAAGACACGCCGCATCAGCATCACCATGCACCGCATGTTTCCATGACGGCACCCGTTGTCGCGGCACCATCGCGCACCTTGCTGCCGGACGACTTGAGTGAATTGTTTGCCGATCTCGTGCCGCCGGTGTCGATGTCGGTGGCTACCGGCGTGATAGCAGAAGAGGGCGCACCGCCTGCACCAACCAGCGGCACTACGACCACTTATCGCAGCGATATCGCACTGGCCTTGGTCGCCGCCGATGAAGGCTCGGCCGATGAGCGCCGGCAGGCTGCCGCGGCCGCAAATCAAGTCGCCAACGAGTTGCGCGCGGACGAACTGGCTGGCGATCTGAAGGTATTGAGCCAACGCCTGCTCGCCTTGCATCCGCGCCTGCGCGAACGCAGCGAGGACCTGATCAATCCGGTGCCGGAAGACGGCTCCGTGATCGCCGTGCATATCACCCGGCGCTGGGCCAACCTGCTGCGCATCGGCACCGCCGCAGCGTGGCACTGGCACAAAGGTTCGCTGCAATCCTTGTTCGCCACCGCTGCAGCACCTGGCGATGACAATGCGCTTGGCGGCGATTTCGACGATCTGCTGTTCACGCGTGCTGCTCCGGTAGCCTCCGGCTTGGGCGGGCCCACCGAACCGCTGTGCGACGAAGTGGTCTGCGCGGTGGAAGCGGGCGATCGTTTGCTGTTGGTTGTTACGCAAAACCTGGTGCAGCTTGCACCGGACGTGTATGCGCGTGCGCTGGCCATGCCTTCCTGCGAGGAAGCACGTGCGTGCATTGCCGCTGCCGCCGGGCTTGGCAGTGAACCGGCCCGCTGGCCGCTGGCCGTGATCGAGGTGACTGCATGACCTTACGCTACGAATCCGTCGGCCATACCGATACCGGCAAAGTCCGCGCGCACAACGAGGATGCGATCCTGGTGCGCGATGACGTCGGCCTGTGGGTGGTGGCCGATGGTTTGGGCGGCCATACCGCCGGCGACGTTGCCAGCGGCATGATCGTGGACCGCCTGCGCGCGCTGCCGCGGCAAGGCGACGTGTTCGACTTTGTGGAAGCGATCGAAGACACCTTGTCGCAAGTCAATGCCGAATTGCGGCGCGTGGCGCGCGAGCAGAATGTCGACGTGATCGGCTCCACCGTGGTGGTGCTGGTGCACGACAAGGATTTCATGCTGTGCGGCTGGGTGGGCGACAGCCGCGGCTACTGTTTCGAGGATGGCCATCTGCGGCAGATCACGCGCGATCACGTGCACGGTGCGAAAAGCGACGTGACGCAACTGGGCCAGGCGCAGCCGGCGGGCGCTGGCGTGCTCACGCGTGCGATCGGCGCGGAAGAAAACCTGTTCGTGGATTGGGTGGTGACGGGCAGCCGGCCCGGCATGGCGTTTCTCTTGTGCAGCGACGGCATCAACAAGGAACTGTCGGATGCCGAACTGGATCAGGAATACCGCGCGCACAGCGATCCGCAGATGGTGCTGGCGCGGTTGTTCGAGGTGTCGCTGAATCGGGCAGGGCGGGACAATATTTCTGCGGT
>NZ_DATEJY010000045.1:0-20009 GCF_035277725.1 Dyella sp. | reverse complement strand
GCGCGTGATCACCGTACCGTTCCACTCGGCCCATTGGTTTGAGCCGGTCAATGGGTGCTCCAGGCGCTTGATGTGCGTCTTGAAAGCACCGATACCGAAATCGAATTCGTGCCCGTTATTCTGTGCACCGTCTGACGATTGAGCACGCGTTGTGACCGAGCACATCGCCAACAACAGCGCGCCCAGCACACAGCCTTTGCCGAGTTTATGGATCAGAGCCATGAGTCTCTCCCGCGGATTTGTTCGCGGTAGAAACTAGGCCGAAAAGTGGCTTGTAAAAATAGCCACTACGATGCGCTCATATGACCACTTTCATGCTTCGAGCGGTTCAATCGCGCCGTGGGTGTCGCGTCGATGGAATACCTGCTGGCCTGGCGCATGGCGCTGGCAAAGAGCCTGCTGCGGCAGCATGACATGGGCGTTGCCGAAGTGGCCGAACGCATTGGCTACAGTTCGGCCAGCACATTTACCGTAGCCTTTGCGCGCCATGTGGGCGTGACGCCAACGCGTTATGCGCGGGAGCAAGTGGCGTAGTGCGCGCACAGGTTGAGATGACCATCCCCGCCGTGCTTGGCGGTTGAAGCTGCTGGGATTGTCATCCCAGCCTACGTGGCGATTTACATTGCCATGCAAACGAGCATCACACCGATGCCGTATCCGAATCCCATCGCCTGAGCTTTGAAAGCTCACTGCCAAGCCATGCACGCATAGCTGGATCGCGCACTTCGAACAGGTCGAACATGCCAAGCGCACGCAAGACAGGTAACTGCGCCACCAGCGTAGGCTCGGCGCGTTTGCGTACCGATTCCGGCGTGGCCGGATCCAGTAACTGATGCGCACAAGCCACAAAGGTTTCCAATGGCGATGGACGGAATTCGTTATTCGACGCGGACAACTCGATCACGGACATGAAGACATCCTCTCTGCATCAACGTGCCAGTAGCCTGGCCGGTGAACAGACAGTCGGAATGGAACAAAAATCCTCGAGGGATACACAACGCTGCTCACGATCAGTCCAACGTTCATGTTTGGCGCAACGTTGACGCCACGTTTCAGCCGTATGTTCTTGCTCAATGCATCGTCATTGGTTGATACCTGCCAATGCGATGTCGATTGGGGCGAGCGAACGTGAACCTCAACATCCCCGCACGCAGAAACACCCACGTTGGGGTTCAGTTGAACCTCACCCCAACCTACCTCGCCGAGCCAGATGATTTCATTCGCCAAGCGACGCATTCGGGATTACCCTCTGCCCAGCGATACTCGCCCCGCATAAACGCAACCCGTCGTCGACCTTACAAAGCGTTCTCACCTGACTTGGAGCGCGCGGTGCAACCACGGAACCGGCTGACTTTTTGGCGCGATCTTTGCAGCACCATCCGAATGCAACCGATGCCGGCCGGTGGAGGCACATGCAACCGTTGTCGGCGGCCATGGTGCCGCCTTTTGGAACCGCCTCATGCCCATTTACGGCAGTTTTTCCGCAATCTTCCGTTCTGCGCATGCGTCGGTCGCCCTATCCGTTGTTCATAAAAATTAGCGTTCAGCCTACGGGCCATTCCCCATGCCTGGTACCTACAACCCATTGCTTGTCGCAGTCTCGCTGCTGGTGGCCACGCTCGCCTCCTACACGGCCCTCGACCTGGCAAGCCGCATTTCCATGCTGAAGCACCCGGCAAGCCGCCATGCGTGGCTGGCCGGCGGCGCGGCGGCCATGGGGGTGGGCATCTGGTCGATGCATTTCATCGGCATGCTCGCGTTTTCGCTGCCGATTCCACTCGGCTTCAATCCAGCCATTACCGGCTACTCGTTGCTGATCGCCATCTGCGTTTCGTGGTTTGCGCTGTATGTCACTACCCGCAAGCGGCTGAGTTCGCGGAACATCGCGCTGGGTGGCGTCCTGATGGGCTTGGGCATTGCCAGTATGCATTACACCGGCATGGCTGCATTGCAGATGCAACCGGGTATCGACTATGAGCCGCTGTTGTTCGTGGCTTCCATCGCGATTGCCATGGTGGCATCGACGGCCGCGTTATGGATCGCACGCATGCTGAGCAACATGCGGCAACGCTACGCCACCACCAAGCGCGCGCTGGCAGGGCTGATGATGGGCGTGGCGATTACCGGCATGCACTACACCGGCATGGCCGCTGCCGATTTCATGCCGGGCTCGATCTGCGGCGCGGCGAATGGTGTCGACACGCAATGGCTGGCAACGACCATTACGTTGTTCACGCTTGCGATCCTGATCGTGACGCTGATCCTGTCACGCTTCGACGTGCGCACGGCATTGCTCGCCGGCTCCGTGACGAAGCTCAACGACCAGATCGTGCGCATGGTCAACCACGATGCCTTGACCGATCTTCCCAATCGCCGCGCGCTGGTGGAGCGCATCGAAACGGTCGTGCATAACGCCAAGCGCGCGCATGAACCGTTCGCCGTCTTGTTCCTGGATATCGACGGCTTCAAAACCATCAACGACTCTCTCGGCCACTCGGCCGGCGATGAAGTACTGAAGACATTCGCCCGACGACTGCAGCAGTGCGTGCGCGAAGGCGACACCGTGGCCAGGCTCGGCGGCGACGAATTCGTGGTACTGATGGAAAACGCCACCTTGCCGGACGAAGCACAAGACGTGGCGCAAGGCGTTCTCGATAGCACAGAACGCGGGCACTGGCGCGACGGGCAACCGTTCCAGGCTGTGCCGAGCATCGGCATTGCCATGTTTCCGCGCGATGGCGAAACACCCGATGCCCTGCTGAAAAACGCGGACGCCGCGATGTACGAAGCCAAGCGCGCCGGCCGCGCAACCTGGCGCTTTTTCGAGGCCAGCATGAATGTGGCGGCGATGCGTACGCTGCAGATCCAGAACGCGATACGCGTGGCGCTCGATGAAGGCTATTTTTCGCTGCGCTTCCAACCCAAGTTTTCCAGCAGCAACGAGCTGGCCGGCGCTGAAGCCTTGCTTCGCTTGAATCATCCCGAGCTCGGATTGCTGACGCCGGCGGAGTTCATTCCCACTGCCGAACGCTCGGGCCTGATCGTGCCGATCGGCCAGTGGGTGGTGCGCGAGACGTGCCGGCAGATACGGCATTGGCAGGCGCTGGGATTGCCGGCGATCAAGGTGGCGGTGAACCTTTCGCCACGCCAGATGGCGCAACCCGACCTTATCGAGACGATGGTCGAGATCGTGCGCGCCGAAGGCGTTCCCTGCGAGCAGATCATGTTCGAGATCACCGAAGCGGTCGCGATGCACGACGCCGCCAAGACAACCGAGATGATCCAGGCCTTTCAGCACGCCGGCTTCGAGATCGCCATCGACGACTTCGGCACCGGCTATTCCAGCCTTGCTTATCTTGAGCGCTTCCGCGTCAAGCAATTGAAGATCGATCGCCTTTTCACCTGCGGGCTGGATGCGCAAGGCCACGAAGGCCGCGCCATCGTTTCGGCGATTATCGCGCTCGCGCATTCGTTGAACATGGAAGTGGTGGCCGAAGGCGTGGAAACCGCATCGCAGTTTTCGGAGCTGCAAGTGATGGCGTGTGACCAGATGCAAGGCTATCTGCTGGCCAAGCCGATGACGGGCGATGCATTTGGCGATTTGCTGGAACAGCAGATGGCGCGGGCTTGAATTTAACCTGCAAATTCAATGCTACTGATCGTCGCCCGGCGAAAGCCGGGCCTGGCGGCTTTGGACGATCTACACGTCGCTGGGCCCCGGCTTTTGCCGGGGCGACGATGTATCGAGCATTACACCAAACGTTGGTAATTATTCCCGGAAAACACCAGGCAGCGGCATGGCATGCTGCTGGCACCGATTGAATACAATGGATGTTTCCACCCGCTGCACGACGGCATGGCGATTGAAGTGCTCCGAAATAATCGCTTTCAAATGCTCCATGTCGCGCACCACGACATCCACGATCAAATCGGCGCGCCCGGATACGAGAAACACGCCGCGAATTTCCGGCACGGCCGCCGTCGCCGCGACGAAACTATCCACCACATCGATAGCCAGCTTGCCAAGCTGCACGAACAGCACCGCCTCCAAAGTGAAACCCATCGCCTGCAGATTCACCTCGGCATGCGCACCCAATAACACCCCGCGTTCCCGCAGCCATTTGATGCGCTCATGGCAGCTCGATGGTGCAAGCCCCACCGCCGCGGCGATCTGTTTATTGGAAAGCCATGCGTCCTTCGTCAAAAGGCCGAGGATGGCGAAATCTATTCGGTCCAGTTCGGCATGCGCGGCCATAATTCCGAAATCAATTCGATTGACGGTAGACCAAGGCTAATATCATTCTAATCATATGACAAATAAACGAATATTCCACTTGCATACCGCAGCGGCAGCCTTACTCCTGTTCTGGGCAACCAACCCCGCTCTCGGCCATACCGCGGCCGGCCCCTCCCTTACCACGCCAAGCCATGCCATCGGGCAACACTTGATGGCGGAAGAACGCGCGAGTTGGGACCTGGCGATCAAACGCGACGCAGTGGCCTACAAAGCTTTTCATGCGCCGGACTTTTTTACCGTCACCGGCACCGGCGTAGTGGGCAGAGCGCCGAGCGAAGCATCTGCCATGGACTCGCAGGTGCGCTTTGATCAGTGCGAGCTTTCAGGATTCAACGTGCACTTCGTGGCGGAGAATGCGGCGGTGGTGACCTATCACGTCAAAGCGTCAGGTCTTGATCACGGCAAATCCTTTCATCTCGACAGCTACGCATCATCCTTGTGGCTGAAACGCCATGGCACGTGGCTGAACGTGTTTTACCAGGCAACGCCTACGCCTGCGGCGTAGTAGCTACCCATGCAATGGCTTGTCCGCCACCCGGATATGCCGGGTTTTGCCCAACAAGCTATGCACCAGCACGATGTCATGTGCCGGCCACACCACCGGTTCAATCTGCTGGAACGGCACCGCGGGCCGGTTATAAGCCAGGGTCATGTGCGGCGTGAACGAGTCCTTGGCGTATTGACCAAGCGCAGCAGCATTCAAATGCACGGCCAATTGTTGACGAAACGCGTGCAAGGCTTCATTGCCGTCACTGGACGTCAGCACAAAATCACCATGGCTGCTGCGATTATTGAAGCTGCCGATCTGATCGAAGCGAATGGTGAATGGGTCTGCTTCAAGTTGCGCAAGCGCGTCGGCCGCTTGCGTCACCAAGCCAGGCGGAAGCTCGGTGTAATCACCAAGATGAAAAAGCGTGACATGCAGGCGGCCAGCTTCCACTGGCTTGCCATCCATGCGCCGCGCGGCAAGATGCCTGGCCGCAAAGGTTTCGAAGCGGGTGGCGTAGGTGGTGTCGGGAAAGATTGCGAGAAACAGACGATCCGTCGGAATGGCGGCAGCGAAGCCGGGCAGCGATCCTTGGGTGGACATGCGATGCTCCTTGGTACGTGTGCAACAGCGGGCGGATCACGTGCCAGGCAAACCTGCGCTAACCTCCCTACCCTTCGCACCATTATTGCCTTGAAGCACGCCTCATGAAACCCGAAGACCTGCAGCGTCTGGTAACCGTCGCCATGCCATTCGGCAAATACCAAGGCCGCCTGATTGGCGATCTGCCCAGCGCTTATCTGTCCTGGTTTGCCCGCAAAGGCTTTCCACGCGGCGACCTGGGCAACCTGCTGGCCTTGATGCTCGAGCTTGATCACAACGGGTTGCGATCACTACTCGATCCACTACGCAAACGACCCATGTAGGCTGGAATGAAATCCCAGCATCAATACTCACGAAAAACGTCATTCCAACACGTCGTTATTCAATCATCGATGGCCTGCAACAATTGCTGTTTTCCTTCCCGCAATATCTCATCCGCAAGCACAGGATCAGCCTCGGCCACTGCACGCGACAGCATCAGCGCACCGGCCATCTGGCTAAACATGGCGATGGCTTTTTTCTTCTTCTCTTGCAGATCCTCGCCTTCGATCACCTTTGCCAGCTCCTCGACATTCCACGCCAAGCCCTGCGCATAAGCTTGGCGCGCCTCCTTGCCGAGTCGCCGGATGTCGCCTGCGAACGCTACCAAGGGGCAACCTTCCGCAATGCTTGCCTGGTGATCGGCAGACAGATACCACTCGATATGCCGCTTGATAGGCACTACCGCTTCTTCCTTTGACGCACCAAGGCTCCCAAGGAGTAACGCCGCCCCTTGTTCCATCGCCTTCTCCATGACTGCGGCAACCAGCGCGTCCTTCGATTCGAAGTGGTTGTAGAAGCCGCCCTGGGTGAAACCTGCGGCCTTGGTCAGCTCGCTCAGCCCTACGTCGGCCACGCCGCGCTCCCGGAAGAGCTTTTCCGCAGCAGCCACAATAGCCCTTTTATTTTCAACAGCTTGCTTCTTTGAAACACCCATAAATCCGCTCCTGCCTCGCGGCTCAGCTTGGCGCCTGCTCGAAATCACAATGGTGATTGCCATTGACAATCGCCTGGGGCAGCAGCATCTTATCGCACGTCAATGGTGATCGCCATTGTGATTTGACGCCCGGCGCCTGGCAGCAAACCGTCCGGTTTACCCATCGCTCTCCTGCTTGAACTCACTTTAGGAACACGCTCATGAAACTCACTGGCAACACCATTTTTATTACCGGCGGCGGCTCGGGTATCGGCCGCGCGCTTGCCGAAGCGCTGCACAAGCGCGGCAACAAGGTCATCATTGCCGGCCGGCGCCGTAGCCATCTTGAGGCGGTGACCGCCGCCAACCCGGGCATGCAAGCTATCGAACTCGACATCACCGATCCGGGCAGCATCGATCGCGTGGCGAAAACGTTGATCGCCAATCACCCCGAACTCAATGTGCTGATTAACAATGCCGGCATCATGCAGCTTGATACGGTTGCGGGACACATCGACGACACATTGTTAACGTCAACCATGTCGACCAACGTACTTGGCCCGATTCGCATGACCTCTGCACTGATCGAGCACCTGAAAACCAAGAACAACGCCATCGTGGCCTACACCAGTTCCGTGCTTGCCTTCGTACCGCTCGCCGTTACCGGCATCTATTCGGCCACCAAGGCCGCGCTGCACTCCTATGTGTTGTCGCAACGTTTCATGTTGCGTCATACCGGCGTGCGTGTGCTGGAAATTGCGCCGCCGTGGGTGCGTACGGAACTGCTCAATAGCCAGGAGGCCGAGCAAGCCATGCCGCTCGACCAGTTCATTGCCGAGACGATGGAAGTGCTTGGTACGGAGGCGGATGAGATTCTGGTGGAAGGCGCCAAGCAGTTTCGCGCCAACGTGGGGCCGGGCGAGCATGGTTTTGTGAATGGTTTTAATGAGCAGGCGCTAGCGTTGTTTGGAGGAACTTGAGTTGCTGGCAATTGGCTAATCGATTGTTGCAATAAGTCTTCATGACACCTCACCGTCATTCCGGCGAAGGCCGAAGCGCTTCGCCGGAATGACGGTGAGGCGCAGAAAAAGCCGAGATTACATCCCAGCCTCCCCTTCCGATCGTTATCGCTTAAATCAATACGAAAACGACAACGAACTCATCCACGTCAGCGATGGCGGCTGTTTCGGTGCCGGAATCGGATTGACCGTGTAGCTGAGTTGGTTGGAAAGATAAACGCCGCGCATCACGCGATAGACGTACGACAACGCATAGTTGCGGCTGAAGTCCACGGCGGCAACACCTTGTGCCTGCTGCGTCAGCTCAAACGTACGACTCAGCCGGTCGAAGGTATATCCAAGCGCAACGACGTCGTCGGGACGTTTAAACGGACCCAGGAAATAGAGGGTAATGCCAACGTCCCCGGCATATACATTTCGATCCGGTGGCGCATAGTCGGCCTTCGCATTGATATAAAACCCCCGAAATGGTTGCGTGGCATCCGTCTGCAACAACTGGTAATCGCCCACCAGGTAATAGGCATAGTTGTTATTCGCGTAGCCACCGTGAAAGTCGGGGAAGCGGCTCTCGTTGTACATCACGCCCTGGCGCAGCCACATCATGCGTTGCTGAGGCGCCGCATCCGTCAGATAACCCAGCTCGTTGATGTAAAGCGCCTTGGCGCCGGGAATATGCCACTTCAAACCCCAGAAATTATTGTTGTCCCAATCCGCTTGCGGTCCCTTCGGATCCACGCTGCGCGTGACGCCGAAGCGCTCGTAAAAATGCTTATTGCGCGAGGCTAGCCGCAGATTGATCTCGGGCGCGGTCTTGTTGAAGATGAATCCGACTTCGTAGGGAATGGAACTGCCGACGCCCGCCGGCGACGTCGTCGAATTGGTGCCTAGCGAAAAGCCGTAAAACTGGTTGCCAAGTTCTTCAAACCCGTATTGCAGCTGCGTGCGTCCATCATTGAAGCGCTGGCTGATGTAGAAGCTGTTGATGGCGAAGCCGTTGGGATTTTCCCCGGCGTACGAAAACCATTGCACGTTGGCGTTGAATACCAATTGCGCCGCACCGGCGAAGCCGACCCGGGAGAGATCGTAGGTCGCCGTTACAAACGAGCCGAACCGGTAGGTGGGATTTTGGCCAATATAAAGCTGCGGATGGGCGCCATGATTCAACAAATCAAAGGTGCCACCCAAATTGGTGCCGCCCTGAATCAGCCAACCGCGCTCTGCCAGGCTTTCGCGAAGCTTGCCCAACTCCGGCGACATGGTCTCGCACGTGCTGATGGGAGGGCTGGTTGTGCCTTGCGGCTGCAAGCCGTCATACCGATGGCAAGGAATGACATCGGTGCCCATGCTTGCACCGGATGGATCTGTCGACGTTATCAGCGTTGCGTGCGCGGTATTGCTGATGGCCGACATGGCGACCAACAGGCTTCCCGCCAACACGAGCGCCATACGATTGAAAATTGGAGACATAACAGTCTCTCGCGCTCGTTTATTCAACGGGCGAAAAGGTTCACAGGGTTGTCGTGGGGAAAAAGCCTAGGGATGCTCTGATTTATTCGGCGTAGGCGTTACCGGCCCTGTCTGCGCGCATATCACAGGGGCGTTGGCGAAGGCAGACTGGCTGTCTGTCGAGACAACGCACCGAGGAGATGCGCGCAGACAGGGTCGGTAACGCCTGCGCCGAATAAATCAGAGCATCCCTAGCCTCGTCGATTAACTTAAATCGCGCGAGCAGCACATATACAGTGCCAGATGGCATACCCAGTTCATTAAAGCGGGTCCCACATTTTCGATACATGCACGCAACGTTGGGGATCGGCTATGCCTCACCCCAACCTACAGGGAAGCCTCGTAGGCTGGGATGAAATCCCAGCATCAACATGCACGACGATGCCAAGCTTCATTTGGTCTTGAGCACCACCACGGTGTCATTCGAATCAATCGGCTTGCCAGGCAATTGCAAATCGAGCGCATTGCCCTTTTGCGTGTATGTCAGCGGCGCATGCTTGGGATCAGCCAGGAAGTAAGCCTGCTTGATCTGCGCAGTGACATTCGCCAGGTGGAAGGTTTTGCCCGGCCAGGTCAACAAATGAATATAGATTTTCCCCGGCTTCGTCGTCGCACGCCAATCCCATGCCGGTATCCACTTGGGCTTGTTCTCGCCCACCGTTTTTTCCGTGGTCGAAAACGTTCCATGATCGCCCGGAAACGGCGTAGGCCCGGTACCGTAGATCGATTCGCCATTCACATCGAGCCACTTGCCAATCACCTGCAAGCGCTCGGCTTCCGGCGCAGGAATCACACCTTGCGCGTCAGGTCCGACATTGAGCAACAGATTGCCGCCCTTGCTCGCCACATCGACCAGCGTGCGCAGCAACTCCCGCGTCGATTTGAAATTCGTGTCGTTCGACTTGTAGCCCCAGGTATCGTTGATCGTCATGCAGGTTTCCCAATCGCGGCCTGGGTAACCTTGCGCAGGCACATTCTGCTCGGGCGTTTCGGTATCGCCGTTGTAGCCGCCACCGAGGCGATTGTTCCAGATCAGATTCGGATGCTGGTTGAGCAGCGTGACGATTTCCGAAGCAAGCTGCGGCGTCATCTCGGCAGTGGGCGTATCGAACCAGATGATGGCCGGTGACGGCTGATAGTTGCTCAGCAATTCTTTCAACTGCGGAATGGCCTTGGTGTGCAAATACTCGGCAAAATCGCCCTGCTGCGCCTTGTCCCAATGGCCGTCGTGCAGCTTGTCGTACGTCATCGCTGCGCCACCCGGCGCCGTCCAATCCTGATCCTGCGAGTAGTAGAAGCCCAGCTTGATCCCCTGCTTCTGTGCTTCCTTGGCAAGCGCCTTCAAGGGATCGCGCTTGAACGGTGTGGCATCCACGATATTGAAAGGATTCGCCTTGGAATCGAACATCGCAAAGCCATCATGATGCTTCGCGGTAATGACGATGTATTTCATGCCCGCCGCTTTCGCCAAGGCAACCCAGGCGTGCGCATCGAACTTGGCTGGATTGAACCGCGAGGCCAGCTTTTTGTAATCGGCGACGGGAATCTTCCCGTTGTACATGATCCACTCGCCAATGCTATCGACCGGCTTGCCGTTCCAGACCCCGGCCGGCACGGCATACAGCCCCCAATGAATAAACATGCCGAAGCGCGCCTGCCGCCACCACCCCATGCGCGCGTCGCGCTGCGCGGGCGTTTCGGTATCTTGCACCGCGGGAACGGGATGCGTCGATGCCTCCTGCGCTACCGGCGCGGCGGCTGCAGAAGCGGATGACACGACCATGGCCGAGGCCAGCGAAACGGCGTAAATCAGCGATTTCATTGCATATATCCCCTTCGTGGCCTGCCTGTCGGGCGATGTGGCGAGATGGCTCGGGCCCTGAGCCAGCTGGATTCATATTTGAACCTATTTTTCAAATAGGAAACATTCAAGCTGCGCCGCAGCAAGAGTGAGAACTCATGCGATTCGCGCGACGGTAGGCTGGGTGAGGCGTAGCCGCCCCCCCCAACGTGGCTTTGCGCGTGGAGGTGTTGAGGTTCGCGCTACCGAGCCGCGGCCATTTTCACGATCAGCTCATGCACTTGCCGCACATCAGCCGCCACCCCATCAAGATTCAAACTCAATGGCGTAAAGCCCAACGCTTTGTTGGCAGGCGCCAAGGCGCGCTTGATCGGAGACAAGCGCTGCAGCCAGGGCCGCGGGTCGCGCAGTTGGAGACAAATGACATCAACGCTGTAGATGGATCGTACGTAAGCACCGCCGATGTCCGACCATGGTATGACGCCAACACCAAGCGTTCGATCGAAAACACCGCGATCATCGATGACCAGCCGCGGTCGCGCATCCACCAGCTGCCATAAAAACAGCAGGACACCGGCACCAAAAAACATCATGTACGCCAAGCCCAGCCAGGTTTGAAACGTATCTCCGAACGCGACCATGAAGGCGCCCGTCAGCACGAAGCCGCTGGACATGATCAACCATAAAGCGTACCGGCGTCTTGAGGCTCTGATAGCGATGGGCGTCATGGCGTTTCTGCGTTCCGATGGCTGCCGGGGAAAATCAAGATAGCGAAGGACATTGCTCTTGTAAAAAGCGGCATACGCAGGGTGATATTCCCCCCTCCGTTCGGGAGCATTCAACCAGCCGTGCCTGCTCCGGAATATCCCCAGAAAGTCATCCGTCCGAACAAGCCATGCAGCGCCATTGATGACAAGGCACCCTGCGCCAGCCACGTCGCTTGGCTGCAACCGTGACCTAAGTGACATTGGAAGCTTCCGGGACACCCGCTAGCATCCCCGCTTTCGCGCACGATGCTCCACAAATCAGAAAGGGGAAAGCCATGCTATCGATCCGGAAAGCGGTTCTTGTTGCCTTGTGCTTGTGCCCCTTGGGTGTCGCGGCAGCCGATCAGGTAACCGATTTCAGCAGTACCGATGGGCAGTATCTGGATTGGCTGGATCGCAGCGTCAAACCCGGCGTTGATTTCTTTCATTTCGCCAATGGCGGCTGGCTCAAGGCCAATCCCATTCCGCCGGATCGCTCCGAATGGGGTGCGTATGAGGCGGTCGATCTACAGAACCAGCGGTTTATCCATGACATGGTCGAGAAGGCCAGTCAGGACACCAAGGCCGCGCCGGGTAGCGTCAAGCAAAAGGTGGGTGATTTCTACGCCAGCGGCATGGATGAGAACACCATCAACCGTGCGGGCATCAAGCCATTGCAGCCGGAGCTGGATCGCATTGCCAAGCTCAGCTCCATCGAGCAGTTGCCGGACGAGTTTGCGCATCTGCAAACCATCGGCGTCAATGCACCGTTGGCGGTGATGCAGATGCAGGATTACCAGGACAGCAGCAAGGTGATCGCCGCCGCCATGCAGGCCGGGCTGGGCCTGCCTGACCGAGATTTTTACGTGCAAAGCGGCCATGCCAGCGAGAGCATCCGCACGGCATACGTGCAGCACATCGCACGCACCTTACAACTGCTTGGCGATCAGCCTGCGCTTAGCGAGACCGAAGCAAAGTCCGTAATGGCCTTGGAAACCAGCCTTGCAAAAGGCTCCATGACCGACGTGGCAATGCGCGATCCGAAAGCGATCTACCATCCGACGGATGTTGCGGGCGTCAACGCGCTCGCTCCGCGTCTGCACTGGCAGAACTTGATGGCTGGCATGGGTCATCCGGAAATTCACAGCCTCAACGTGGCCACGCCGGATTTCTTCAAGACCGTGAACGCGGAGCTGGCGCATACCTCGCTCAACGACTGGAAGACCTACCTGCGTTGGCAGCTGGTGCAAAGTTATGCACCGTACCTGTCGCAGCCGTTCGTCGACGAACACTTCCGCATGTCTTCGGTGCTGAGCGGTGAAAAGCAGCAGAAGCCGCGCTGGCAACGCGTCCTGCGGGCGGAGGATTCTGCCCTCGGTTTCGCCATCGGCAAGATGTATGTAGATCAGAAGTTTCCGTCGTCCTACAAGGTCGCGGCGACGCAGATGGTCAACCAGATCCGCGATGCGATGCGCGAGGATTTGAAGACGCTCGCATGGATGACGCCCGCAACGCGCGAGGCGGCGATCAAGAAGCTCGACATGATGGAACTGCGCGTTGGCTATCCGGACAAGTGGCGCGATTACTCTGCACTGCAGATCGATCGCGGCCCTTATGTGCTCAACGTGATGCGCGCCATGACCTTCGAGAATCAGCGTGAACTGGCGAAGATCGGCAAGCCCGTCGACCGCAGCGATTGGGATATGACACCGCAAACGGTCAACGCGTACTACGACCCGTCGATGAACAACCTCAATATTCCTGCCGGTGTGTTGCAGCCGCCGCTGTACGATCCTTCGTGGCCCGATTCGGCGAACTACGGCAACACCGGCGCCACGATCGGCCATGAAATGACACACGGGTTCGACGACCAGGGCGCCCAGTTCGATGGACACGGCAATTTGAAGAATTGGTGGGCGCCGTCGGATTTGAAGAAATTCCAGGCCGCCGTGACGTGTATCGCCGATCAATATTCGCAATACACCGTGGCCGATGGCGTGCACGTGCAAGGCAAGCTGGTCACCGGCGAAGCGATTGCCGATCAAGGCGGCTTGATCCTGGCACTGCACGCCTTCCACGCCCAACCCGCCTTCGCGCAGGCCAAGACAATCGACGGCTTTACGCCCGATCAGCAATTCTTTATTGCCTATGGCCATTCCTGGGCCATGGCGACCCGCCCCGAAACGGCAAAGACGCGCGTCACCACCGATCCGCATCCGCCGGAGATCTATCGCACCAATGGTGTTTTGGCCAATATGCCGGAGTTCGAAAAGGCATTTGGAGTTGTGCCGCCAAGTCCGATGATCAAAACAAATCGTTGCGTGATTTGGTAAAGCACGACGTAGGTTGGGATGAACGTATGCGAACCCCAACCGTCTCACGCGCCCGACCAAAACCTCATAACCACGTTACCGCAATGCCGTCTCCTCCCCTGCTTGCAGGGGAGGGTTAGGGTCAATGTTCCGAACTTAAGGTTTTCACTAGCCGGACACTTTTGCTCGTCATTCCAGCGAAAGCTGGACGTAGCGCGAAGCGCGGAGAACGTCCGAATGGACGGCCCCGAAGGGGGTGAGCGAAGCGAATCATCCAGTGCCTTTCAGCCCAAAGTCGCTGGATTCCTCGCTCCTCAAAGCCGAGCACATCCATGTGCTCTCCCCGCGTACCAGCTTTCGCTGGAATGACGGGTTGAAGTTCTACGGTGACGGCAAAAACCTTAAGTTCGGAGCATTGGGGTTAGGGTGGGGTGCGAGCGAAGCGAGCTGCGAGGGACAGCATGTCGCTACCAAGCATATCGTGGCGAAATTCGGCGGCACGCTAAAGCACAAGCAACCCCACCGCAGCCCTCCCCTGCTATCGCAGGGGAGGGAGCAACGTATGGCGAGCGATCGGCTTTACGTACTTAAAGTAAGTGCCGCTGAACCCGTCCCCCTTTTTGATTTAACCGAACCGCGGTGATTTCTTCACATAGCGAAGTTCAGAATCCGCCCTTCCAAGCGGAACGTGCAAAGCCGACACAGACCCATGTGCCGGAGCAAGCAGTAGGGGCAATCCATCGCTACATCTTTCCATGCCGCGAAAACGGCACAGGAAACCTATTGCTGTCGATGCGTCTTGAAACCCATGCGTGAGGTAACCCGAGTAAGGCGACATCGAGCGCTGCCCCTTGGAAAGCACGATGTATCAAACCCTCAACTGCAAGGAGAATGTCATGTTACGCGCATCATGCAACATTCGACTGCTTAATCTGATCGGTATCGTTGTGCTCTTTTTTGCGGGCTTCAGCTCAGCGCAGGCTCTGCAACCTGCCGGCCTTCATCGGCCTGCCGCTGTTCCCGCCAACTACGTCATCACGCCCTACGGCTATTTCCACCCAAGCTGTGTTGTGCATCTGGCCAAGGGCGATCTGCTGCAGAAAGCGACAAAGACCATCCAGCATGCCAACGGAAGTATCGAAGGCATGCACGTCTGCCAGTTCGCGCATTTCAAACCCAATGGCGAGAGGGTGATGGGCGATCAACGGCGTATCGATCCACCGACAATCGGCCACGCCTGGGTCGAATACGTGGGCACGACCACAAGCTCTTCCTACGGCGAGCTGGGCGCGGACTGGAACGTGCCGGCAGCACCCACGGCCAACAACGGCCAGACCATCTATCTATTCCCCGGCCTGGAAGACTACAACGATGTCGTGACCATTCTTCAGCCCGTGCTCGGCTGGAACTCCGACTATGCATCCGCATGGGGCATCGCCAGCTGGAATTGCTGCGAGAGCGGCACGGTTTACGAGGCAACACCCACTCGCGTCAATGTCGGCGACAAGATCGCCGGCTACATGTGGGACAACTGTACGTCGGGAACACTCACCTGCCCGTCGTGGGATGTGCTCACCGAAGATCTCACCACCGGGAATTACTCCGAACTGCAAGGCACGTCGAATTTCGGGCAAACCTTCAACTGGGCCTTCGCCGGTGCGCTGGAGGTCTACAACGTCTCGCAATGCAGTGATTATCCCGCCGGTGGTTCGTTCCAGTTTTACGATCTGGAACTCTATAACGACAGCTTCGTGCAGTATTCCAATCCGGGTTGGACGTTTACCAACGCATCATCCGGATTGACGCCGCAGTGCGGTTACGGTGCAAGCGTGTCGCCTGCCACAGTGACTCTCGACTATTGATAGCGTGGTAATGCATGGGGGCGGCCACCCCGCCTCCATGCCACGCCCTACGTAGGCTGGGATGAAATCCCAGCATCAACGGCCATGAAAGGAAACCGGGATATCACCTCACCTGTTCATTCACAACCATGACAATCCCACTCAATCCGAGCCGTCCCCTTTGTAAAACAGAAATTTTCCGTCCCGACGGCTTTTCGGCTCGATCATGACACCGGCAGCCAACTGCTTGGCCATGTCTTCCAACATGTCATCCGGTGCCGTGAGGTGCGCCGCCGACTTTTCCTGCTGGCGATAAGAGGCCATTTCCAACCCATTGGATGTGCTTAAAACACGCACGGAGACCGCTGCGCGATTCGCATGCAGCGACACGTGGCCGCCGTAGTAAGCCTGCACCTCGCCGTTGACGACATAGCGATAGCCTTTTGCCTTGGCATAAGCGACCGCCGCATCGTCACTCAAAGGCACCTTCGCCCCCACCGGCCGCGGCAGCGACACGGCCTGCAGGTCCGGCCTTTGCGAAAGCACGCGGGCAAAGATCGCACCCGCCTTCGCGCCGGAATCATCGCAGTCAACTTGTTTGGCGATATCGCAATCCTGAAACATCACCACAGCGACCTTACCGCCGCGGGGAACATGATGCTTCACCGTGACGGGTGGCGCGGTGGCGCATCCGGCCAGCAGCAGCGCGATTGCCAATAAGGTGCGTGTACGCGTGGTTGTCACCGGTTTTCTCCATGCGCCTGAAAGCGTTGTGGCGAATCGAAGCTTACGGCAATGGTGGTGTAAAGCGAATTGGTGGCCCGGAGGGTAATCACTGCGTGCGTGTGAATGCTTGATGCTTCATCGTCCCGGTGGAGGCTGAGTGTTGCGCGAAACCGCAAATCCATCGCTCGTCATTCTGGCGAAGGCCGGAAGAAGCGCGTAGCGCAGAGAACATCCGGAGGATGGCCTCGAAGGGGTGAGCGAAGCGAATCATCGAGTCGAAAATGACGTGCGCAGCACACGACATCTAAGTTTTGAGTGCTTCGCACGGCGTATTTAAACTGGATTCCGGCCTTCGCCGGAATGACGAGCGCAGAGTTTATGGCGATTGCCTCCCCTTGGATCGGAGTATTAAACCCCAGCGGGCTTCAACCCTTCAGCACCAGAGGACTCCAACCGGCCAGCTTGCTATGCTTGCTCCGCACGGCGCGGGGGCGCCGCTTATCAGGGAAGTAACACTATGGCAACACGGTCCAGGGGACTTTCGGCCGGCTTTGGCTGGCTGAAGCGGGGTATCGGCGTAGGTTTTCGTCATCCGAAGCCAGTCTTCGGCGGCGCCGCACTTTTGATGCTGGCGGTGCTGGTTTCGACGTTCATTACGCTGCCCATGCAATTTTTTGCATTACGTTCGACAACGCAACCGCCGGCAAACGCCTTCGGTTGGGTCATGGTGGTTTCCATGCTGCTCGGCCTGCTGGTATTGCCGCTCTACGCAGGCTATCTACAAGTGATCGGTGCAGCAGAACGCGGACTTTCCGCTCGTGCAGGCGACGTCATCAAGCCCTATCGAGAAGGTAAAGCACTGCGCTTGATTGGCTACGGTATTGTCATGGTGGTGGTCTATGTGGCCATGTTTGCCATCGTTATCGCATTGACGGGTACCGGTGTCGCCCACTGGTATATGCAAGTGCTGACCGCGCAAGCCAATCACCTACCGCCGCCAACAGCCCTGCCGGAAGGTTTCGGGATTACCCTGCTGCTGATCATGGTGCTCGGCATCTTCATGATGGGCTTCTACTCGATCGGCCTTGGCCAGGTGGCCTTTCACAACCGCAACGTTTTCGGCGCCATCGGCGACGGTGCGATTGGTGCGCTGAAAAACCTGCTGCCGCTGCTTATGCTTGCCGTGGGCCTCCTCCTTGCCTGGATCGCCACTTCTATCTGCATTGGGATAATGGCCGCCCTGATTGTCCTGATTGGAAAACTAGTCGGCGAATGGTTGGTGTTCGTGCTGGTCATTCCGCTCTATATCGGGCTGATGCTCGCTGTATTTACGGCGATGTTCGGCGTGATGTATCACCTGTGGCGCGATGTATGCGGTGACGACATGGTGGCGGGTACTGCGGCAGCTATTGCTGTTTGATGAGGGGCGCCCGTTTGTATTCGGACAACTTTGATTGACCTGAGCAACGGAAGCTATTTTGGTTGCGGGCAGCACGACTCGGCAAAGGAGTCCAGTCGGCTGCCCGTCATTAATGCTCGCTCACCTTTGCACGCGCATGCGATTTACCGCTTTCACACTTCAGGTTTCCGCTGAACGAGCTGGCCGAAAGCGCGGATACAAAAAAAGAGAGTGATCGAAAGCGGGGATTCCGTTACCGAAAATTTCGCGCTCCACGTAATGCTTCACCGCGGGCGAGAGTGGACTTTCATTAGCTCAACTTCGACTGAGTTTGACTACGTCCGTTCCGAGTATCGTTTTGCTTATAGGAGATAACGCATGGGTACGCACACCCACGGAAAGTTTACGATCCTCACTGATACTGCGCCGCATACCGATGGCTCGACGAAGGGGCGCGTACGTCAGATTACCGGGCCGATCACCCGATCCGCCGTGCCAAAGCGCCGCAAAGGTGCTCCAGATCCTTTAATGGGATCGACCGATACCTATATGAAGGCGTCCAGCGAACGCGATCTGGAGTTGATCGGCTTCGAAAACGGCCACCTCATTTCCATTGACCTGGGTGGCCCTGACATCAGCCACAACATCGCACCGATGTTTTCCTATTTCAACCAGGTTGCGTACCGGGCGGTCGAGCAGAAAATCTATTCCGAAGGGCGGCTGAAAATCATGACAGTCTCGATCAACTACCGGGACGATCTGAGGATGATCCCGCGAGAGTTCACCCTCCGCGCTGCCGAATCCGAGACGGATATCAAGCCATTTTTCGAAACCATCGAGATGGTTTGTGTCACGCCAAGTCCTTTCGCCTTCGCCGCTGACCACGACACGGAGCAGTTGACTGAGATCATCAAACAACACCTGCCGGCGTCCAAACCGGAAGCCGAGCCGTATGGCTTCATGGACAAGATCCGGGGCAAACTTGGCTGTCCTGCCCCGCAGGAAGCCACCAAATACAGCCAGCGCCAGAAACTGTGCATCTACATTGCAAATGCACTCTACAGCGAACGTGCCACAGGCCAAGCATTTCTGCGCTCCGACCAGGGCCCTACGAAGGACCCATTCCAGACGCTAACGCGCATGGGCGGCCGCAATCGTCCGGAAGTGGATCACTTTGTGCCGAAAAGCTGGAACGGACCCAACACCTTCGCCAACGCACAATTGGTGAGCAAATATTTCAATGCACGCAAATTGGCCGACCTTGAAGCGGACGCCAAAATCGCACTCACCGCAACGCGGCGTCGATCGGGGCGGATTTCGGGCAATGGGCTCGGAACGTTGTACTGACAGCTGGGGCAAGTCGGGGTGAGGACAGCACCAAACGCCCACGTCAACGCAAGGAATCGCATAACGATCTTTCCGCGTCCTCACCCTGCCACTGTCATTGCAAGCGATCCGTCAAGCCTGGGTTCGCGCATTCTGTGTCTTCTTTGCCGATGCCACACGCTGGTCATGCGTTTGCCCGAACCCACGGGAAAACACTATGCAGTGTTTGCCGTTTGTCATGGACACCCGCTTGCAATAGACGTCCACGATGGCAACCGTGCTTTGGCTGGAGTCCGAGACCAGGAAGCGTTTCGCCACGCCCAGCCCGTCCGAATTGTCTATGGCTACGGCGAGTACCGATTGCTCGGCCATACCCATCTTCCGCAGTGCTTCTGACCTTTCGGCCGCCCGCGCCGCTTGCACATACTGGCGGTGGGTGTTGCCGACGAGGGCGGCCAAGCCGTAGCCCGTGTGCAAGTCGACGACATAGGTTTCGTACTGCCCTACCGGCGCAGTGACGGTGAGGTTTTGCAAGCTGGTGGCTTGAGTCTGGTCTTGTGCGGCGCTGATGCTTCCGGCGCATGCAAGACCGAGTGCAATGGTCGATGTGATGATTAGGCTTTTCATATCAGCGCTCCAAACGGACGCCTATGTCCGCTCGATCACTTTGTGCTTGCGAGAAGAAAAAAAACGAGAGAAAAGCCGTAAAAAATGCGGCAATTTGGCCTTGCTTTTTCAACGCGGATTGGCGTCGTGACTAATGGCACGGTGACGCTGTGACTAAAGTCATTGCAAGCATCATGACTATAGTCACGGCAAATATGTCGAGTACACAAAACACAAAACGCCCGTCATCGGACGCACATCTTTTCCGCTCTGAAATCTTGTATTGAGGCATCCCACGCCTTTTAATTCGTCATCCGGCGCACTGCGCCAACGGAAGGAACCACATGAAGATTTTTCTGCGTGTCACCCTGCCCCTGTTGCTGCT
>NZ_DATEJY010000044.1:0-16414 GCF_035277725.1 Dyella sp. | reverse complement strand
GCCACACTGGTGCGCACGCCCTGGCCCATTTCGGAGCGGATGCATACCACCGTCACCGTGCCGTCCGGCGCGATCTCGACGAACAAATGCGGATCGTCGCGCAGCCCGTGGTCGGTCGCTTCGCCACCGTATTTCTTCTTGGGGCTGGTTTCCGCTGCGCGCGCGAGCGTGGGCAGGCCAAATGCCAGCAGCAGGCTGCCGGCGCCGAAACCAAGCAGGAACGCGCGGCGGCTTTCGTTGCAGATGTGCAGGCTGTCGTGGCTCATGCTGCACTCCCTTCGCCGGCGGCGAGCTTGATGGCATCGCGAATACGCGTGTACGTGCCGCAGCGGCAGATATTGCCGGACATGGCCGCATCGATATCGGCATCGCTGGGATGCGGATTGCTTTTAAGCAACGACGACGCCTGCATGATCTGCCCGGCCTGGCAGTAACCGCATTGCGCCACGTTGAGTTTCATCCACGCCTGCTGCACCGGATGGCTGCCATCCGGCGACAAGCCTTCGATGGTGGTGACCTGCTTGCCCGCAGCGGCTACTACTGGCGTGACGCAGGCGCGTACGGCGGTGCCTTCCAGATGCACGGTGCAGGCACCGCACAAGGCCATGCCGCAACCGAACTTGGTGCCCGTGTAGCCGAGCGTATCGCGCAGATACCAGAGCAGGGGCATGTCGGGCGGGCCGTCGAAGGAGTGCTCTTGGCCGTTGATGGTCAACGTAAGCATGGGGGCCTCTTCATGGTTTGTGGGGGCGGCAGGTGGCAAAGGTACTGCTGATGCGGGGGATTGAGGAATGCCATAAGTTGGCGGGTTTTTGCCTGATGCAGCGGGGGTATTCGCCGGATTCGGCATTGCGCGCTGACGCCGGCGTCATTGACCTTTGTAGGTTGGGGTGCGAACCCCAACATTTGCCACGGCCGCATCCATCACGATGTTGGGGTTCGCACCCCAACCTACGTTGTACCCAGCGCGACGCGGACGCGCTGGGATTTCATCCCGGCCTACAAAGAGCGACGCCGGTGCAGGGACCGCGCCTGTTTTTCCGGGGCCTCTTTGGGCGCCAACGTTCCGAACTTGAGGATTTTCCGCCCGCCGGAATGACGACCTGCACGCCACCCCTTCCGCCCCCGCCCGGAACCTACGGGCCGATCAGCTTCTGGCGGCGCCGATCGCGTTGCATGCGGCGAACAATGCGGTGGTTTGCATGGCGATATTTCGGGGTTGAGTCGTAGGTTGGGGTGCGAACCCCAACGTCGTTCGGCGTGCATCCTGTTGGGGTTCGCACCCCAACCTACAAGCCGAAATAGAACGCCACGCCGAAGCCGGCCATCCACGCCGGAGCCGTGCCGACGAAACCGCGGTCGAAGGACAGATCCCATTGCAGACGCACGTTGGGCAGATAGGTCACGCCGGCGCCGATCAAGCCACCGGTGCGCGCTTGTTGATGCAGTGCCACCAGCTCGCCGTATACGGCCCAGGCTTTATTCAAGGTATAGCCATAGTTGCCGGCAAGCTGATACGTGCCATGCGTACCCATGCGTTGCCATTGCGCGAAATAACCTAGCGTATGGCGCTCATCCAATTGCTGCGCCAGCGTCACGCCCAGGGTGTATTGGCGTTGCGGCAAGCGCAGGGCGTCGGCGCCGTCGGGTAACTCCACCGTAGCCAGCAGTGCGCCGCTCCATTGTGCATTGAACGGTGGCGGCGCGATTTTCAGGCTGAGCAGGGTATCGCCGCGTCCGGTCACGCGTTGCGATGCATGGCCTTCGCTGGACGTGAGCCAATTGAAGGGCGTGCTGCCCGCCTGCAATTCCAGGCCATTGCCCAAGCCGATGCGGAGCAGGCTGTCGGTCATGAACTGACTGGTGCGCACGCCATCCTGATGCGCCAGGTTCCAATCCGGCAGGCCTTGTTCGATCGCAAAACCGCCCAGGGGCAGGGCAGTGGTGCCGAAGCCGAAGGCCGGCCGATCGTAGGCCGGCACTGTACCGTTGGCGTTATCCGCATCATCCGCGTGGGCTTGCGTGGTTATCAACAGCGTGCACGCAAGCAACCACGCGCCTTGGTATTTCATAGGTCCCCTTCAAGCGCCCACGACCCGCAATGCCGGCCTGGCTGATGATGCCACATGCCCAACGCGGCGTGACTGCGGCCTGGCGTGCGCGACCTCTTCATTCTCGGCACCGTTGATGCGGAAGAAGTTGACGTGCTGCATCAGCTCGGTGGCTTGCTCTTGCATTGCGCGGCTGGCTGCGGCGGCTTCTTCCACCAATGCGGCGTTGCGTTGCGTCATGTCGTCCAGCGCGGTGACGGTGGTGTTGACCTGATCCACGCCGGCCGCCTGTTCGTGACTGGCTGCGGCGATCTCCGCGACGACATCCGTGGCTTTGCGCGTGCGATCCAGGATGTGCCGCAACGCGTCGCCGGAGGCGCTGACCAGCGAGGTGCCGGCATGCACTTTCTCGGATGATTCGTTGATCAACAGCTTGATCTCGCGCGCTGCGCTGGCCGAACGCTGCGCCAGCGTGCGTACCTCGCCGGCCACCACGGCGAAACCGCGTCCTTCCTCGCCGGCACGTGCGGCTTCCACGGCGGCGTTGAGCGCCAGCAGGTTGGTCTGGAAGGCGATCTCGTCGATCAGGCTGGAGATTTCCGCAATGCGCTTGCTGGCCGCTTCGATTTCGCTCATGGCATGCACGGCTTCGCTCACGACCTTGCCGCCATGCTCAGCCTGTTCCAACGCGCCTTTCACCAACTGCGACGCCTGGCTCGCGTTTTCCGCGTTCTGGCGCACTGTCGCATTCATTTCCTCCATGGATGCGGCAGTTTCTTCCAGGCTGGAAGCCTGCTCTTGCGTGCGATGCGAAAGGTCGTCGTTGCCTTGCGCAATCTGGTTGGACGCCGTCGCGACGGATGCCGCGCCATGGCGCACTTCTTTCACGATACGCGTGAACTGTTCGTCCATGCGTTGCAAGCCAAGCAGCAGGCGGCCCACTTCGTCGCTGCGGTCAACCTGAATGCCGTGATTGAGATGGCCAGCGGCAATCGTGTCGGCCAATTGCACGGCGTGGTCAAGCGGCTTGGAGATGGCGCGGATCATCACCACCAGCAGGCTCAAAATCACCAGGAACCCAGCCGCGATGATGCCCACGGTGGTCAGCAAGATGCGATGGAAGGATGCTTCTGCATGGTTGAACGAGTCTTCCGCCTGGGCTTTGTTTTCCTGGTAAAGCACATCCGCGTTGACCATTGCGGTGTTGAATGCTTTCTCATACGCGCCGCCGCTGGCGAACACGTCGGTATCGAATTTGCCTTGCGCCATATCGCTCAGCGCGTTGGCAGTCACTTGGTCGATCAGCTTGCGGGAGGCGGCCACCACATCCGCGGCGCTACGCTCGCGCGGGCTGTCGATCAACGGATAGTAGGTATTCCACGCCCGATCCATGTCGGTATTGTTCTGCGCCATGGACGCCTTGAACGCCGCAATGCTCTTGCCGTCATGCGAAAGCAACAGCTTGTTCAACTCAACCAGATTCTGGTTGATGCCGTTGCGCACGTGGCTGATATAAAGAAGCGGCTGGACGTCGCCCTGGTAAATGTCGGCTACATCCTGGTTGATCTGCTTTTGCCCGTAAATGCCCGCGCAACCGATCGTTACCATGATCAATGCGCAGAACGACAAGCCGATGATGAGCTTGTGCTTGATGGTGAAAGTGATACGGCGTTTCATGCTTGCTCCGACGGTCAGGCGCCTCCTGCAATCGATTCGCTCCTTTGTAAAAGAAGTATCGGCGGGACTTGTTTTTCTTTGAATGTGAAATAGGCGGCCGGGTTGTAGAATCGAGCGGGGCCAACAGGGGGCAATGACGTGGCGGAAGGGGACTTCTTGGAAGTCGCCGCCTATCTGGCGTGCGATGGCGAGCTGGCTGTGCCGAAAGCGACGGCATGCGTTTGATCGGGCGTCCGTACACGAAAATCCCGTCAGCTACGCGAAAGCTATCTGGAGTGCGCATTCAAGTGCCGTTGAAGGGGCGGGCAGGCGGATTTGCGGCTAACGCAAGGCGTCTTTGTGCCTGCATGGATCTCCACTGACTATGCGGATGACAATCAAAATGGAATTTCCGGTAACGCATCGGATCATCAAGACCATCGCCTGGTTGTTGCTCTTGAACTTCTCCGGCATCGCTCAAGCCGGGAATACGCTGCCCGGCGTGCCAACGTTGATCAGCGTGCAAGCACCCGCGCAGACGGAACCCGCTGGCGTGTTGCACAACATCGGCGCTTATCCCACGGAGATAGCCGGCGCCACCATGGCGCCGCTTGCTGGCGGCAAGGTGCTGGTCTTCGGTTTCGATCCCATCGGATACGGCCTGCGCGATGAAGGAGGGAAGCCGGCAGTCACGTTGCGCAACCGCTGGAAGCAAGGCTACGGCTATGCCTTTCGCGTCAATAGCGCATGGGCGCCGTTAGTGTGGGAACCGGAACGGAAGGGTTGGACGAAAATTCCGCTCTTGCCGGACTGTGCCGGGGCGAGATATCTGCATACCGCCACGGTGTTGGCGAATGGCAACGTTCTGATTGCCGGCGGCTTTTGCGATGTGCAGGTATTCGGAAACACCGGCGGATTGTCTGCGGATGGATACACCCACCTGTGGTTGTGGAACAGCACCGCGGAGAATTGGGAGGCGGCCCTGCCGCTGAACGTTCCGCGCATCTTTCATAGCGCAACGCTCATGCAGGATGGCAGCGTTCTATTCGTGGCTGGTGAAAGCGATCCAGCCTTGTCGGCTGCGGGCGAACCCGTGCTGGATAGTGTCGAGCGCTACGATGGCAAGTCAGTGGCACGCCTTCCATCGCTGCATGTGGCGCGCGCCAGGCATACGGCTACCTTGTTGGGGAATGGCGCGGTACTGGTCGTAGGCGGCATGGATCGCGACGGCAACGCCATGGGTTCGGTCGAACTCTGGGACCCGTTGTTGCGTACGTGGTCTGTCTTGCCGTCTTTGAATACGGCCCGCTATGCACACACGGCGGCGCTGCTCGACGATGGCAGGGTCATGGTTGCAGGCGGCATCGGCCCTGACGGACGTGCCCTCAGCTCGGTCGAGTTGTGGGATCCAGCCAGCAACCGTTGGTCCATCGGCAGCCCATTGCCACGCGCGGCAAGCCATCAAGCGATGGTGAAGCTGCCGAACGGAAATGTGTTGCTGGTGGGCGGAACCAGCGAGTTTTCTCCTTATCCCATCGACTGGGCTTTGCTATGGGACAAGTTCGGCGGTAACTGGCGTCCCGCCGGCACGGCCAAGCCTGATCAGCAGAATGACCTGGTCTATCCACCGACACTCGTCCCTTCGAGTGATGGCAGCATGCTGATCTTCGGAACGCGCCGCATTTTTCGGTGGCAAGCGTCAGCCGGTACGCAGTCGTCCGGGCAACCCATCTGGCGCAGTGCCACCGCGATGGTCACGCTGGCCGATGGTGATGTCATGGTCATCGGCGAAACCGATCTCAACAAGTGGACCGCGAACATCTGGCATCCGCGCGACAACACGTGGACCTTCGCCGGTGACCTGGCCTATCAAAGCCGCAACCACACAAGGGCTGTTCTGCTGCAAACCGGACAGGTGATGCATGTTGGCCTGGGTGGCTACAACGACATCTTTTGCGAACTCAGCGATATCGAACACCGGCATTGGACCGACTGCGGGCATTTTTCACTTGAGCATCTCTCTGATTCACCCGTGGGATTGGGCGTTTTACCGAATGGGAATGTCGCGCTGGTTGCGAATGCGGCCGATGCATTCCTGTACGACCCGCACGCCAATCAATGGAACGCCGAGCACCTGGAATGGAATAACCAGGACATGGCGTATGGCGCACCCGTACGCGCCGGGCAGCATCCGTTGGCCAGGTTGTGGGATAGCGAGCACGACGCATGGCTCGATGTGAGCAGTATCGCCGCGGCATATTGGAGCGCCACATTTGGCCACCTTGGCTATGACGTGGTGATCAACGGTCACGTCAAGAAAGTGGCATCACGTGGCGCACCACCCACTCTGCTGTGGGATGCGAGCCGGCAGCAATGGGCTTACATCTTTCCGCCGGGCAGCACGAAGATGGGCGGCGAGGCGCAAATGCTGCCGGACGGTTGCGCGCTCTCCTGGTTACCGCTGAAGCTGTTCAATCCGGATACCGGCAACGCGACGGCATTGAACGATCCGGGTATCGGCATTCAAGCATCGGAAGGAAGCATGCTGGTACTCGCCGATGGCACGGCGGTGTTTACGGGTGCGCCAGATGGCGGCGTGGGCACCGGCTTTTTCCAGCGCAAGGTGAGCTGCGCCGGTTTCGCGCCGGCGCAAGAAGATGAAGTGCTGATGCCGGGTGTTTTCGGCCCATCACCCCATGCGATCCATGACACCGCAGCGGCGCCTGCGCCGCAAGCCAAAGCCTTGCCGCCACGCTCGCGTGCATCGCTGCTATGGGATTACCTGCAGGCCAACCCATGGCCGTTGCGTGCTGTGCTTGGCGTGCTGTTGCTCTATGTGCTGCTGCGCTATCTGTTTTTGCCGCAGGTCCGGTACACGGCCAGGCGCAGCATGTCACGCCAGCACATGGCGACGCTGACACGCAAATTGCCGCGGCCGTATGCATGGGGTACGCGCATCGTCATCTATGGATTGCTGGCGCTTGCCGTCGTGCCGGCGTTGAAAGGATTCGTGCATTTCCATCGCGGGCAGGCCGTGGAAGAGTGCAAGCACCAAGCATCCGCGTGCCTGGATCCGCACACCGGCATTCTGCAAGGCATACCCGCACTGGAGCAGGCTTCACCCGATCATCCCCAGCCCGGCATACCTTGCCGTTTCGTGGGCATCTGGTCGTCGCGGCAAGGCGCGCTGGCGTTTCGCATAACGATGAAAGACGACGGCACGTATGCGGTGCAGCCGAACGCAGGCGGCATCGGCGACCCCGCGGGATATACCGGCTATTGGATGGTTCAAGGCGACAACATGGTCTGGCGCGATCGTGCACGGCCCGAGCTTGGGCCGGACATCAACCCGATCATTGCGCAAGGCAATGGCCGCTTCGTTCTGCTTGAGCAGGATGGGCGGCGCACGCAGTTTGAGTTGATCAAGCCTGTCGATTCGGATCGTTGCAAGAAGCAGGATGACTGACTGCGTTTGCGGTGCGACTCGAACGGCTGGTCGTTGGCTGGGATGAAAATCCCGGCTCTTTCATGGCTGCCGATGCTGGGATTTCATCCCAGCCTACGTTTGCGCCTCAACGTGGCGACTTGTTCGCGTCATGCAGCGCCGCGACAGCGGCGGCGGCGTTTACTTCCACCACACCGTTGGAGGTCTTGCTGCTCTGTACCAGCAGATCGTGCACGGCGTGTGCATCCAGGCGTGGCGAGATCGAAAGCAACAACGCAACAATGCCGCTTACGTGCGCGGCGGCCATGGATGATCCGGAAGTGAAGTCGTAGCCGCCGCCGGGTTGGGTGGTGAGGATGTCTTTGCCGGGTGCGCTGATGACGCCGGAAGGCGATGCGGCGGGGCCGCTGGAGCGCACGACGATCACGCCGGGCGCGTTGTCCGGAAATCCTTCCAGGCTTCCGCTCGGCGGCAATGCTGCGACTACGATGCGGCCCTGGCTGAGCAGTTGCGCCAGCAGTTTATCCAGCAGGGGATCGGCCGGGCCGCCCAGGCTCAAGTTGACGATGCGTGCATCGGTATCGATTACCGCTGCCAGTGCCTTGGCCAGCGTGAATGAATTGCAGCGCGCGCCGCGGTGCGGTTCGGGTGCGTACCAGCAGGCCTTGTACACGCTGAGCACGGCTTTGGGTGCGATGCCGACGATGCCTTGATGGTTGTCCGCATCCGCCGCGATCACACCGGCGACTTCGGTGCCGTGGTTGTCGCGATCGAAGGCGGCGGCATCGTTGCTGACCATGTCATGGATATCGTGGATGCGTCCTTGCAGGTCGGGATGCCTGGTGTCGGCACCGGTGTCGACCACGGCAATATGCACGCCGTCGCCCTGGCTGAAGGTTTGCGCCAGCGCGGCATCGGTTTCTTCGAAGCCGCGCTGCAATCCCACGTACGGATCGTTGTAGCGATGATGCGTACTCGCCGCGACCGTGGCGTAGACGGAATAGTCCTGCAGCGGCTGCGCGAGCTTGACGCGATCGTCCTTGGCGAGTGTCTTGATCAAGTCATCGCGATGGGTGCCTGCGGGCGTTTCCACGACGACGCAATACACACCCAGTGCCTTGATTGGCCAACCGGCGACTTCGTGCAGGTTGTAGCGCCGCTTCAAATCGCCGAGTGCGGAGGCCGCGCGTTGGCCGGCACCGTAATAACCGGTGGGTGCGTAGCCGAGCATGCTGGAACCGGCATGCAGCGCCGGCGGGTCGATCGGGTTGGCAACGGCCAGCACGATGTCGCGCTGGGTGTTCATCGCGGACACCGGCGGTGCCTGGCTGGATGAATCGGTAGCCGATGCCTGCATGCCCAGGCACATCATCGCTGCAGTGAGCAGGAATGCAGCGATTCTCATGGCGTATCGGTCACCGGCTCCGCCAGGCGAACGCCGTGCGCGGCACGCAATTGCTGCAAGGTATTTTGCTGGCTTACCGCGGCAGCGGTGGGGGCCACGGTGTAGGCGCCCACGTCGTTCGGCCCACCGACCACCTGCAACTGCAGCGAATGCAGCAGGGCATTCCAGTCCGCCAGCGTCATGCTCGCATCGGGCACGACGCGGATGGCGCCAGCCGTCACGGGAGCCACGGGTTCCTGGCTCAGCGTGCGATAGGTGGCGCTGTCGCCAGCCGACCAGGTCTTCAAGCCCAGCGCGCCGATGCCGACGGCCTGGATCAGCACGGCGGCGGCCAGTGCACGCGTGAGCCAACCACTGCGGCGTGCGCGTTGGGGTTCTTCCACCGCCGGTGCATCCAGGCGGCCAAGCAGTCGCTGCAGTCCGGCTTCCATATCCACCTCGATATTCGATGGTAATGACAGGGCTTGTTGCAGGCGTTTCTGTTGTTCGAATTCAGCGCGGCAGGCTTCGCAATGCGCCAGGTGGTGCGTCAGCCATGCGCCTTGTTCCTGCGTGGCGCTGTCTTGCAGCACCCACGGCATCATTTCCCACGCGCGCGGGCAATCCTGGCTGGAGTAGTTCGGTAACATCGTCATGGTGCTTGCTCTTTGAAAGTGACGGTGCGTTCGGCCAAGGCTGGCAGCACGTTGCGCAGCTTGACGCGCGCATGGAACAGGCGTGCCTTCACCGTACCCACCGGGCATTGCATGATCGCGGCGACGTCGTCCAGGGTATGGCCTTCGCCGTACACCAGTTCGACCACCACGCGCTGGTCGTGCGAAAGGCGTTCCAGCCCTTTGCTCAGCCAGTCGCGCATGATGCGATCTTCATCGGGGTCGTCCGCGGGAATGCGGTCTTCGGGAATGTTGTCTTCAACCGGCTCCTCGCCATGCTGCCTGAGCGCCTTGAGGCCGCAGCGGTAGGCAATGCCCATGATCCAGGTGGATACGCGCGAGTCGCCGCGGAAATCGCCGGCCTTTTGCCAGGCGATCCAGAAGCAATCGTTGATCACTTCTTCGATGACTTCCGGGCGTCGGGTCTGTCGCGACAGAAAACGGCACAGGCGGCCGTGATAGTTGCGGTAGAGGGTGGCCAGCGCGGCACGATCGCCGGCTGCCATACGCTGCAGCAGCTGGCGATCAGTGGCGTCGGTATTGAGGTCGGCGTCGTTCATGGGGTTCGATGGCGTCGGTTGACGACATAAGTGCCGGTTCGGCGCCGAAAGGTTGCTAGGGATGCTCTGCCGGGTGCGTGGATAGATCAGGCCGTCTCTAGAAAGACCAGGAAATCGTGGCGACCCACGGCGCGGCCGCCATCTGGCGCTGGGACGGGTCGGTGGCGATCCGGTCCAGCTCCACCCGCCAGGCGTCGTAGGCCCAGGCCAGGCCTACTTGGCCATAGCCGTAGTATGAACTCGGGCGCTGGCGGTGGTAGGTGTAGTAGTAGCTGCCCGGATAGGCCGGCGTGCCGTAGGCCGCGCCACCGGAGTAACTCCAGGCGGGCAGGGGCTGGGCCACGCCCACGCCGGCGGTCAGCGAGAAATGCGCCGGCAGCGGCCAGTGGAAATCCACGTCGGCGGCGCCGCGCGGCTGGTGATTGTTGCCGCGGGTGAGGGTGACGGCCGATAGCCCGAAGCTGAGCACGTCGCGGTAGAGCCAGCCGACGCTGGCTTCGGCTCGATCGAAGGCCCGGGCGCTCGCGTTGCCGGGATAGGTGTAATAGGCAAGACCTGCCTGCATGCGCCAGTCGCCGGACAGCAGCCAGTAGTGATCCACCTGCGCCAGCACGTCGGAGCCATGTCTTGGCCTGCGCGCCTGCGTCCCTGCAGACAGGCCGAATACCCAGCCACTGGCGGTGGCCCAGGATGCCGCGCCCTGCAGCACCGGCGTGACCGGGGTGATGGCCACACCGCGATCGACCAACTGCGAATTGAGCGCGACGGTGCCGCTGAAGGCGTTGGTCTGCGCGTGCAGCGGGGTGATGGCGAGGGTGGCCGAGAGGGCGGTGAGGGGGAGGCGACGCAAGACGCCGGACGATGCATTCATATGCTTACGCGTTCGCGCGAGCGGCAACGGAAGTTACCGTGGTGAAAGCACAACCTCCATCATCGTCGCCCCGGCGAAGGCCGGGGCCTGGTGTCTTTGCGAGATGGAAGTCGCTGGGCCCCGGCGTTCGCCGGGGCGACGGATCAGGTGCGCGATGTGTTTCATGGCAACCCATAAACGCCAAACCGTCACCCTCGCGCAAGCAAGGACGACGGTAGCGAAAGGCTGGCAGACAGGCAGGTAAGCGCGCGTACGGCATCACCGGCTTATAGCCGATCCCTCCGGACAAGGGAATGTCATCAGTGAAGCGTGCTGAGATACGTGATCAGATCTTCCAATTGCTTCGCATCATCCAGGCCGTCGTACTTCATCTTGGTGCCGGGGTTGGCTTTCTTTGCCGGCTGCGACAGATAGCCGTGCAGCTTGTCGGCGGTCCAGGTCCAGTGCGCCTGTTTGAGCGCATCCGAATAGTTGTAATCGGTGATGGAACCGGCGGGGCGTCCCACGATGCCAAACAGGCTCGGGCCCTTCTTGTTCTTCCCCTGCTTGGGGCTATGGCATTCGGCGCACTCGGATTTGAATACATCGGCGCCGGCAGTGGCGTCGCCGGCCTTGGCGATGGGGGAGGCTACGATCCAACCAACCAGAAGTCCTGCTACAGCCGAACCACGCAACAACCGTCCAAATACTGACTGACTCACTACATCGACTCCTGTTCGTATTTATGTCTGGCCGTCATTCCCGTTTTCGCGGGAATGACGGCTATGGAGATGACGTGCTTAAAACGCCACGCTGGCAAAAAGCAGGAAGGCGTTGAGATCCTTCGCGTTGGTCACCGCCGGACTGCCGGGTGGTGCGCCAAACACGTTGTCGCTGCTGCCGTTGAATTTGTTGAAGCGGAACCACTCGGCAGCCAGCTTCAGATTGGCAATGGACGTGAAGGAGTCGTCCTTGCCGAACGGCGTCCAGAACACGGTGAACGAATTGCTCGAGGTATCCGGTTCGCCATACGGCACGAAGCGCACGATGTCGTGCGTGCCGGTGCTCACCAGGTGGGAAACCGAAATGCCGTAGCTTTGCCTGAAGGTATAGGTGAGCGTGGCGGTTTGATCGTGTACCACGCCGTTGGACAAGGCGACCAGGCCGGGCACGGGGCCGAACGGCGTCGTCGCATAGCGGCGGCGCTCCATGATGTTGACGTACGCGAACTGGATGATGTTCTCGTGATTGCCCAGGTATTGGTACGTGACATCGTAGCCGACGTCGGTCACGTGCTCGCTCGGGCCGCTGCGTGGCAGCTGGCGTTCGGTGGTCAATCCCACCAGGCCGGCAGAAACGAATTGATGCTTGAAATCGCGCATGTATGCAAAGCGCGCGTACACCGTATCGCTGAGCTTGCCGGGGTCGCCGCCGAGCGAATAACCCAGGTTGTACTGCATCGACGTCGGCAGCGAACTGTACGTACCCAATTCGCCGTACCAGTTGTCGTCATACAACGCATAGAGGCTTGCACCGATCACGCGATGCGCCAGTGTGTTCGAGCTGGACGGATTGAGCAGCGTGCCCGATACCGTCGGCGGTCCGTTGTTGGTGGCAGCCGGCAATGCGCTGATCGGATCGTTGAAGCCGGGGTTGTTGTTGACGCTGATGCCGACCAGCGCCTGCTTGCCGCCGAGTTTGAGATCCTTGGCCACGAAGCGCAGGTCCACGTCGCTCAATTGCGTGTGGAATTTGTCCTGCCCGTTGTTGTTGTCCTGGATTTTGACGTAGCCGCCGATCTGGTCCGTCACGCGGCCAGCCAGATAGATGTCGGCCTCGCTCAGGAGATTGCTGCTTTGACCCCTGGCAGGAACGGTGCGCGTGCCGGTGAGCTGGATGGCCGCCGGAATCTTGGTGCCCTGGCCATCCGTATCGGTATAGCCGCCCATCTTGAAGCGCATGCCATAAGGCGTCAGTGCAGGTCCGTAGGCGCCGGCATGGCAGTCCGCGCAGGCATTGCCGGTCTGGCGCGCATAGGCGGGTACGGCATGCACGGTCTGCGCGGCGAACAGTGGCAGCGCGGCCAGCCCATACCAAAGATGCAGCTTCGTGCGTCGGTGCAGCGAAGTGTGCATGGAATCTCCTTGTCGTGATGGATGCGGAAAATCAGTCATGGCCGGCGTTGCCACCACATCGCGCGCAGCAAACCATCACGCCGCACGAAGTGATGCCAAAGCGCTGCCAGGATGTGCAGGACAATCAACGCCAGTAACAGCCATGCCACGTTGGTATGCCAGGTCTGCAACGTGTCGGCGCGGTCTTCATCGGCAGCGACCAGCGCAGGCAGCGTCAGCCCGAACAGATGCACCGGTTTGTCCTGCGCATTGCTGAGCGCCCAGCCGAGCAAGGGCTGGACCAGCAGCAACACATATAAAGCGGTGTGCACCAAGGCCGCCGCCACGCGTGTGATGATCGAGTTATCGCCCGGCGATGGCAGCGCGCCGATGCGCGCGCGCACCACCAGGCGAATAAAGAACAAGGCGAGCACGAACAACCCGAAGTGGCGATGGATTTCCAGCAACCATTGCCTGGCGGCACGGGCGGATACTTCGTCGCGAGTCAGGATCGCGGTGGCTGCGCCGAGCAAGCACAACACTGTAAGCCAATGCACCAGCACTAGTTTGCGCGGCCGCGCTGGTGCGGTGGTGTTGCCGGCAATGTCACTGGATGTCGCCATTGTTCTCCCCGTGGCCTGAAATGACTCCGTGCTTCAGCCACTTACTGGTGCCTGAAGGAGGTTTGTGCGGGTGAGTGCGGAATAAAACCGGAAAGGTTGTGGTCTCCTTTCTTCTTCCCCGTAGGTTGGGGTGCGAACCCCAACGTTCCGGATACCCGCACACCATGTTGGGATTCGCACCCCAACCTACGTCGTCATGACGACTGCGCGTGTCTTCGCACCAACGCAACCTTTCCCAATCGACCCGGCACTCAACTGCGTAGATCACCTCACCGCAGCCGGCCCACCTCATGCAAATCCAGCGAGTCCAGTTGCAGCAGCATGGCGATGAGCGCGGCATGCTCGTCGCCTTGGAAAAAGATCGCAACGTGCCGTTCGAGATTCGGCGCGTGTATTACCTGTTCGCCACCAAAAACCGCGTGCACCGCGGCCAGCATGCGCACCGTCATCTCAATCAGCTCGCGGTAACGGTGCGCGGCTCGGTGACGTTTCTGCTGGACGACGGCAGCGGACCGGTGGAAGTGGTGCTGGACGATCCATCGCAAGGCTTGTTGCTGGGAAGCATGGTGTGGCGCGAAATGTACGACTTCAGCGAAGACTGCGTGCTGATGGTGCTCGCTGACCAGCTGTACGACCCCGCCGACTACATCACCAACTACGACGAATTCCTGCGCGAGGTAAACAACCCAATGCTGCTTGGGGACGTGGCCGCATGCCAAAGCCGCTAGTGCTTATCGGCGCGGGTGAGTTTGCGCAAATCGCCTGCGAATATTTTCAGCACGACAGCGACTACGATGTCGTTGCCTTCAGTGTGGAGCGTGAATACCTCACGCAACCGAGCCTGGCCGAACGGCCTATCGTGGCGTTCGAAGACCTGGAAACAACTTACCCGCCAGCAGACGTCGAGACCTTCGTGGCGGTGCCGGCCAGCCAGCTCAACCGCTTGCGCACGCGCCTGTATCAAGACGCCAAGCGCAAAGGCTACCGTTGCGCCACCTATGTGAGTTCACGCGCCTTCGTGTGGCGCAATGCCGAGGTGGGCGAAAACAGCTTCATCTTCGAGAATAACGTGATCCAGCCGTTCGTGCGCATCGGCAACAACTGCGTATTGTGGAGCGGCAATCACGTGGGGCATCGCACGGTGGTGCACGATAACGTGTTCGTCGCTTCGCATGCAGTGATTTCCGGTTATTGCGAGATCGGCCAGCACAGCTTCGTCGGCGTCAACGCCACCTTCAACGATGGCGTGAAAGTCGCCGCCGATTGCGTGATCGGCTCCGGCGCCCTGGTGGTGAGGGACACCGAGCCGGGCAAGGTCTACGTCGGTTCGCCGGCGCATGCACTGCCTGGGCGATCCAGCCTCGACGTAAGGCTTTGACCGCCATGTTTACCTGGACCAAGCGTGGACTGGTATTCGAGCCTGCGCGGCAGGGCGTGGGCGGCTGGATGCAGCACTCGGCGCTTACGCCCACGCCGTATCGGCTGGACGAGGAAACCATCCGCGTCTATGCGGGGTTTCGCGATGCGCAAGGCGTCAGCCGCATCGGCTACGTCGATGTGTGGGCGAGCGATCCGATGGTGGTGTTGCGCGTCAGTCCCGAGCCGGTGCTGGATATCGGCCGCGACGGTTGCTTTGACGACAACGGCATGATTCTCGGTGACGTGGTCGACGCGCCGGGTGGTCTGCATATGTTCTACGTGGGTTTTCAGCGCGTGGCCAAGGCCAAGTTTCTGGCGTTTACGGGCCTGGCGATTTCCACCGATGGCGGCGAAAGTTTTCAGCGCGTGCAGGAAACTCCCATCCTCGATCGCGCGCCGGGCCGCAGCACCATTGCCGCGGTGCATTCGGCGATGTGGGAGCACGGCCGTTGGCGCCTGTGGTACGCGGTGGGTGATGACTGGGAAACGATCGGCGGCCAGCCGTATCCGCGCTACCACATCCGTTATGCCGAGACCGCGTCGCTGCAGGCCATGCCGCGCGCAGATCGCGTGTGCCTGCTTCCGCTCGGCAGCGAATATCGTATCGGCCGCCCGCGCGTCTATCGCATCGACGATCGTTACGCGATGTATTTCACACGCGGCAACACCACCGGCGAATATTTTCCCGGTGTGGCCTTCAGTGACGATGGCGTGCGCTGGGAGCGTCATGACGAGGCGTTGGGCCTGGGCTTGTCGGCCAGCGGCTGGGATTCGCGCACGCTGTGCTATCCCGCGTTGATTCGCCAGGATGATACCTGGCTGATGTTCTACAACGGCAACGACATGGGCGTGGACGGTTTTGGCGTGGCCGAAGCCGCGATGGTGCATGCAGAGGGTGAAGCGCATGTTCACGCTTAAAGCCTACGCACCGGAGGATATGGCGTGCTGGGATGCCGTGGTCGAGCAATCGCGCAACGGCAATTTTTTGCATCGGCGCGGCTACATGGATTACCACGCCGATCGTTTCACCGACTGTTCGTTGATCGTGGAACGCAACGGCGAAGCGTTGGCAGTGCTTCCGGCCAGCCGCAAAAACGGCACGGTGAGCAGCCACGGCGGCCTTACCTATGCCGGCTTGATCATGACGCGCGCCGTGCGCACCGAATGGGCGCTGGAAGTATTGGAGCGCATCGGCGAGCACTATCGCGCATTGGGTGCGGAACGCCTTATCTACAAAGCAGTGCCGCATGTCTTCCATGCGTACCCGGCCGACGAAGATCTGTATGCCTTGCATCGCCTCGGCGCGCGACTGAAGCGGCGCGATGTGTCGTCAGTGATCGCGTTGCGCGAGCCATTCGTGTTTGCCGATGGGCGCCGGCGGGCGGTGAACAAGGCGCGGCGGTCGGCGATTCGTTTGCAACAGTCAAGCGATTTTGCGGATTTCCATGCCTTGCTGACGGAGGTGCTGCGCAGCCGCCACGACGTGGCGCCAACGCACAGCTTGGCGGAATTACGCCTGCTTCAAGGGCGATTTCCACGGCAGATCGTGCTGCATGAAGCGCGCGAGGGCGACGCCTTGCTTGCTGGCGCGCTGGTTTATGACTTTGGCCGTGTGGTGCACACGCAGTACCTGGCGGC
>NZ_DATEJY010000043.1:0-5295 GCF_035277725.1 Dyella sp. | reverse complement strand
AGCACCCAGGCTTGGGCTTCTTTCGTTTTGTCGCAGCTCTGAGTAGTAGCAGGCACGTTGTTGGTGTGGCCGTTCCCAGCATCCACGCAAAGGCCATCGTCGCCCTGGTACAAACCACGCAGCAGATTGCCGCCGGCGTTGAACTGTTCCCAGTTCTCGACGCTGCTGGAGTAGCTGCACGTCGTGTTGGTGCCGGTGCCTGAAATAGAAGCTTGGACACCGTTGCTGGTGGGTGGGGTGAATATCACATCACTGTAGGGCTGGTTGTAGCAGTTCGCATTGGGCGAATTCGCTTCGAGATAGGTCGTCCGGCTCACCATGCCCTGCGGTGAAATACTGGTGGCATCGGTGAGGATGCTGCCTAGCTTCATCACCAATTTGGGGTTGTAGACATCGGTAACCGTCACGCCCAGCCACTGGCCGCCTTCATAGGCAAGGTGGAATTGATACTCGGTAACTGTGGACCAGTTGGGTATGCGGCAGGTAACGCGGGCGTTGTCGCCGCTGTAAACAACGCATCTGCTGCCGGAATCGCCGGCCTTGTACTGCGTTGCACCCCGTACCGTAAACACGAAGTTGGGGCCAAAGCGGGCGTTGTCCTCCATGCCGACATAACCGCCGTTGCTGCTGCCGACCAGGTGGAAATGGTTGGCGAAGCGCACGTTCGCGCGATAACCCGGATCGGCCTGCACGTTGATGTCGTAGTCCACCGACGTCAGCCCGGTAACCGAGGAACTCCATTGATACTTGGCATAGGTGCCAGGCACGTCGCCGGCGTGGGCGATGAATGGAAACAGCAAAAGCCATGGCAAGGTGTACAAGCTCTTTGTCGCCTTCATGATTGCCTCCGTTTGAATGTGATCCCCTTATTGATGACGCTAACGG
The DNA here is from genome assembly GCF_035277725.1 of Dyella sp. Taxonomy (GTDB): domain Bacteria; phylum Pseudomonadota; class Gammaproteobacteria; order Xanthomonadales; family Rhodanobacteraceae; genus Dyella_B. Next base: position 4,410 of record NZ_DATEJY010000043.1, on the reverse strand, counting down.
CTTGCGCAAAGCGAACACTTGCAAAACGCCCCTGCCACGCCGCAGTGCGCTGCGGCATGTTGTGATGTACGCGGTCATTCCCAGCGGTAAACCTATGCGCACGTCAGTCGATGGAACGTGAGAACGTTTACGCATTTTTCTTCATGGATGAGTCCGCTTGCCCGAGCGGACATGAACGACTACCGGCGCAGCGAGCAAGCCTGCACGTCTGTGCATGGATGTTTGCCTGATTTGTCGAGCGCGATGCATGCGCCTGCACGGATGAGTGCATAACAATATTTTTTGAAACCATCTTCCGCACCTGTTCCAAAAACACGCAAAGTGCCTCCCCCAGTTCTAGTTCGCTGCAAAATCGCAGCTATTTCGTCGCGAAAGCCGATCGCGCATCAGCCATCAGGATTCTCCTCAGCGTTTGGGCACATCATGCATAGCCCGCGACCCGTGCATGTCTTTAAGGGACGGCTCAATATCACGTCATGACAAGCATGCGTTCTTGCGAGGGTAGCGAACGCTTTGTTCGTGCATGGTCCGCACGACGAACGTAGACCTATGAAAATTTGAACCTCCCAGATATCCAGATCGATATCCATGGCGAAGCGAATCGACGCCAGAATTGCCAAGTGCATCGCAAAGCACCTGTCTTGCTGCATGTTTGCCTTTGCGCAACAACACGAAACGCTAACGTTCGATGATGAAATTGCTGCTACGCAACTTCAATTTTCGCAAGTGCCGTTTGCGTTCTTCGCAATGCCACGCCTGACGGTGGGGGAATAGAGTGCTGCGTCGGGGACAAGGGGTTTCATGCGAATGGCATTTGCTTACTAAGAACGACGTAGACAAAGCCTCATGACGCGCAAGCTCGCGATGAGTGTGTCAAATAGCGGATCGCCATTCCGGCGAAGGCCGGAATGACTACAGGCTTCGAACAGATTTGATTCATTCAATGGGGCTTCGTCAGCGTAGCTCTTCGTAAGCAAGTGCCATTCGGTTTCATGCAGTCCTGATCACACAACAACGGCGCGATGCATCACCCGCCTGCAGTCACGCGCTGATGGATCAGCGGCGGCCACACATCGCTTTCGATCCAAACGCACAAACTGGAGGGGATCATGAAGACACGCTTGTACCGGGCCATTGCCCGTGGACTGATTGGCAGCACACTGGCCGCCCTTTCGCTGTCGCCCATCGTGACGCTTGCGCAAGATGCATCGTCATATAGCTGGAAAAACGTGCGCATCGTCGCCGGCGGTTACGTCGACGGCATCATCGCGCATCCGAAGGAACAAGGCTTGTTCTATGCGCGCACCGACGTAGGCGGCGCGTATCGGTACGACGCGAAGAAAGACAAATGGATCGCGCTGAACGACTGGACGCCACCCGCAGACCAGCAATGGACCGGCGTCGAAAGCATCGCCATCGACCCCAATCATCCCGACATGCTTTACATGGCCGCGGGTCTGTATGTCGCTTCATGGTCTACCAACGGCGCAGTGCTGGTGTCGTCCGACCGTGGCAAAAGTTTCACGGCCCATCCGCTGAGTTTTCAAGTCGGCGGCAATGAAGATGGACGCAATGTCGGCGAACGCTTGCAGGTGGATCCGCATGATGGCTCCGTCCTGTTTTACGGCACCTCCAACAGCAACCAACAAGTCGCCGGCAAAAATGGCTTGTGGACGAGCAAGGACAAAGGTGCGACGTGGACGCAGGTCAGCGGCTTCACGGCGCTGAACAGCGACGGCACTGGCGCAGGGGTGGCGTTCGTCGCTTTCGCGCCAGCAGGTGAAGCGGGACACAAGCCGACCAAGACCATTTATGTGGGCGTGTCGACAGCCGCCGCGGCGAATAGCGGCACTACGCTCTACGTAAGCAACGACGCGGGCGTCACCTGGAATCCGGTGTCCGGCGGTCCCAGCAATGAGTTGCCGCAGCGTGGCGAACTCGGGCCGGATGGCGATCTCTACATCACCTACGGCAACAGCACCGACGGCAATGGCAACTACACGTATGCCATCGGCCCCAACGGCTTGACGATGGGCGCGGTGTGGAAATACGACACGGTGCATCACACCTGGACCAACATCACGCCCACCGATCGCTTCAACTATCCGTCCGGCTACAGCGGTTTGTCGGTCGATCCTTCGCATCCCGGCACGCTGGTGGTGATGACGATGGACCATTGGTGGCCGATGGACACCATGTATCGCAGTACCGATGGCGGCAAGAGCTGGGTCGACGTGGGTGGCGCGACGTGGAACGGCGTTACGCCGACCTCCGGCACGTATGCCATCCGCGATGCCAGCGTGTCGCCGTGGATCGTGCCGCCCGGACAGACGCAACCCGGCTTCGGCAATTGGGGCGAGGTGGTGCTCGATCCGTTCAATCCCGATCACGCCATGTATGGCACCGGCGGCGGCATCTGGACCACCTACGACCTGACCAACGCCGATGCAGGCAAGCCGACGCACTGGTCGGTCGGCGCCAACGGCATTGAAGAAACGGCGGTACTCACGCTGGTGTCGCCCACTTCCGGTGCGCACCTGATCAGCGGCCTGGGTGATGTTTGCGGTTTCGTGCACACCAGCCTCACCACGGCGCCGCCGCAGCAGGCGATACCCCTCTGCAACGGTGGTGACGGCAACGGCACCGGCGTGGATTTTGCCAAGCAGCTGCCCTCCACGATCGTTCGCGTCGGCGCCGGCGGCGACAACAGCCTGGGCGCGCTCTCGTACGATGGCGGTTCCACCTGGACACCGTTTGCCAGCAAGGCCGGGTCCAACAACGGCGGCGGCAGCGTGGCCATTTCCGGCGATGGCCAGACCATCGTATGGGCGCCCACCGATATCGCGCCAGTCATCTCCACCAACCATGGCGCAAGCTGGACGCCGGCAGGCGCAAGTGGATCGCCCGCGCTCCCGATCGGCATGCAACTGCTTTCCGATGGCGCCAACCCCAACGTGTTCTATGCGTGGAATGCGGCCACCGGCGACTTTTACAGCAGCACCGACAAGGGGGCGACCTGGCAGGCATCTACCAACACCGGTTTGCCGAGTGTGCCGTCCTGGTTGTCCACCCATGCAGCAACGGTGACCGGCATTCCGGGCGAAGCGCAAGCGGGCGATGTGTGGATCGCCACGCCGAACGGCCTGTATCGCAGCACCACCTACGGTTCCACCTGGGCGCAGGTTGACGCCTCCAGCGTAACCAGCGCCAGATCAGTGGGCTTCGGCAAGGCGATCGAGGGATCGCATTACCCCGCCATCTATCTGTCCGGCACAGTGAACGGCGTCACCGGTTTGTTCCGCTCCACCAATGTCGGCGCTACCTGGGAGCAGATCAACGACACGCTGCATCAATGGGGCGGCGTTGCCCTCGCGATCGGTGATCCGCGAATCTTCGGCCGGGTGTACATCGCGCCGGGCGAAGCGCGCGGCGTTGTCTACGGTACGCCGAAGCATTGAAGAACCACACGCCGAATGTTCAAGGCCATGGCCTTGCGATAAACCACAGCAGGTTGGGCTGACGCGAAGCCGCAGCCCAACGTCGCCATGCACATTTCATGTCGGGTTTCGGCTTCGGCTTCGCCTCAGCCCAACCTGCGAGAGAGTTCATTACTTATGACAACTGCGCGATGCATCGTCTACCCAGAGTCATGCGTTGATGGAACAGCAAGGGCGGTCCATCGCTTCAATCCAACCTGCAGAAAAAACTGGAGGGCATCATGAAGACACGCTTGCATCGGGCCATTGCCCGTGGATTGATCTGCGGCACACTGGCTGCGCTTTCGCTGTCGCCTGTCGCGGCGTTCGCGCAAAGCGCACCGTCCTACACCTGGAACAATGTGCGCATCGTCGCCGGCGGTTATGTCGACGGCATCATCGCGCATCCGAAACAGCAAGGCCTGTTTTATGCACGCACTGACGTAGGCGGCGCTTATCGCTACAACGCCACCACCGCGCAATGGGTGCCGTTGAACGACTGGGTGCCGCCGGCTGATTCGCAATGGACGGGCATCGAAAGCGTCGCCATCGATCCGAACAACCCCAACATGCTCTACCTGGTTGGCGGTTTGTACACGCAATCGTGGGGCGCCAATGGCGCAATCCTGGTGTCGTCCGACCAGGGTGCGCACTTCACCGCGCATCCGCTCAGCTTCAAGGTTGGCGGCAATATGGACGGACGCAACGTGGGAGAACGTCTGCAAGTGGATCCGAACAAAGGCTCGATCCTGTTCTACGGCACACGTAATGATGCCGATCAAGCGAGCACCAATGGTTTGTGGACCAGCACCGACAGCGGCAGCACGTGGAGTCGCGTAAGCAGTTTCACTGCGCTGTCCAGCGACGGCACCGGCGCAGGCGTGGCGTTCATCGCGTTCTATCAACCATCGAGCGGCGCGGGCTCGCCGACCAA
>NZ_DATEJY010000042.1:0-12872 GCF_035277725.1 Dyella sp. | reverse complement strand
CACCGGCGTGGTGGCGATCCAGATCGTCGCACCCAAGGCCATGAAACTGAGAAAGGCCAGGCACACCACGACGATGTCGCGCGCGTTCCAGGGCGTGGGCTCGTGCACGCCCCAATAACCGAGAAAGGCCATGCCCATCGCCGACATGGTGGCGGAGGCGGAGCAGAGTCCGACGACTGAGCCGGTAGGTGCGCGCATGCGAGCGACTCCGCGAAGAGAACGGGCGGATCGTAGCGCAACAGATGGCGCTTACATGCTGACGTCGATCTCGATCGGATAGGTTGCCGAATCAGGCAGCTTGGGTGGTGCCGGAAACGTCCAGGTCGAGAATTGTGCGGCCAGGCATTTTGCGACCGGCGTCGGTGCGCGGACTTCCACATTCAACGGATGTCCGTCGAACGAGATGTCGGCGATCAGCGTGAAGGGCGATTTGTCTGCTGGTGCGTTGCCGGCAAGGCAGCTTTTCAGCGTATCGGTCATCGGGTTGCCGGTTTTGGCCCAGAACTGTTTCTGATACGCCGGTCCGGTGGCGCCGGCTTCGACCATCTTGGCGCGCTGCACGCGCGTGGTGAACGCGTCGGGTGTCGTGGTGGAGGGAACGCCGGCAAGCAGTGCGGCAACGATGACAATCAACATGGCGGCAACCCTGTGACAAAGCGGAGCACGCACCGTAGCAGCAGACGCAGCCGGCAGTGAAGCGACAAGGTGTTGGCGACGCGCGAAGCTGAGATCTCGTAGGCTGGGAGGAAATCCCAGCATCGCCATCGGCATGAAACGCTGGAATTTCATCCCAGCCTACGGGTTGCGCGTTACGCGAGATGTTCCAGCGCCAGATATTCCTGGCTTTGCATCTCGATCAAGCGCGATTCGGTACGCCCAAACTCTGCACGTAGCCGCTCGCCGTCGTACAGCTCGGTAATTGGCGCGCCGGCCGAAAGAATCAGCTTGACGTGGCGATCGTAGAACTCGTCGACCAGCTGCACGAAACGCTTGGCCGGATCTTCGCTGTAGATGGTGAATTGCGGCACGTTGGATACGATGATGGCCGGCGCGGTTTTCGCCAGCGCAATGTAATCGGCGACGGCGCGCGGGCCGTCGCAGAGTGCCGGGAAGTCGAACCACAGGATATTGCCGGCGCGCTTGCGTACCGGAATCGGGCGATCGTTGATCACGATCTCGCCGCCGTCAACGATGTCACCCTGCGCCTGGCTGGCAAAGATGCGCGACAGTTCGCGCTCGGCTTCGGCACCCGGCGGCGTGTGATACACCGGTGCATGCGTGAGGGCACGCAGGCGCCAATCGTGCGAGGAGATCATTTCCACCACCTGGCAGTGTTGCTTGATGGAAGCAATTGCCGGCAGGAAGCGTGCGCGTTGCAGGCCGTCCTTGTAGAGATTGTCGGGTGCGGTGTTGGAGGTCGTCACCAGCGTGACGCCGCGCGCGAACAAGGCTTCCAGCAGGTTGGCCAGGATCATTGCGTCGCCGATGTCGTTGACCAGGAACTCATCCAGGCATAGCACGCGGCAACGCTGCGCCAGGTTGGCTGCGACGTCGACCAGCGGATCCTGCCGCTCGCCCAGCTCGAGCAACTGCTCGTGCACTTCGCCCATGAAGCGGTGAAAGTGACGCCGCAGTGCGACGCCATGCGGCAGGCTGGCGGCGAACAGATCCATCAGAAAAGTCTTGCCGCGGCCCACGCTACCCCATAGATACAAGCCGGGCACGGCTTGGCGTTCTTCGCCGCCGAGCAAGGATTTCAGGCGGCCGAACAGGCTGTTGCCGTTGCCATTGCCGTTGGCAGGCGTGCACAGCGCCGCTTGCATGCGATCGAATTCCGGCAGCACGGCGAGTTGCGCGGGGTCGGCGTTCCAGCGGTGGGCGGCGACGCCTTCCTGGTAGCGCATGCTGGGGGATCGTTCGGTCATCGGTGTTCAACTTTGCGTAGGTTGGGGTGCGAACCCCAACAGGGTCATCCATACATACATGATGTTGGGGTTCGCACCCCAACCTACGCGTCAATCGCGCGCGGGCGGCAAATAATCCTGCATCCAATGTTTCACCGCTCCGCGCAAATCCATCAGGCGGCGATGGAAGAAGTGCCCGGTTTCCGGCATGCGCACCAGTTCCGGTGGTTGTTCCAGGCTGTCGATCCAGTCAAACACTGCTTGCGGCTCCACGATTTCGTCTTCCTCACCCATCACTACCAGCCAGGGGCAGGTGGGCAAGGCGAGTGTCTCGTGCGACCAGCGGCCAACCGGCGGCGCGATGCTGATCAACGCATCGGCCTTCAGCTTCACCGCATTGCGCAGCGTGACGTAGCTGCCGAACGAAAAGCCGGCCAGCCAGAGTTGATCATCGGGACGCATCTTGCGCGCCCATGCCACGGCGGCGGCAAGATCGTCGCTTTCACCACGGCCGTTGTCGTAGTCGCCGGCCGATTCGCCCGCGCTGCGAAAATTGAAGCGCAGCGTGTCGAGCCCGCATTCGCGCAGGCTGCGTTCCAGCATGGTCACCACTTTGTTGCGCATGGTGCCGCCATCCTTGGAGTTGGGATGGCAGATCACCACCACGCCGCGGCGCGCGCCTGGGCGCTCGGCCACATCGCTGATGGCTTCGAGGGGGCCGACGGGGCCTTGCAGGGTGAATTCGGTGAGAGCGTCCGGGAAGGTGGACGGATCGGAGGCGGGGAATGTCATGCGCTCAATGATAGCTGCGTAGGTTGGGGTGCGAACCCCAACATGGCGGTTCAACATGCATGACGATGTTGGGTTTCGCACCCCAACCTACGCAGCAAAACGCCGCCTCTTGGGCGGCGTTTCAACCTCGTGGCAATCGCAAATTATTTCGCCTGGTCGACGATCCACGTGACGGCCGCCTTCACCTGCGCATCGGTCAGCGCGGGATTGCCGCCCTTGGCCGGCATGGTGTTGCCGTCCGGGCCGTGGTAACCGTCGATGGCGTGCTTGACCAGCGTATCCAGGCCTTCGGCGATACGCGGTGCCCACATCGACTTGTTGCCGAGTACCGGCGCACCGGCCACGCCGGCGGTATGGCAGCTATGGCAAAGGTTGTCGTAGATGGTCTTGCCGTCGGTGGTGCCGCCGTAGGCGACTTGCGCGGCGGCAGCCTTGGCGGCGGCTTCCTGCGCGGCCAGCATCGCGGCGCGGCCGGTATTGCCCGCGTAGACCGCGCCGTTGGGGGCGAGGCTGGCGGAAAGTTGCTGTGCCGCGTTGGGATCGGTTTCCTTCGGCTCGTGCTCGTAGATCGTCCAGGCGGTGAAGATCAGGACCAGGGTCAGCACGCCGAGACCGGCGATAAGCAGCGAGAACTGACGCAGGAAACTCTGGTCGGATTTGCTCATGGAACCGCTCACGCAAGTACTCCAGTCATCGAATGATTAGTCTGGAAAAGCCGCCACAGTTTTCCCCCTGTGACGTACCTTGGCGCCCCTGGCGACCATGCCGCAGCTGATCGGCTTGATCCGGCGGCTGCGGACAACAGTGCCGGAGTATAGACGAAGCTCGCAACAAGTTGAGATAGCATCTGACCGGATTGTCGTCGTCGTGCCGCGGCGATTTGTCCGAGGACTTTAGTAAAGTGCGTGAGCCATGCCTGCAGGCATACGGTCATAACCGGGCTGATAGGCTGTGCTTCATGGACCGTGCCATCGGTCATAAGGCACCCGTGTCAACTGGCATTGTCCAAGCTCGTTAGGCAGCTCCTATGCTTGTTCGCAACACGTAGGGTAAGTGTGCATCGTTAGCACCGGGCGGAGACGGGTGGTTCCGCCGTTCAATCCAGGAGTTTTACATGTCGCGTTTTTGGAAGATCGCGTTGATCGTGGTCGCCGTGCTCGTGGTGGGTGGAGTCGCCTTCCGCTTGCTGCATAAACCAGGGGCGGAGCCCAGGGCCGGCAATCATCACGGACAATCGGCACAGAATGGTGGCCCTCCGGGCGCCAATGGTCAGGACAACGCGCCGGTGCCGGTGACGGTGGAGCCGACGGTCAAGCAGAACGTGCCGGTCTATCTCACCGCGATCGGTACGGTGACGGCACTCAATACCGTCACCGTCAATCCGCAGATCGGCGGCCAGCAGCTGGTGAAGATCAATTTCAACGAAGGCCAGCCGGTGAAGAAAGGCGAGGTGATCGCCGAGATCGATCCGCGCACTTATCAAGCGGCCTACGACCAGGCCGTGGCCAAGCAGAAACAGGACGAAGCCTCGCTCGCTACCGCCATCAGCACGCTGGACCGCAACCAGAAGCTGGTCGCCAACGGTTATGTGGCGGCGCTGAACATCGACACCTACCGCAACAACGTCGCGCAGCTGAAGGCGACGGTGATCGCCGACGAAGCCGCGGTGCGCTCGGCCAAGGTGCAGCTGGATTTCACCAAGATCATTTCGCCCATCGATGGCGTGGCGGGCATTCGCCAGGTCGATCCGGGCAATGTGGTGAGCACCACCACCAACATCGTCACGCTCACGCAGATCCAGCCGATCTACATCCTCTTCAATCTGCCCGAGCAGAATCTGGAGGCCGTGCGTGATTCGTTCCAGAACGGCGCCAACAAGCTGGAAGTGATCGCGCTGGATCGCGCTGATGCGCATCCGCTCGATACCACCGGCGCGTTGCAGGTGGTGGACAACCAGATCGATACCAGCACCGGCACCTTCAAGCTGCGCGCGGTGTTCAACAATCCCAACAGCACGCTGTGGCCAGGCCAGTTCGTCAACGTGCGGCTGCGCGTGCGCACCGTGCAGGGTGGGCTGGTGATTCCGGCGCAGGCTGTGCAGCGTGGTCCCGATGGCGATTTCGTCTACAAGCTGCAACCGGATCAGACGGTGGCGATGCAATCGGTGCACGTGGCCGGTGAAGTGGGTGACAGCCACGTGATGATCAGCAGCGGTCTTGTCGACGGCGATCAGGTGGTAACGGAAGGGCAGTTCCGCCTCAAGCCCGGCAGCAAGGTAAAAGCGCTGAAGCCGGGTGAAGTGCCGCCGGTGCAAGTCGCCTCGGATGGAAAGAAAGACAAGCAAGGCGGCAAGCGACGTGGCAACGCGGGCTGACAAAGCTGAGCGCCATTCATTCCTCTCTCCTTGCCGGAGAGGGGCCGCGGGTGAGGGTACGGACAAGGCGGCTTGGCATGTCTCGCGCGGGATCGTTTCATCTGTCTCCGCGCGCACCCTCGCTCCAAACCCCTCTCCCGGAGGGAGAGGGGCTTCAACGAAGCTCTGATCACGGATAGTCCGACGACTATGGGATTCTCGACCCTCTTCATCCGCCGACCCATCGCCACCTCGCTTCTCATGGTGGCGGTGATGCTGCTCGGCGTGCTCGGCTATCGCGAGCTGCCCGTTTCCGCGCTGCCGGAAATCGAAGCGCCCAGCCTGGTGGTTACTACTACGTATCCCGGCGCCAGCGCTTCCACCATGGCCTCGCTGGTGACCACGCCGCTGGAGCGCCAGCTCGGCCAGATCTCCGGCCTGGACATGATGACCTCCGACTCGTCGGCGGGCCTGTCCACCATCGTGTTGCAATTCAACATGGATCGCGACATCGACATTGCCGCGCAGGACGTGCAGGCAGCACTCAACCAGGCGCGTGGCACGTTGCCGAGCACGCTGCCGTATCCGCCGGTGTACAACCGCGTGAATCCGGCGGATGCGCCGATCATGACGCTGATGCTCACCTCCGACAGCCGCCAGCTGCGCGACGTGAACGACCTGGCCGATTCGATCCTGGCGCAGAAGCTGTCGCAGGTGCAGGGCGTGGGCCTGGTGTCGATCGCCGGCAACGTGCGGCCGGCAGTGCGCATCCAGGTGAATCCGGCGCAATTGGCCAACCTCGGCCTCACCATGGAAGACGTGCGCAGTGCGCTGACCGAGGCCAACGTCAACGCGCCCAAGGGCACGCTCAACGGCACCACGCAGTCGTACACCATTTCCACCAACGACCAGCTGGAAACGGCGGCCCAATACAAAGACACCATCATTTCCTACAACAGCACCAACAACGCGCCGGTACGCCTGTCCGACGTGGCGAAGGTGGTGGATGGCGTGGAGAACGACCAGCTTGCCGCGTGGGCGAATGGCAAGCCGGCAGTGTTGCTGGATATTCGCCGCCAGCCGGGCGCGAACATCGTGCAGACCGTGCAGCACATCCGCGACATTCTGCCGCAGCTGCGCAGCGTGTTGCCGGCGGACGTGCATCTGGATGTGTTTGCCGACCGCACCATCACCATCCGCGCGTCGGTGGAAGACGTGCAGTTCACGCTCGTGCTCACCATCTTCCTGGTGGTGGGCGTGATCTTCGTGTTCCTGCGCCGCCTGTGGGCGACGGTGATTCCGTCGGTGGCGGTGCCGCTCTCATTGCTGGGCACCTTCGGCGTGATGTCCTTCGCCGGCATGTCGCTGGACAACCTCTCGCTGATGGCGCTGACCGTGGCCACCGGTTTCGTGGTGGACGATGCGATCGTGATGATCGAGAACATCGTGCGCTACATCGAGCAAGGCAAGGACGGCAAGGAAGCGGCGGAGATCGGCGCGAAGGAAATCGGCTTCACTGTGCTGTCGCTGACCGTATCGCTGATTGCCGTGTTCTTGCCGTTGCTGCTGATGCCTGGCGTCACCGGCCGCCTGTTCCATGAATTTGCCTGGGTGTTGACCACGGCGGTGGCGATCTCGATGCTGGTATCGCTGACGCTGACGCCGATGATGTGCGCCTATCTGCTGAAGCCCGATGCGCTGCCCGAAGCCGAGGATGCGCACGAGCGCCATCTCGCGGCCGGCAAGCGCACGGTGTGGGCGCGCACGGTGGGTGTGTATGAGAGCACGCTGGATTGGGTGCTCGATCATCAGCGCGTGACCATGTTGGTGGCGGTGGTCGCCGTGGCGGTGACCGTCTTCCTCTACGTCGTGATTCCGAAGGGCCTGTTGCCGGAGCAAGACACCGGCATGATCACCGGCGTGGTGCAAGCCGACCAGAACGTCGCCTTCCCGCAGATGGAACAGCGCACCAAGGCAGTAGCCGACGCGTTGCAGAAAAATCCCAACGTGGCGGGTGTGGCGGCGTTCATCGGCGCAGGCTCGATCAACCCCACGCTCAACCAGGGCCAGCTCAGCATCGTGCTGAAGGACCGCAGCAAGCGCGGCGGCCTGGATGATGTCGTGCAGAGCCTGCAGAACGACGCGGCCAATATTCCGGGTGTGGCGCTGTACCTCAAGCCGGTGCAGGACGTGACGCTGGATACGCGCGTGGCAGCCACCGAGTACCAGTACTCGATGTCCGACGTGAGTGCGCAGGAGCTGTCGCAATACGCCACGCAGATGACGCAGGCCCTGCGCCAACTGCCGGAACTGGCCGACGTGGACAACAACTTGGCCGACCAGGGCACGGCGCTCAAGCTCACCATCGACCGCGACAAGGCGAGTACCTTGGGCGTGCCGGTGCAGACCATCGACGACACGCTGTACGACTCCTTCGGGCAGCGCCAGATCTCCACCATCTTCACGCAGTTGAACCAGTATCGCGTGGTGCTGGAAGTCGAACCGCAGTTCCGCACCAGCACCTCGCTGCTCAACCAGCTCACGGTGAAGAGCAACGGCAGCGGCGCGCTCACCGGCAGCAACGCCACTACCTTCGGCCAGGCCGCGTCGAGCAATTCCTCCACCACCACCGGCATTGCCACGGCCAATACCGGCATCATCATCGGCGCCGGCGGCACCATTCCGCTGGCCTCGTTGGTGAACGCGCAAGTGACCACCGCGCCGCTGGTGATCAGCCATCAGCAACAGCTGCCGGCGGTGACGATCTCGTTCAATCTGGCGCCGGGTTATTCCCTGTCCGAAGCGGTGGATGCGATCCACAACGTGGAGAAGCAGCTCAATGTTCCGCCACAGGTGCGCGGGCAATTCATCGGCAAGGCGGCGGAGTTCTCCTCCTCGCTCGGCAACGAAGCGCTCTTGCTGCTCGCCTCGATCATCGTGATCTACATCGTGCTGGGCGTGCTGTATGAAAGCTACATCCACCCGATCACCATCATCTCCACCTTGCCGCCGGCCGGCGTGGGCGCGCTGCTGGCGTTGATCCTGTGCAACATGAGCCTGTCGGTGGATGGCATCGTGGGCATCGTGCTCTTGATCGGTATCGTGAAGAAGAACGCGATCATGATGATCGACTTCGCCATCGAGGCGCAGCGCACCGGCATGAAGCCGCGCGAAGCCATTCACCGCGCCTGCCTGTTGCGTTTCCGCCCGATCATGATGACCACCGCTGCCGCCATGCTTGGCGCATTGCCGCTGGCGCTGGGCAACGGCATCGGCGCCGAGCTGCGTCGTCCGCTGGGTGTGTCGATCGTCGGCGGCTTGCTGCTGTCGCAGCTGGTGACGCTGTACACCACGCCGGTGATCTACCTGTACATGGAACGATTCTCGGAGTGGTTGCAGGCGCGCAGAGAGCGGCGCGCGCTGCGGCACGCCGCGCGCGATGCAGTGTGATGCATGTGGTCCGCGCAGGCGGGGATGAATGCGTAGGTTGGAATGAAATCGTAGGCTGGGATGAAATCCCAGCACCGCCATGCCACACAAAGCTGGGATTTCATCCCAGCCTACGTGCTCCATCGCATTGCCGCGGCATTGAATTTGAGCTTTCTTCATATGGCCATGGGGTGAGGGCAGCTAACCTCAACCTTTTCGTCCATCGCACGTTGTTTTCAACATGAACATTTCCGCCCCTTTCATCCGCCGCCCCATCGGCACCTCGCTGCTGGCGATGGGCGTCTTCGTGATCGGCGCGATCTGCTATTCGCTGCTCGGCGTCGCCGCGTTGCCGAACATGCAATTCCCGGTGATCTTCGTGAGCGCCAGCCAAGCCGGTGCGAGCGCCGAGAACATGGCCGCCACCGTCGCCGCGCCGCTAGAGCGCCATCTGGGGCAGGTACCCGGCATCGACACCATGCGTTCGGTGAGTTCACTTGGAAGCACCCTCGTGTTTCTGATCTTCGACGGTAGCCGCAGCATCGATGACGAAGCGCGCGACGTGCAGGCGGCGATCAATGCCGCGCAGGCGGATCTGCCCTCAGGTCTCAATGCGCCGCCGAGCTACGAGAAGGCCAATCCGAACGACGACCCCATCATCGCCTTCGCGCTGACCTCCGAAACGCAATCCGCGCGCGATCTGTACGACGTCGCCGATTCGCTGCTGGCTCAGCGCCTGCGCCAGCTGCCTGGCGTGTCGGAAGTGGACATCCTCGGCGCCGCCACGCCGGCCGTGCGCATCGACGTCAACCTGCGCGCACTCAACGCGATGGGGCTGTCGCCCGATCAACTGCGCAATGCGCTGACGGCTGCCAATGTGCTGCAGCCGAAAGGATTCCTCTCTGACGGCAACACCACCATGGCGGTGGAAGCCGACGATGCGCTGCATACGGCGGCCGATTTCGCGAACCTGGTGATTTCCAACAACGGCAAGGGCGCGCAAGTACGGCTCAAGGATGTGGCGCGCGTCTATGACGGCCAACAAGACGCCTATCAGGCCGCCTGGTTCCAGGGCAAGCCGGCGATCCTGATGTATGTGTACCGGCAGTCGGACGCCAACATCATCGACGTGACCGATCGCGTCAAAGCGGAAGTGCCGCTGCTGAGCAGCTATCTGCAACCGGGCACCCAACTCGTACCGTATTTCGACGGCACCCCCACTATTCGCGCCTCGCTGCACGAAGTGCAGGCCACCTTGCTGATCAGCCTGGCGATGGTGGTGCTGGTGATGGCGCTGTTCTTGCGCCGGCTGGCGCCCACGTTGATTGCCGCCGTGGCGGTGCCGCTGTCGCTGGCCGGCGCCGCCGTAATCATGTACGCGATGGGTTTCACGCTGAACAATCTCACCCTGCTCGCCGGCGTGATCGCGATCGGCTTCGTGGTGGACGATGCGATCGTGGTGATCGAAAACGTCATCCGCCATATCGACCAGGGCATGACGCGCATGGAAGCGGCGTTGACCGGTGCGCGCGAAATCGGCTTTACCATCGTCTCGATCACCGCGTCGCTGGTGGCCGTCTTCATCCCGTTGCTGTTCATGCCTGGCATCACGGGCATGTTCTTCAAGGAATTCACTCTGACGCTGGTGGGCGCGATCGTTGTCTCGGCCTTGGTGTCGCTCACGCTTACGCCATCGCTGTGCGGACTGTTTCTGCAAGGCCATCGCGATGCGCAGGCGAGTTCCAAGCTAGGCCGAGCGATCGACCGCATGCACGAACGCATGCTCAAGCTGTACCAGAACGCGCTGGATTTTTCCTTGCGCCACGCATTGCTGTTATCGCTGACGCCACTGATCCTGATCGGCGTGACGGTGGTGATCGTGATGTCCGGGCAGATCAAGAGCAGCCTGTTTCCGATGCAGGACACCGGCCTGATTCGCGGCCGCGCCACGTCCGGCGCCACCGTTTCGTTCCAGGACGCGGTGGCGCGCCAGCAACGCCTGATCGACATGCTGCTGCGCGATCACGACGTGGCCGTGGTGGGTTCGCGTCTGGGCAGCACGCGCACCGGTACCGCTGGCACGTTCGACATCCAGCTCAAGACTCATGCGCAGGGCCGCAAGGACGACACGTTTGCCGCCTTGACGCGACTCAGCAAAAAAGCCGCGCAATATCCCGATCTCAACGTACGCTTGCGCGCCATCCAGGATCTGCCCAGCTTCGGCGGTGGCGGCACCAGCCAGGGCGCGCAATACCAGATGTCGCTGCGCGGCGATGACACCGCCAAGCTGCAGTTCTGGTTGCCGAAGCTGGTCGATGAGCTAAGAAAGAATCCCAAGCTGCGTGACGTGGGCAGTGACCTGGATGACGCGGGCTTGCAGCAGAACATCGTCATCGATCGCGACAAGGCCGCGCGCTTGCAGGTCAACGTCGGCAACATCGATTCGGCGATCTACGATTCGTTCGGCCAACGCCAGATCAGCAACATCTACGCCGATCTCAACCAATACAAGGTGGTGGTCAACGCGGTGGCCGGGCAGACGGCCACGCCACGATCCATCGACGACATCCTGGTGCGTTCGAGCAGCGGCAAGATGGTGCGGCTGTCCGCGTTCGCGCATCAGGAACCAGGCGTGGCGCCGACGCAGGTGTCGCACTTGAACCAATACACCACCATGAGCCTGAGCTTCAATCTCGCCCCCGACGTGAGCATGAGCGAAGCCTTGAAGATCGTGCAGGCCACGGCAGACAACATGCGCATGCCCGGCGACATCAAGCTCGACGTGGGCGGTGATTTTCGCCGTTTTCAGGAGTCGCAGAGCGGTGGCCTGTGGCTGATTTTGGGCGCGATCGTCGTGGTGTACATCGTGCTGGGCATTCTTTACGAAAGCCTGATCCATCCAGTGACCATTCTTTCCACGTTGCCTGCTGCAGGCGTCGGGGCGTTGCTCGCGTTGTGGTTCACCCATACCGATCTCTCTGTGATCGCGCAGATCGCGCTGGTGCTCTTGATCGGCATCGTGAAGAAGAACGCGATCATGATGATTGACTTTGCACTCGTCGCGCAGCGCGAGCATGGCAAGACACCGCTGGAAGCCGCGCGCGAAGCGAGCCTGGTGCGCTTCCGCCCGATCATGATGACCACCATGGTCGCGATTCTCGCCGCGTTGCCGATCGCCATCGGCCTTGGCGAAGGCTCCGACTTGCGCCGTCCGCTCGGTATCGCGCTGATCGGCGGCCTGCTGATTTCGCAAAGCCTCACCTTGCTCAGCACACCCGCGCTGTATGTCATCTTCTCCTGCCTCAGCGAGCGCTGGGCAGCACGACGCGCGCGCCGTCGAGATCGCAAAGCCGGCCGACAAGGCATCCTCGCACGCGAGTCGTAAACCCGTAAGCTGGGATGAAATCCCGGCATCGAAAACCACAACAAAGCTGGGATTCCATCCCAGCCTGCTTGCAGGCCACCGCGCCTGTAGGTTGGGGTGAGCGAACGCGAACCCCAACAACCCTCGCCATCTCACTCAGGCATTGAAGCGCCCTGGATCGACCGCGCGCTCACAAGAACTTGTCCTAATAAGTCATGTGCTAACGCAATATATTGCGTTAGCACATGACTGCTCGTTGTTTAGTTAAATTCATTAACTTCAATAAGTTATGGCGCGACTGCGCGATTGACCCTGTCCGGTTAGTCCATCCAGTACTGTTAATTTCTTGCGAAACGTGTTTACCATTCCTAAGGCCGCACCTTCTTACGACGTAAGTAAGTGCGCCAGGGGAGTCAGCAGAACCCTACCCATACCCCACGTCTGCTGCTGATCAAGAGGGAGTCCTTCCAATGCATTTCAGAACGACACGGCTACGCGATGCCATCGTGTTGACCTTGTTTGCAGGCACCGCCGGCTTTGCGCTGGCAGCCAACGCACAAGATTCGAATCCATCCAGCAAGACGCTGGAAAAAGTAGTGGTAACCGGTTCCAGCATTCCGCGTACCGACCTGGAAACGGCCTCGCCGGTGCAAGTGATCACCGCCAAGGATCTGCAAGCCAGCGGCCTGCCCACGGTTGCCGATTACCTGCAGCGCCTCACCTCCGATGGTGCTGGCTCCATTCCTTCCACCTTCGGCAACGGCTTTGCCAGCGGCGCTACCGGCGTTTCGCTGCGCGGCCTCGGCGCGGGCTCCACGCTGGTGCTGCTCAATGGTCGCCGCATGGCCTCGTTTGGCCTGGCCGATGACGGCCAGAAGGTGTTCACCGATCTCAGCACCATTCCGATGGAAGCGGTGGAGCGCATCGAAGTGCTGAAGGACGGTGCCTCGGCGATCTACGGTTCGGACGCTATCGCCGGCGTGGTGAACATCATCCTCAAGAGCGATTTCCAGGGTGCAGTGGCCAAGGT
>NZ_DATEJY010000041.1:0-7164 GCF_035277725.1 Dyella sp. | reverse complement strand
GCCGATACCGGTGAACGGAATGATCATGCCGATTACGATGATTGCCGTGGTGAGGCCCAGCACCGGCGCCGCGGCGATGCTCTGCAGGAACGGAATCCGGCGCGTGCGGATCATGTGCACCACCAGCGTCTGCGTGAGCAGGCTTTCGATAAACCAGCCCGACTGGAACAACGACTGGTGCTCCCCGCCGTTGGCGCCGAATACAAACCACATCAGCAAAAACGTGGTGATATCGAAGATCGAACTGGTCGGCCCGATCCACACCATGAAACGACCGATGTCGCTGGCATCCCACTTGCGCGGCTTGCGCAGATACTCCTCGTCCATGCGGTCGAACGGAATCGACAATTGCGAGATGTCGTACAGGAGGTTCAACACCAGCACCTGCAACGGCAACATCGGCAGGAACGGCAGGAAGAAGCTCGCCACCACCATGCTCAGCACGTTGCCGAAGTTGGAGCTGGCCGTCATCTTGATGTACTTGATGATGTTGCCGAAGGTGACGCGGCCTTCCAGCACGCCCTCTTCCAGCACCATCAAGTTCTTTTCCAGCAGGATGATGTCGGCTGACTCCTTGGCGATATCGGTGGCGGTGTCCACGGAAATACCGACGTCCGCTTCGCGCAAGGCCGGCGCATCGTTGATGCCGTCGCCGAGAAAACCCACCGTGTGGCCTTGGCGCTGCAGCGACTTCACCACACGCGCTTTCTGCAATGGCGACATCTTGGCGAACACGGTGGTGCGTTTGACCAGATCGTCGAGCGCGGCGTCATCCAGCGGCTCGATATCGCGGCCTTGCGCGGAGTTCTCCACGTTCAGGCCCACCTCGCGGCAGATCTTGCGCGTCACCGCTTCGTTGTCGCCGGTGATCACTTTCACTTCCACGCCATGGTGATGAAGCGCGGCAATCGCGGTGGCGGCCGTATCCTTCGGCGGATCGAGGAAGGCAAGGCAGCCGATCGCGGTCAGCTCCGCCTCATCGGCAACACCATAAGCGCGATTGCTCGGCGGCTGTTGCTTGACGGCTACCACCAGCACGCGCAGACCATCTTCGTTGAGCCGGCGCGTCATCGCCTTGATTTCGCGGCGGCGCTCTTCCGTCATCGGCACGATTTCATCGCCGCGGCGCTCGGTGGATGAGATGGCCAACATCTCTTCCACCGCGCCCTTGCAGACCAGCAGGTTGTGGCCATCGCCATTGGCGAGCACTACCGACATGCGGCGGCGCTGGAAGTCGAACGGGATTTCGTCCACCACGCGGTAGCGCGCGACGATCGGTTCCAGATCGCGATGCGCCAGCACGGCTTTGTCCATCAGGTTCTTCAAACCCGTCTGGAAGTGGCTGTTGAGGTAGCCGTATTCCAGCGCGTCATCCGAATCTTCGCCGTCCAGGTCGAGGTGGCGCTCCAGCACGATCTTGTCAAGCGTCAGCGTGCCGGTCTTGTCGGTGCACAGCACGTCCATGGCGCCGAAGTTCTGGATCGCATTCAGGCGCTTCACCACCACCTTGCGCTTGGACATCGCCAGGGCGCCCTTGGCGAGGTTGGCTGTAACGATGAGCGGCAGCATCTCGGGCGTAAGGCCCACCGCCACCGACAGCGCGAACATCAGCGCTTCGAGAAAGCCGTGCTTGTACCACTGGATGCCCAGCACCACCGGCACCATCACCAGCATGAAGCGGATCAGCAGCCAGCTGACACTCTTGACGCCGCGATCGAAGCTGGTTTGCACGCGCTCGCCGACGATGGTGCTGGCGAGCGAACCGAGGTAAGTCCGCGAACCGGTCGCCACTGCCACCGCCGTGGCCGTTCCGCTCACCACGTTGGTGCCCATGTAGCAAACGGTGGGCAGGTCCAGCGGATTGCCCTTCTGCGTGCCGTGCTCGCCGCCTTCCACCACATGCGCCTGCGCCGGGCCGGCCTTCTCCACCGGCAGCGATTCACCGGTGAGAATGGCCTGGCTTATGAACAAGTCTTTGGCGGTAAGCAGGCGGAGATCCGCCGGCACCATGTCGCCCGCGGCCAGGTGCACCACGTCACCGACCACCAGCTCGTTCACCGGCACCTCGATGCGCTCGCTGTGGCCATCTGAAGCGCGACGCGTCACCGTGGCGGTATTGCGCACCATTGCCTTGAGCTTTTCCGCCGCCTGCGAGGAGCGGTATTCCTGGGTGAAGCTCAGCAGCACGCTGATGCCCACCATCACCGCGATGATGATCGGGCCGGACAGGTCGTCCGGCGTCACGAACACCTGCACCACGGCCAGGATCACCAGCACGATGATGAACGGGTTATTGAAGGCGCGCAGCAGCTGGATCGACCAGTGCGGCGGTTTCTCGTGCGATACCTCGTTGATGCCGTCGCGCTCGAGACGCTCGGTGATCTGCTCTTCGTCGAGGCCGGCCAGGCTGGTTTCCAGGCCGCTCAGCAGGGCTTCGTTTTCGCGGAACGCATCCTGCGCGGCCGCCACGTGCTGAGGTGCTGCAGCAGTCTTGGCCTTGGCCGCCTGGGTGACTCGGTTCATCATGTCTCGCTTCCGTGGAATCAAGTTGTTGCGACGGAGGCGAGCTTTAAGGAAAGGCCCGCCCCCTAGGGCAATCCGCGGCCAGGACGACGCCCCGCGGACCGGTGTTGCGGTCCTGGCGGAGGCCACCCTTTATGAAGCTGCGGATGACGCATCAGTGACTTGATACCAAATGAAGATGACGGGACGTGCGCGGCGCATCGGCCTGGACACGCTCAGCCGCCTGCCGCGGGGTCAGCGGCTGGGGAACGGTGACAGTAATGGTGGGACGACGCACGGCTTGACGGCGGCCGGCCAGGGAAAACCGACCCGCGGTGCGAAAACGGAAGAAATCACGAAGGAGCTTCATGGGCCCATCTCCTCTATAACGGTGCTCACGGCACCGTTAGGAGCGGGCCGGACTTCCCTAGTCGAGGAAAGCGCCGGCCAACCGCTGGCGGTTGCCGCGAACGATCAGCTTGTTATGCAATGCCGGCACCCGATGCTCGCGGATGTCGACGTTGCGACTAGGGTAAACGTCCATATGCCTTGGTTAGTTCGGACAGAGGCCCGGCCGGCAAAACTGCGCCGGTGGGCGCGGGAATTGTCTTGCTGCGGTGCGAAAGTGTCAAGCCTTGGTAACAGACTTTTTGCCGCACGGTCATCTTTTGATTTGCTGGCGGCAAAACGAACACCTGCTCCGGCTGGATGAGCCGTCATCCATTGCGCACATTCCTCAATGTGAGCCTTGATCGAATGCCACCTTGAGCCGGGGCCAGAATTGCGTGGCCCATTCTTTCATCTTCTCAACGTAAGCAACTTTTTCGGGATAACGCGAGATATTTTTGCAATCCCAATCAGTATCCGCTGCAGAAATGGCTTCGTTCGACTTGATGCCAGCAGCTTCCGGACTAAATAGATAAGAAACCTCCAGCAAGCCCCAGGTTTCCGTACGTGTCATTCGTATCCTGAGAAAGTCCTGCGGATAGGTGACTCCCTTGGCCGCCAAATCTCCCGCAGCCGCCCGGTCCAGAGATCCGATTTTGACCGCGCGATCCGCCCATTGCTGCATCGGTGGCGTGAAAAAGCTATCGACCAGCCAGCATGACTGATGTCCGTCGGCATTCATCGCTTCTGCATTTACGTAGAGATCAACGTTATTGGCTCCGGCGCACCCCTTCAGTTTCGGAGGAAAATCGCTGCCAGGCTGCCCCGCGCTGTGCAAAGCCGAGATGCGCGCGCCACCCACCAAACGCCGGTTTTTGACCAAGCCAAGGAAAACCAGCTCACCTGTTGCATGGGGCGACTTGTAGCGCCCATTGGAAAGCACAACCCAGTTTCCCGCAGGTAGCGGCACCTTGTAGCCGTCAACATTGACCAAACCGTTGTAGCTTCGACCACCTAGCGCGCCATCAAGATCGCCTGCTCCAGCAGAAGAGCTGCCTGGCGTAGCAAGCGAAAGATTTGCCGTATGTACCCTTGGAGATACAGTGGACGATGCAGCCTGTAACCGAGTCGTCCGACTGGCGACGACTGTTGGGGGGGATGAAATTCCGGCTGTAGAAGAATACGCGCCAGAGGGCGTGCCAACTGTTTTGCCAGCGGAGACCTGAGACGAATAGGAAGCCTGGCTTGACGCACCTATCGAAGCTGGTTGGCCCGAATTGTTTTTGACAAAAAGAACGAATACCAAGGTCAAAACAGCGGCAAGCATTCCGCTCAAACGCCACACGGGAGCTCGTTGCCACAATCGCCCAAAAGTGCGAAAGGGGCTTTCCGGCACAATGGCTCTCACGCTTCGGCTCTCGCGATGACCCGTCCATCGACGGCCACCAATGACACCCGGGCGTAACCCTTTTGCTTGGCTTCGATCAACGTATCGGCGATCGACTCTTCCGCGATGCGAACCAAATCCCTGGCGGATGCGCCTGTACCTAACCGCCCCTGGCGGCGCATCATGTCGAACAACAGCTCCGGGTCAATTCCCCCAAGGCTTACGTCGAGCCCGTAACTCTTGATCATTGCTTCGATTTCTAGCGCGGTAACACGCGCCACGTCCAGACCTGACAAAGGTCGAAAGACAAAAATACGATCAAGACGATTGATGATCTCTGGGGCAAAACCAGATTCACGCAGTGCGTTGGTCGAAGTACGCCGCAGCTCATCGGGGTCGTTGGCATATAGGTCAGCGAGTGACTGAAGCGCGTCCGTTGCTGCGTTGGTGGTCAGAATAAAGATAGCCTGCGTCGTTGATATTTGCTTGCCATCGGATGCCTCGGTAACGAAGCCATCGTTCCACGCAGTCAAAAAGTTCTTTTGCACATCGGAATGCGCCTTTTCGATCTCATCGAGCAAGATCACGGCATCCGGAGCGTCGCGCAAGCCTGCCGTAAGTTTTCCATAAGCGTCTGACCCGACATAGCCTTTCGCCGCCCCAAAAAGTTGTGTCGCCCCGTGACCACCGCTGGAAAATTGTGTCATATCAAAATGCAGCAATTTTCGCTGCAACGCATTGCTCAGACATTTTGCCAGGTAGGTTTTACCGGTACCTGGTGGCCCAGCAAGCAGAAAGACACCAACCGGCTTACCACGCTGCTTCAAAGCAAGACGGCGGCGAATCTGAGCAGCCATGTCATCACAAACACTATCTTGGCCGATGACCCTACTCTTCAGCGCGACCGCCAACTGTTCGGCATCAATAAAAATGGCTTCCGGCTGCCCGGCCAACTTTGCCTCAAGCGCCGCGCGATTAGTCAAACGATCAAGTATGTCCACGACCCAGCCCTCACTGCTTGCCCCGGGAAACGCGATGTGCTGGCGCTCCCGAAAATACCCCATAAAAAAGACCATCCAAAAGACCATTGCAAAACCTGATGCCCACCATGCGTAGGCATGGAGAAAAGCGCTCGTCTTGGCCAGAAGTCCATCCAACGCATGACCGCTAGGACCATGCTGCATCCAGAACTGTGCTACCGATATGGCAGCGATCAATAAAAAAGCCACAGGCAGAAGCCGCGTGGCCAAAGCAGCAAGCCAGCGCATCAATTCACCTTTACCCTAAGCCCAAGCTCCTGACCTTCACTCATGACAGGGAAGATTGCCCTGGCGCTTCCTGAAGCAAGCCCGACGGTAATACCACCGCCATCGCCATCTTTGACCCCCTTTATCTTGATCACGCCATCCGCCGGAACAGGCATTGCAAAGGTGTCGCCCTTCTTGGTCAGGCGGACGGTACGCGAATAGCCCTGACTGTCAATGCGGACCATGTCGCCATCCTCTACGTCGGTGTCCCAGAGCGTAATCCAGACTAGCTGCAAGCGATTGGCTTTCGCCTCAGCTTGCATAGGGCTGGACAAGGGAGCTTCACGTTGGGCAGCCTGCATATCTTGTGGCCCAGGTACTGTCTTTGGCGGAGGGGCCGCATCAGACACGTCGCGTCGCAGGGCCTCCGCGGCGCCAGGATCGAGATTCATGCTTTGCACGGCTCTGTTCAAATCTTCATTGGCAACGACAGACAAGTCCATCGCTGCAAGTGCCTGGAAAGCAGCAAGGCGAGCCTGCACATCTGATTGCGATATCTCATCCCCTTGTCGAGCCACCCCGTGCGGTAGCGTATAAGCGACGGCAGCTATGGCGCCCCCTAGAACCAGTGTAGAAAGCGCAGACTTTACAAACACTGGAAAAGCGCGCAGCCGCCGGCCCTCGACAGCCGCATCGGCCGCCTCCATACCCGGAGTTTTAGCTTCTTTGCTCACCATGCATCCCCTGCATTGCGTGAATGAACGTACCGCGCCTAAGCATCTCAGCCGATGCTTAATCGAAGAAACAAATGTGCGACCTCAATTCACTTTCGCTCGTGGCCCGCGAGTCAGTTTTGGATTGACCTTCGCTGCATCGACAGTAAGGCCTGGCGTATTTTTGGTAGCTCTGATCAATCCGATCCGGTCCAACATGCCGATAAAGCCGGGGGAGACCTTCGTGCTTTCACTATCCTTACGAATATTCTTCGCTTCGAACCGAAAGTTGATGTTGAGAGTCCAAAGCCCCTCATTGATATCGAGTTGCTTGATCAACGCGATAACTATCTCTTCGTAACTGAAGCCATATTGGTTTACGTCGGCCATGCCTGTCACTTTTTATGTGGATGGGGCTAACACGAACACATGCCGAAAGACCACGCTACCGACTGATCTATCATTGACGTGAGATGATTTTGTGCAGACGTTTGCCTAGCCGCAAGTCGTTTGCGCCAATATTACCGAGTATGTTCAAGGCGATCGCATTTTCTTACTAAATCGTCGCCGAAATGTTGCAGTAATATGGCGTCACTGCTTAAATCATACTCGGCATTGAGTAGCGCTGGCACGCGAGTAAAGATCATCTTTTCGACACCAGCTACGACCAGAGCTAGCTAAGTGTTAGCCCGTGTTGGATCAACGATGGAAACAGCCAATGATCCGCCAATAGGAAAGCAAACAGCGCCATCAGATAGATCACCGAATACTTAAACACCCGCATCGCGAAGTATTCGTCCGGCGGATTCATCAGGCGGATCGCGTAATAGAGGAACCCGGCGCCAAGTACCGCCGCGCCACCGAAATAGATCAAACCACTATGGCCGGTAATTGACGGCAGCACGCTCACGATCACCAGCAGGATGGT
>NZ_DATEJY010000040.1:0-21451 GCF_035277725.1 Dyella sp. | reverse complement strand
TAGAACGTCGCAGACGGTGTGTAGGTCACCGTTTCGCCCGACACGCTTACCGTGCCATGGCTGGGATTTGCAGCGATGTTGACGCCCGTGATGTCCAGTCCCGATATGGCGCTCGCCAGGTTGATGTTCGTCGCCGTGTTATACGGCGTCGTTGCCGATGTGGCGGTGGCCGCAGGCGCGGCTGGCGGATTGACGGTAATCGTCACCGTGGCGGGAGCAGACGTGCCAGCGGCATTGCTGGCCGTATAAGTAAAGCTGTCTGATCCTGTGTAGTTGCCGGTCGGCGAATACGTGATCGAGGTTCCGGTGGCTCTTGCCGTGCCATGCGCAGGTGCGCTGGCTACCGCAACGGCCGTGGGATTGCCGCTGGTGTTCAAGGGCATGGCGTTATTGCTGCTGTCGAACGCCACGCTGGTGCTTACCGGGCCTGCAGAGGGCGCGGCAAACATGAATGACCCGCCGGTATAAGTGCCTGCATCGGTGATTACCGTGATCGTTACCGTGCCCGAACCATTGGGCACCGCGGCTTCAATCGACGAGGTGAGGCCATAGTTGACAGTGAACGCAGGGGCCGGCGTTGCACCGAAAAGCACCTGTGAGGCACCCCAGAAGCCGGAACCGGAAATGGTCACCGTGCTGCCTGCAGTGGCCGAAGACGGGCTTACCCCCGATATCGTGGCGCCGACAGATGTGCAGGTAATGCTGTACGTAGCCGAGCTGCCAAGAGAGTTGGAGAGGTTGTCGGCACCCGACCCGGAACTCCCCTCCGTGCCGGAAACGGTATTGCCGTTGGCCGTCATTTGCAGGAAGGAGCCCCCGTAGAAAAGCTGGCCCGACGTGGTCAGCGTTACGGCGTCGCCTTGGTTGACCTGCTGGCTATTGCTCAGCAGCTGGACGTATCCGTACCCAGCAATGGTGCCGGATTGCCCGTTGAGCGCCTGGCATCCCGGCGAGGCCAGCGCCAGGCCGGGCAAGCCAAACACACCCCATACCGCGAGCCAGCCCAGCCCACGTCGAACACGCCCACGACAAACGCGCCGTGTCCCCCTGTCGCACATGGCGTTCATACCCCTGTCCCACGCTTTCAAAACTCATCAATTGTGCTCATGACAACGCGGGTGGACACCCCTGATTTCGGGGGTATGCAAGCGTGAGAATCGATATCAGGAGAAATCCCGGGTGTCATGGGCGGTCTTCCAGCAACTGCAGGCACTTTCGAGCTGAAGACCCGATCTGGCTCAGCTTTTCAGTTCAGCTCAGCCTACGGCGAGGGAGCGACAGACAGGCTTGAGGGAAAAAGCCGGACGCGACGCGCCCGGCCACTGGCTAGTAATCCGCGTCGTTTACGATTGCTTCGGATAAGCAAGAGGAGTGCTTACGCAACTGACGCCATAGACCTTTCCGCCTCGGGCGTCATTCACGTTGGCCGTCATTGACATATTTCCGGCCTGCTTCTCGACGTTGACTTTCGCAGCGTTGTACATGTCCCGGAATAGCTTGGAAATGTGATCTCTATTATCGATTCGTCCATTGGCATGGACATCGATATTGTTGCGATTGTCCCTGCTGTAGGGAACGGCAAACTGATAGGCAAATGCGCTGTCGTTGCCGTAGCCAGGATAGGGTGTAAATACAAACACGCCCTCGGCTCCGTAAAAGCCGATCTTCTTTTCGGCGAAGAAAATTCCCGCTGCCACCATGGTTTCATCGTCGTTCTTTGCCACCAGTCGAGCTTTCAGCTGGATCTCTGGTGAATCGATCTTGTCGGTGAGAGGCGCAGTCATGAAGCGCTCGGTCGTGCCGTGCTCCATATACAAATTCCCCCCGTAGTATCCATTTACGCTTTTACGCCAATCGGGCACGTAGTAATGGGTGTCGGTGTCGTTGAGCACGAGGCCGATAATTTTTTTCGGATTGGAAACGAGAAGGAAGTAAATGATGCTGGCTGCCGCCGTGCCCGCGGCAAAAAGGACTGACTTCAGCCCAACCTTTTGTACCGCCATGGTCAACGCGCTCTTGAGTGCCTCGCCAGCCCATAGATTTTTGACCGTCGCAACCGCCATGGGGACGCCAACGGCCAGTAGGGCGCCAGCGAGCGTCTGGGCTGCGAAGGCTGCCGGGGAGGTGGAGCTCATCATTGCTTCAAGACTCTTCAGAACCGTTTGGACCCACTCGACAAGCTTCTGGCCATGGTAGTTTCTGACAACGAGTGCGTTGTAGCGTGAGATAAAAATATTGGGTTCCACTTCGACATCGGCATAACTGAAGCGCGTATCGCTTCCGTCCTCACTGGAAAAACCGTCGTAGGCCATCAGCCCATCGACCATTCGATGACGGAATTCGGCCATGAATTCCGTATACGAGTAGCGACTCGCATCAAAAAGACTTTTCAGCTCAACATGGAATCTGTCCTCAATGGACTCAATGATTCGAAACATGTCGTCGCTAAGCTGCTGCTCTTGCAGCTCGTAGTCGTCGCGTTGCTCAGCCATGAGTTATCCCCTTTTGATGGTGCGCCACATGCGCCTGGCAACGGTAGCGAGGCCTATGCAAGTGGGGCATCCCAAGTTTTTGGGATTTACAGATAGGGGAAAGGCGCCATTTGATTCGTCACACACTTCATCACGAACTCTTCGCACTCATTGTGCTGTGCCGTTGCACGAATTTTAGGGTCAGCGTGTCAAGGATCACTCGACCGTATGACCGGTTTGATGTCGGTGCACCGCTGGATGTCGTGTGGACGTCGCAAAATTACCACGATGTCTACGGTGCAGTCAGTGTGTTCAGCGTCAACGGAAGCACTGGTCCCGAACAGGCCGCCAAGCTCGATGCCGCTGTGTTCAAAGTGCTGAAACCGGGCGGTGTTTTCATCGTCGTCGATCACGCGGCTGCGGCGGGCTCGGGCGGACATGACGCGCATACATTGCACCGCATCGACCCCCCGATCGTCATGGCTCAAGCCAAGGCGGCGGGTTTCGTGCTGGAGGCGCAAAGCGATGTGCTGAGCAATCCGCAGGACGCACACGACAAACCGATCTTCGCGCCTGAGATCAAAGGACACACGGACAAGTTTTTGTTGAAGTTCCGCAAGCCGCTGTCTTTATCCAAGGCTGGCCATGATTGAGCCGGAGGGCGTGCCTGATCGGCTGATGATCGGGTGGCCGCGCCCACGGAGAGGTTTGCTATTTTCCCAACTGGGGCGTCGCCTGATCGCAAGCATCACTTGTCGCTATGACCGGCTTTTCTTGCCTTGCAACCGTGGGACATGGCTGGCGAGGCTCGCCGCGACCAATCGCATCACGGACGTCGCATCCAGTGACGGATCGTCGAACAGCATTTCCAAGGCGGCGTAGGACATGCTGTCGGCCACGCGGCTGATGAGTTCCAAGTCTTCTTGTGCGGCTTTTGGAAATGCCCGGCGTAGCTCTGCGGTGACTTGCGTGGCAACTTCCTGCGCCGATTCGAGGCGTACGTCCTGCAGCATGGGTATCGCGCGCAATGCGCGCATGATCCAGATACCGGCGGTGGTGTCGCGCGTCACCTCATAGGTTTCCAGCAG
This sequence comes from Dyella sp., assembly GCF_035277725.1. Classification (GTDB taxonomy): domain Bacteria; phylum Pseudomonadota; class Gammaproteobacteria; order Xanthomonadales; family Rhodanobacteraceae; genus Dyella_B. The sequence goes on along the minus strand of NZ_DATEJY010000040.1, from coordinate 17,892 downwards.
TAGTCCGGTGATCGCGTCTTCCAGTTTTTTCGCCGAGCCGAATGCGGCAGGCGTCAGCCATTGCGGAATCAACGCATTCTGTTTCTGCATCAGGCGCAGGCCCAGTTCGTGCAGCAGCGCGTACTTGTTGGGGAAGTAGCGATACAGCGCCGGCGGCGACAATTTCGCGCGCTCACACACCAGGTTGGTGGTAAGCAGCTCAAAGCCGACGTCGGCCAGCACCTGCGCCGTGACGGTCAGCAACTGCTCATAGGTTTCTGCCGCGCGCGATTGCGCCGGCTTCACCTTGGGACTGAGGGCGAGCTTGGGCCGTTTGGGGATGCGGCGGGGAGAGCTGGGCTTGGCGGGCACTACGGCGGTCCGGCGGGGGAGGGCTTGCGTCAATTATAGCTGTAACTATATTGTAGCTATAACTAGCTTTTCGGGGATGGGCAATGCCGAGCGCGCATCAGGCCGCGGTGTCTTCCAGTGATGATCGCCTGGTTCTGGCGGTCGACTTGGGCACGTCGGGCTGCAAGTGCGCGTTGGTCGCGCTCGATGGCCGTGTGCTGGCGTGGTCGTTTCGGGCGGTTCCTTTGCATCTGGTGGGCGAATACGGCGTGGAGCAGGACGCCGAGGACTGGTGGCAGGCCTTTCTGGGTGCCGCGCAGGAATTGCTGGCGGCCGACACGCAACGGCGCAAGCAGATCGTGGCAATTTGCTGCTCGGCGTTGCACGAATGCACCGTCCCGGTGGATGCGCACGGCAACGCGCTTGCGCGCGCCATGCTATGGCTGGATATGCGCGGCGCCGACGCCATTCGGCGACGTGCGCGCAACCGATGGCTGAATATCCAGGGCTATGGACCGTTGAAGCTGGCGCGCTGGTTGCGGCTTACCGGTGGCGCGCCGTCTTTGTCGGGCAAGGATCAAGCCGGGCATATCGCGTGGCTGCGCGATCATCAACGGCCGCTCTTCGAACGCACGCACAAATTCCTGGGCCCGCTCGACTTCATGAATCTGCGGCTCACCGGCCGTTTTTGCGCGACCTACGATTCCGCGCTCACCATCTGGGCGACCGACAACCGCCATCTTTCGCACGTGTGTTATGACAAACGCCTGCTGCGACTGCTGGAGGTCGATAGCGAGCGTTTGCCGGAGCTGGTGCCATCCACCGAAGTGATCGGTCAACTGGCGCCGGCGGTGGCCGAAAAACTGGGGCTGTCTTCGTCGACACGAGTTGTAGCCGGCGCCGTCGACAACTCCGCGGCGGCGATCGGCGCCGGCACCGTGCGCGATCGCGAATTGCATCTGTATCTCGGCACGTCGTCGTGGATCGGCGCGCACATACCGGAAAAACGCACGAATCTCAGCGCATTCATCGCCTCGGTGCCGTGCGCGCAAAAGGATCGCTACCTGGCCATGGCGGTACAGTCGGCGGCCTGCAGCAACCTCACCATGCTGCGCGATCGCATCCTGTTTCATCCGGATGAGCTGACCCCGGACGAATCACGGCCGGATGTTTATCCCTTGCTCGACAACATCGCTGATCGCGTACCGGCTGGTGCGCGCGGGCTGATCTATCTGCCATGGCTGCAAGGCGAACGCACGCCGGTGGATGATCGTCACCTGCGCGCCGGCCTCTTCAACCTGTCGCTGGAGCACACGCGCGAAGACATGATCCGCGCGTTTCTCGAAGGCGTGGCCTTGAATACACGCTGGATGCTGGAGCCGATGCTCACCTTCGTCGGCTGCGAACGAGGTGCGCCGATGACCATCGTCGGTGGCGGTGGGCAGTCGAACGTGTGGTGCCAGATCATGGCTGATGTCACCGGCATGGTGATCGAGCAGCCGGTGGCGCCGATTCAGGCCAATGCACTGGGCGCGGCCTTCATCGCCGGCATCGGCCTGGGTGAGATGTCGTTCGAAGATGTGCCGATCTTGTGCCGGCACAAGTCGCGCTTCGAGCCGCGGCGCGCCATGCATCAGCTGTATGACGAACGTTTCGGCACGTTCAAGGAATTGCATCGGCGTCTCGCGCCGCTTTACCGCGACGTCAATCAGCACCGAGGGCTGCCGCGATGAAATTCCAAGGCATGCGCCAGCGCGTGGTCGAGATGAGCGTCATGCTGGCCGATCACGGCTACTTTGCCGCAACCGGCGGCAATCTCGCCTTGAAGGTGGACGATGAGCATATCGTCGTTACGCCATCCGCCACGGATTACTACCAGATGACAGCGGCGGATGTGTGCGTACTGCGGCTGCGCGATCTGGTCAAGATCGACGGTGATCGCAAACCGTCGGTGGAAACCGGCATGCATGCCCGGCTGCTGCGCGTGCGCACCGATTGCCGCGCCAGCATTCACACGCATCAGCCGATCGCCAGCGCATGCACGTTGCTGGGCCAGCCCATACCGGTGCCGCACGCGGAGGATCGCCACCTGCTTGGCAACGAAGTGCGCGTCGTCGGCTATGCGCCCTCCGGCACGGCGTGGCTGTCAAGCAAACTCGCCAAGGCGTTGCGGCCGGATATCAACGCTTATCTGTTGCGAACGCATGGCGCCATCTGTTGTGGCAACACCGACGAGCACGCCATGCGCGCTATTTCCGCACTCGAAAGGGTGGCGCTGGGCTATCTGCGTACACGCATTGCCTCGCAAGCGGCGCAAGCGTCATCGCAACAGCTTGCACTGCGGCATTTGCTGGCAACGCTCGATGCCCGACCTATCCAGGACATGGCCCTATGAATTTTCACGACACATCGGTCGAGACCGCCGGCAGCGCGATCTCCCAATGGCCGGATACCGATGCGCTTTATCGGCGCTTCGATGCATTGGTCAACCAGCCGATTCGCCCGATTCGGCGCGACGCGATGGGCAAGGTACTCGATTACTTCGAAGCCCGCTGCCAGGCCTCCAAGCATTTGTCGGAGCAAGCCAAACAGGTGATTCCTGGCGGCGTGCAACACAATCTAGCCTTCAACTATCCGTTTCCTTTGGCGATCCGCGAAGCGCGTGACGCCCATATGACGGATATCGATGGCAATCGCTATATCGATTTTCTGCAAGCCGGCGGCCCGACGTTGCTGGGTTCCAACCACCCTGCCGTACTCATGCAAGTGCAGAAGCTGTTGAACGAATGCGGCCCGATTACCGGCTTGCTGCACGAATACGAAGTGAAGCTGGCGGAACTGGTCTGCCAGGTCATGCCGGGTGTCGATATGCTGCGCATGATGGGTTCCGGCACCGAAGCGGTGATGGGTGCGATCCGTCTGGCGCGCGCCTACACCGGCAAGAAACGCGTGATCAAGATCGGCGGCGGCTATCACGGCTGGAGCGATCAGATGGTGTACGGCATGCGCTTGCCGAACACCGGCCGCATGGAAGCGGTCGGCATTCCGCGCGGTTCGACCGCTACCACGCAGGAAAGCCTGCCGAACGATCTGGACGCTATCCGCCGCAAGCTGCGATGGAATCGCCTGCGCGGTGGTACGGCAGCGATCATCGTGGAACCGTTCGGCCCCGAAAGCGGTACGCGACCGGTGCCGCGCGACTTCAATGCACAGTTGCGCAAGTTGTGCGATGAATTCCATGCACTGCTTATCTTCGACGAAGTGGTGACCGGCTTCCGCGCCGGCATGGGCGGTGCGCAAGCTTATTTCGGCATCAAGCCGGACCTCACCATCCTCGGCAAATGCCTCACCGGCGGTTACCCGATGGCGGGCGGCATCGGTGGCCGGCGCGACATCATGATGATGCTGGTTGGCGGCATTGGCACCACCGCCAAGCGTGCATTCGTCGGCGGCACGCTTACCGCCAATCCGTTGTCATGCGCGGCCGGTTACTACGCGTTGTTGGAAATGCAGCGCACGCAGGCGGCAGTGAAGGCGGGTCGTGCGGGTGATCGCTTGCGGCAAGGCCTGGAACAGATCATCGAGCGTCTCGGCTTGCCCTATGTGGCCTACAACATGGGTTCGATCGTGCACCTGCAAACGTCCGGCGTGATGCTGCTGGATACCAGTAACTTGCTCAAGCTCGTTCGCGCGAAGAACGAAGCCAAGCAGCGCAAGCACATGATGGAGGAAATGGGCGCGGCGTATACCGCGCACGGCGTGATTACGCTCGCGGGCAGCCGCATCTACACCAGCCTCGCCGATACCGATGAGGTTATCGACGACGCACTCAACCGTTTCGAAGACGTGTTCAAGCTGGTGTGATGCCATGACGCTCGATCGCCTTCTGCTCGATGCCATGCGACGCCTGGATGAAAAGCGCTTGCTCGGTATGGGCGGCAGTGTCTCCGTGCGCTTGCCGGGCACGCGTGACATGCTGCTCGCCACGCCGGACATCGAGCCGGTACGCGTGCCGCTATCGGCTCAGCCGAGCCAGGAATATGCGCAGCATATTGGCGTTTATGCAGCACGCCCCGACGTGGGAGCCATCGCTTCGGGCGGCGGAACCTTCGGCCGCATGCTTGGCAGTTTCGGCGGCGATCTCCCGCAACTGTTCGACGAACAGGCAAGACACCTCGGCGCGACGGTGGTGCCGATGCGCCATGCCATGGATGGCCCGCTAAAGTCTTCGAGTCTTGCAACCGGTGGCAACGTTTGGGCGAGTGAGAAGGATGTCATGGTGTTCGGCGGTACCGTGCATCGTCTCGTGCTCAACGCCGAGCTGCTGGAAAAATGCGCCAAGGCGTATGTGCTGGCCAAGGCAACCGGCATGCATTTGCACACGCTGCCCTGGTGGGTTTGCCACATTGCCAATGGACGTTTGAAAAAGGACCAAAAACGGGCAGCGCGGCGTTTTGCGCAAGGGGTGTTGCCAGAAGAAGTGAAAGGTTATTGAGAGGGCACTTATGAACACATCGGTTGCGATGCAGTTCAAGCGTTCCGAAACGGTGGCCGCGTTGGCTATCGGTTGCGTGGCGTTGCTGGTGCTTGGCCTGCAGCCGGCGCTACTGGGCGCGCTCGTGGATCAACATCGCATATCGATGGAAGGCGTTGGCGTGGTTGCCATGGGCGAAATTTTTTCGCTGGGCGTGGGCACTATCCTGGCGGAGAAGTACTTGCCGCTGCATCGGCTGCGCACGGTGGCTGTGGTAGCGAGCCTGCTGCTGATCGCCATCGATCTGCTGACGCTGACGGCGCATGGCGACCTTGCCTGCGCGGCATGGCGGGTGGTGGCCGGACTGCTGGAAGCGTGTCTATTCTGGATTGTCACGATGATCATCGTGCGCTCGCCGCAGCCGGATCGCCTGGCCGGTGTTTTCCTTACGCTGCAGACGTGCGTGCAAGCGGCAGCGGCCTTGTTGCTGGCGAAGGTATCTATCGCGTCCTTGGGTTGGGGGCAGCCTTTCGTCTTGCTGGCGGTCGTTTGCGTGCTGCCGTTGTTGATCGCATCGCGGTTGCCTGCGCGACTGGGCGAGCATACGGAAGCGATCCAGCCGTCGGTGGTTTCGTGGACCGGCTTTTTCGCCTTGCTCGTGCCGTTCCTGCATATGAGTGCGGTGGGTGCGCTCTGGGCCTACCTCGAGCCGGTGGTGAATGAAGCCGGTGTCGGCCTCTCGATCGACGTGCTCGCTTCGCTTGTCTTGGTGATGCAGATCATCGGCGGTGGTGCCGCATCGTTGAGCGTGCGCTGGGGAAAAGTATCGCAAGCATTGATCGTCAGCGCGCTGGCGTTTGCTGCCGTCGGCATCGCCATGTATCGCTTGCCTGCGCACAGTGCTGCGGCCTTTGCCGTGTTGTGCGCGGTATTCGGTTTTCTGTGGCTGTTCCAGATGCCGTTTCATATTCGGCTGGCGTTCGATATCGATCCGCGCGGACGCATCGCCATGCTGGTGCCGCCGGCGCAATTGGTGGGAACAGGATTTGGGCCGCTGGTGACATCGTTCACCGTGCACGGCAATGAAGTGGGACACGTGCCGCTGCTGGCCGCAGGTTTTGCAGCCTGCGTCGTGGCGGCCGTGGCGTTGGTGAAGCTCGGGGTCCTCGCCAGGCAAAAGACAGGTGGAGCTTTATCGGGTGGGGGAGACGTCAGATAAACCAGATGCATCGCGAGAGAGCGCGATGCCGCGATGGGAGGGGAGTCGGTATGAAGATGCGTCCATGTGTGTTGTCCGCGTGCCTGCGCCAGGTGCTTTACGGTGGTGCGGCACTCTGGTTGTTTGCCGCAGCGCCGGCCATGGCCGATAGAGCAGGGCAGCAGGCCGATGGCAAAGCCACGGCAAAAAAGAGCGCAACCGCTCAGCAGGCAGCTGACGCCGGTAAAGCCCAGCAACTCGGCAACATCACGGTCACGGCGCAAAGCCGCACGCAGCAGATGGAGCAAGTGCCGATCGCCTTGCAGATCCTCACCGCGCAGCAGATCAACACGCAAGCGGCCACGGATCTCAGCAAGATCTCGCTGTTCGTGCCGGGCTTGGTGGTGGATGGCAGCCAGCCTACGCAGCCGAATTATTCCCTGCGTGGCATCAGCACCAGCGACTTCGGCATCGGCACGGAATCGGCGGTCGGCGTGTATATCGATGGCGTCTACGCCGCGCGTTCCGGTGGCGCTTTGTTGGCCTTCAATGACATCGACCGCATCGAAGTACTGAAAGGCCCGCAAGGCACGCTGTTCGGCCGCAACGCTGCGGGCGGTGCGATTTCCATCATCACCAACGAACCCAGCGACAAGTTCGAAGGCAAGGTGCTGCTGCGCTATGGCAACGAGGGCGAGCGCTACGAAAGCGCGCTGGTCAATATTCCCCTCAACAAGGACATGGCCTTGCGCATCAGCGTGCTCGACAACCAGAGCGACGGCTGGATGCGCGACCAGGCCAACGGCCAGCACTACGGCAAGAACGACGACTGGGGTACTCGCTTCGTTTACCGTTGGAATGTCACGCCAGATACGCGCGTGCTGTGGTCATGGGATCACGAGCGGTTGGATCAGCCGCCGCGCCCGTCCATCGGGCTGGTGGCGCTGTCCAACGATACGAACGGGCGCCCACCTTTTCCGCCTAACCCCGCCACGTATCTCAACCCGCTTACCGCACCGCTCTACAACGATGCCATCCAGGCGCGCGAGTGGCGGCATTTCGATGGCTCCACCCTGATCATCGATCATTCGTTCCCGTGGGGCAGCTTCACTTCCACCACGGCCTGGCGCCACTTCAACACCTTCAACGATGAAGATAACGACGGCACCAACCACGTCGTCAGCTATCTCGATACCGCCAACATCGAGCACAACAACAGTTACTACCAGGAGTTCAAGCTCTCGGGCGACAACGACCTGATGGATTGGGTGTCCGGCGTGAGCTTCTACTCGGAACAGGCGCGCCAGACCAGCCAGGTAAATACCAACACCAGCAGCCTGGATACGCTGGCGCAGAACGTCGATGGGCTGGGTTTGCCGTTGACCGAGATTACCCAGGGGCTGCAAGCGTTCGGTTTGCCGTATAGCCTGCTCGGCGATCCGTGGCGCGAGCAGATCGACAACGTCGGCCGCTTCAAGGCCTACGCCGCCTTTGGCGACGTGATCTGGCATTTGAACGATCAGCTCGACCTCACCACCGGCCTGCGCTACACCGAGGACAAGAAGGCCTTCACCTGGTACACGCCGCCGCGCGAGGCGACCGCATTCGACCAGACGGTAGCGGCATTGGTCTCCAGCGGTATCGTCGGTCTGCTGCCACCCGAAGCGCAGCAGGCGTTGGGCGCGTTCGGCGGCAACATCATCTTTCCCAATGCGGTGGGTCAATGGGTGTCGACGCGGCACAGCTGGCACGATTTCAGTCCGCGCGCGGTGCTGAGCTACAAGTTCACGCCGGACTTGATGGCCTATGTCTCCGCCACCAAGGGCTATAAGGCCGGTGGCTACAACAGCCTGCAAGTCGGTTCGCTGTATGCGCCGGAAAAAGTGTGGAACTACGAAGCGGGCGTGAAAGCGGTGGTTCCGCAATACAACCTGCTGTTCAATGCCTCGGTGTATGACTACCGCTATTCGAACCTGCAGTCGTCGGTGCTCAATCCGAACTTCAATGGCTCGGGCGTGCCGTTCTACACGGTGATGACCAGCGACCAGCATGCGCATGGGCTGGACGTCGAAGCGCAATGGCAGCCGGTGAGGGCATTGCGCCTGAACTTCACCAGCGCGTATATCGATAGCACCTATATCCACGGCACCTCGACCTCCGGCGTGAGCCTGGATGGCCAGCCGACGGGTGAGCCTACGTTCTCGGCAACAGCGGGTTTCGACTACACCTGGTTCGATGTGTATCGCGGCAACCTGGAATTGAACGTGCAGTACGCCTATCGCGGGCGAACGCGTTGCAATGCGGATTCCGGCGTTCAAGGCACCTGCTTGAGCACGCCGCTGTTTACCGTAGGCACCGCCACGCAGCGCACCGATGCGCGGCTGGATTGGCATACGCCGGACGAGCATTGGGGCGTGGGCGTGTTCGTCAACAACATGTTCAATAAGCGCTATGTATTGAGCATCGGCAACGACAGCACCAACGATTTCGGCACGCCGTATGCCACCATTACGCCACCACGTACGTTTGGTGTGGAATTGCGGGCGAAGTTTTAAGCCTCTTGTGCTCGCGTAGGTTGGGGTGAGGCGAAGCCGAACCCCAACATGGCATGCCGGCATCCGGAGATGTTGGGGTTCGCGTACCGCTCACCCCAACCTACGCCGCTACCGATGCGTCATCCCAGCGAAAGCTGGGATCCAGCGACTTTCAAAACGTTAAAGGCACTGGATCCCAGCTTTCGCTGGGATGACCATGTTTTAGCCTTCCTGCAAGCTCGACGGACATTTTCCCTTCGCTGTGGATCAAAGTGCGAACGTGCTATATCGCTAAATGCAGGAACTGATTGAAGTCGCTCTTCTGATAATCAGAAAACGCTTCGCCATTCACGAATCCACGTCGCCGATAAAGTGCCAGCGCAGGCTCAAAGGCATCCCCGCTACCGGTTTCCAGGCTCAAGCGTTGCACGCCGCGTTCTCGCGCTTCGTCGATGATACGTTCCAGCAAGGCTGCCGCCACGCCGCGGCGAAGATAGTCCGGATGTGTGCGCATCGATTTTATTTCGCCCGACGTGGCATCGAACTGCTTGAGCGCACCGATGCCGCAGATGTCCTCGCCCTGCCATGCGCTCCACACGGTAACGTTGGGCGCTTTCAACCCGGATAGATCGAGCGCGAAGACCTGTCCCGGTGGCGAGTTCGAGTGCATGCCGGAGAGATGTAAATGCAAAAGCGCCTGCGTGGCGGTGCTGGAAAGATCATCTACGCGTATGTCCATGCCGTTCACCCTGACGATGCGCAACGAGGTTACGTCGGAAGCTGAGGCAAGAGTCAGGCCACCCCAGCCATGGCCGTTTCACCGGCGTCAGGCCCAATTTGCTGCACCGCAAGGGTGCAAGCAGCGATTGTTTAGCCCTTCGCTGGTGCGCAATCGCACGCAACAAAGCGTAATTCCTGCCTAAAAAGCCTAAGAAAATCAGCACTTATCCCGCTGGCACAAATGATGCAACGCATCATGCATCAAGGCCCGCCGATCAGCATTGGCGCGACGGACGGGTTTGCAGGCCAGGCAAGTCTTCAGTGTGCGGGGTAGGGCATGTCGAGCAAAGCTACGCGGATCGAATTGTTTCATCTGCGCACGCCACCCATGCGTGCGTTCCATTTGAGCTGGCTGGCGTTTTTTGCCTGCTTTTTTGCCTGGTTCGCGGTGGCGCCGTTGATGCCGTTGATCAAGGGCGAGTTTCACCTGAGCAAGGACCAGCTTGCCAATATCAGCATCGCCGCGGTGGCGGTGACGGTGTTTGGACGGCTGATCGTGGGGCCGCTGTGCGATCGCTTCGGGCCGCGGCGCACTTACACCTGGCTATTGCTGATCGGTGCGGTGCCGGTATTTGGCATTGCCTTTGCGCACAGCTATGCCTCGTTCCTGTTCTTCCGCCTGGCCATTGGCATCGCCGGCGCAGGGTTTGTCATTACGCAGTACCACACCTCGGTGATGTTCGCGCCGAACGTGGTGGGCACCGCGAATGCCGCGGCTGCCGGCTGGGGCAACGCCGGTGGCGGCGTCGCGCAATCGGTGATGCCGTGGGTGCTTGGCGCAGTCGTCGGTTTGGGCGTGCAGCATGAATGGGGTTGGCGCGCGGCGATGTTCGTGCCGGGCACGCTGATGCTGATCGTGGCGGCGTTGTACTGGCGCTATGCGCAGGATTGCCCGCAGGGCGATTACCGCGACCTGCGCGCGCGCGGCGTGATGCCGGATGGCGGCAAGGCCGGCGGATGGCAGGTGTTTCTGGCTGCCGTGAAGAACTACCGCGTATGGATGCTGTTCGTAACCTACGCCGGTTGCTTCGGCATCGAGCTGTTCGTGCATGGCGTCGCGGTCAGCTACTACGTCGATCGCTTCGGGATGGATCTGCAGCATGCAGGCCTGGCGGCCGGTTGCTTCGGCTTGCTGGCGTTGTTCGCGCGCGCAGTGGGCGGCATCGCATCCGATCGCCTGGCGTTTCGCCATGGCTTGGCGGCGCGAAGCTGGTTGCTTGCTGCCTTGATGCTCGGCGAAGGCCTGGGCTTGCTGTGGTTCTCCAGTGCACAAGCGGCGGACGCCGCGGTCGTGGCGATGATCGCCTTCGGCCTGTTCACGCACATGGCTTGCGGTTCGACTTACGCCTTGGTGCCGTTCGTGGATCGCAAGGCACTGGGCGGCGTGGCCGGCATCGTCGGTGCGGGCGGCAATGTCGGCGCGGTGGCGGCGGGTTTTCTGCTCAAGAGCACCGGTTCGGTGCAGCACACCTTCGCACTGCTCGGCGGTTTCGTCATTGCCGGTTCCTTGTGCGCGCTGGCGGTGCGCTTCAGCGCCGAACACACGGCGCGCGAAGAACAGCTTTACCGGGAAGCGATGAGCCAGAAACAGGCGACGTCGCCGTTCGCGGCATGAACGGGGAAGGTGCGGCATGGCAATGAAATTACTGGTGATCGGCAACGGCATGGTCGGGCACAAGTTGCTCGAAGAACTGATGGAACGGCAGCCGCCGGGCCTGGACATCACCGTGTTGTGCGAGGAAAGCCGGCCGGCTTATGACCGCGTGCATCTGTCTGAATTTTTCAGCGGCAAGAGTGCGGACGATCTTTCGCTGGTCAAGCCGGGTTTCTTCGATCAACCCGGTTTGACCCTGCGGCTTGCTGCTCGCGCCATGCAGATCGACCGTCAGCAGAAGCGCGTCACCACGGCCGACGGCGAAGTGATCGCGTACGACAAGATCGTGCTTGCCACCGGCTCCAAGCCGTTCGTGCCGCCGATTCCGGGTAATGAGCGCGACGGCTGCTTTGTCTATCGCACCATCGACGATCTGCTGGCAATGCAGGCGTGGGGCAAGCGCTCGAAGGTCGGCGTGGTCGTGGGCGGCGGCTTGCTCGGCCTGGAGTGCGCCAAGGCGCTGCGCGATCTTGGCCTGGAAACCCATGTGGTGGAATTCGCGCCGCGCCTGATGGCGGTGCAGGTGGATGATATCGGCGGCCAGATTCTGCGGCGCAAGATCGAAGAGCTGGGCGTCACCGTGCACACCGGCAAGAGCACGCAGGAAATCGTGGACGGCGAACGCGGACACCATCGCATGAAGTTTGCCGATGGCAGCTATCTCGATGCCGACATGATCGTGTTTTCCGCCGGGATTCGTCCGCGCGACGAGTTGGGTCGTGCGTGCGAACTGGGTGTGGGCGAGCGCGGCGGCATCCACGTCGACAATTACTGCCGTACGCGCGACTGGGACGTCTACGCGATCGGCGAGTGCGCCTATTGGGGCGGCAAGACCTTTGGCCTGGTCGCGCCTGGTTACGACATGGCGCGTGTGGTCGCCGCGCATCTGTGCGCGTTGCTGGAACGCAAGCACGCCTTGCAACTGCCCGAATTTATCGGCGCAGACATGTCCACCAAATTGAAGCTGATGGGCGTGGACGTGGCCAGCCTGGGCGATGCGCACGGCACCACGCCCGGCAGCCGCAGCTATCAGTTCAGCGACGAACGCCGGCAGGTCTACAAGAAACTGGTGGTGTCGGGCGACGGCAAGCAATTGCTCGGCGGTGTATTGGTGGGCGATGCCAGCGAATACGGCACGCTGCTGCAGATGATGCTCAACGGCATCGAACTGCCGGCCTCGCCGGAATTCCTGATCCTGCCCACGCCGGATGGCAACGCCAAGCCTGGTTTGGGCGTGGATGCGCTGCCGGCTTCCGCGCAGATCTGCTCATGCAACAACGTTTCCAAGGGACAGTTGTGCGAGGCCGTGTGTGCGGGTGCTGCGTCCATCGGCGAGCTGAAGACCGTCACCAAGGCTGGCACCACCTGCGGCGGCTGCGTGCCGTTGGTCACGCAGATCATGAAGGCGGAGATGAAACGCCAGGGCCTGGCGGTGAACAACCACCTGTGCGAGCACTTCGCCTATTCGCGGCAGGAGCTGTATCACCTGGTGCGTGTGGAGCGCATCAAGCATTTCGATGAATTGCTTGCCCGTCACGGCAAGGGCCTTGGCTGCGATATCTGCAAGCCGGTGGCGGCGAGCATTCTTGCTTCCTGCTGGAATGCGTTCGTGCTGCAAAAGGAACACGCCTCGCTGCAGGATTCCAACGATTATTTCCTTGCCAACATCCAGAAAGACGGCACCTATTCGGTGGTGCCGCGCATGGCGGGTGGCGAAGTCACGCCGGATGGCTTGATCGCCGTGGGCGCGATCGCCAAGAAATATGGGCTGTACACCAAGATCACCGGCGGCCAGCGCGTGGACATGTTCGGCGCGCGGCTGGAGCAACTGCCGCTGATCTGGGAGGAACTGATCGCCGCCGGTTTCGAATCCGGCCACGCGTACGGCAAGTCGTTGCGCACGGTGAAATCCTGCGTGGGTTCCACCTGGTGCCGCTATGGCGTGCAGGATTCGGTCGGCGCTGCGATCGACTTGGAGAATCGCTACAAGGGCCTGCGCTCGCCGCATAAATTGAAGATGGCCGTGTCCGGCTGTACGCGCGAATGCGCTGAAGCACAAGGCAAGGACGTGGGCGTCATCGCCACCGAGAAAGGCTGGAACCTCTACGTGTGCGGTAACGGTGGCATGAAGCCGCGCCATGCCGAACTGCTGGCGGGCGATCTCGATACGCCGACACTGATCAAGTACATCGACCGCTTCCTGATGTTCTACATCCGCACCGCCGATCGCCTGCAGCGCACCAGCGTGTGGCGCGACAACCTGGAAGGCGGGCTGGATTACCTCAAGGACGTGGTCGTGCACGACAAGCTCGGCATAGCCGCCGAACTGGAAGCGGAGATGCAGCTTGTCATCGACACCTACGAATGCGAATGGAAAAAAGCGGTGACCGATCCGCAGACGCGCAAGCGCTTCCAGCATTTCGTCAACAGCCGTGAGCAAGACAACAACGTGGTGTTCGTGCCGGAGCGAGGCCAGATCCGCCCGGCCACGCTGGATGAAAAACGCAGCCGGCGCATTCCCGCCAGTGTGATGACGGAGTAACGCGATGGACGATGTGGTAACGGTGAAAGGCTGGACCTCGGTGTGCTATCTGGAGGACATCGTGCCCAATACCGGCGTGTGCGCACTGGTGGACGATGAGCAGGTGGCCGTGTTCCGGGTGGGCGAGCAGGCGCTTTACGCCATCGACAATTTTGATCCGAATGCGAACGCCCACGTGCTGTCGCGCGGTTTGATCGGCAGCCTTGGGGAGCGTGTCGTCGTGGCCTCGCCGATCTACAAGCAGCACTTCGACCTGCGCACGGGTGAGTGCCTCGAAGCACCGGAACATTCCGTGCGCGCTTGGAAGGTGAAGCTCCACGAAGGCCACGTATGGTTGGGGCAGCCGTAACGATGAGTGCATCGCGGCCCAGGCTGGTTGTCATCGGCAATGGCATGGCCGGCATGCGCACGGTCGAGGAACTGCTGCAGCTTGCGCCTGGCCTGTACGACATCACGGTGTTTGGCGCGGAGCCTTACGGCAATTACAACCGCATCCTGTTGTCGATGCTGTTGAGCGGGGAGAAGAACACCGACGACATCATGCTGAATACGCGCGAGTGGTACGCGGAAAACGGCATCACGCTGCATGCCGGCGATCCGGTAGTGGCGATCGATCGGCGCCATCGGCGCGTGCGTTCGCGCAAGGGCGTGGAGGTCGTTTACGACCGCCTGTTGATCGCGACCGGCTCGCAGCCCTTCATGCTGCCGTTGCCGGGCGCCGATCTGCCGGGCGTGATCGGTTTTCGCGGCATCGACGATGTCGAGCAGATGCTGCAGGCGGCCAGTACGTACAAGCATGCGGCGGTAATCGGCGGTGGCCTGCTTGGCATCGAGGCGGCCAATGGGCTTTTGCGGCGCGGCATGCAGGTAACGTTGCTCCATCGCATCGAGGTGCTGATGGAGCAGCAGCTCAATGCCGATGCGTCGCGGCTGCTTACTCAGAACCTCAAGGCACGCGGCTTGAACGTGCTGCTCAATGCGCAGACCAAGGCGTTGTACGGCGATGGCCGCGTGCAGGGTATCGAGTTTGCCGACGGTACACGCATCGATGCCGACCTGGTGGTGATGGCGGTGGGCGTGCGGCCGGATATCGCGCTGGCAAAATCCTGCGGGCTGCATTGCGATCGTGGCATCGTCGTCGACGACACCTTGCTTACTTACGACCCGCATATCTACGCCGTGGGTGAATGCGTGCAACATCGCCGCCTCACCTTTGGCCTGGTCGCTCCCGTGTGGGAGCAAGCGAAGGTCTGCGCATCGCATCTGGCGCGCATCGGCCATCGCCGTTATCGCTTCACGCGCACGGCGACCAAGCTCAAGGTGACTGGCATCGACCTTTATTCGGCCGGCGATTTCATTGGCGGTGAAGGTACGGAGGATCTTGTGCTGCGCGATCCGCGCCGTGGCATCTACAAGCGGCTGGTGCTGAAGGGCAACCAGATCATCGGCGCCGTGCTGTATGGCGACGTGAAGGATGGCGGCTGGTATTTCGAGTTGATCCAGAGTGGGGCGGACATCACGCCGATTCGCGATCGCCTGTTGTTTGGCAAGCATCATTGCCAGCGGGTGGAGGTGGCCGCATGAGCGCACGCAGGTTGGGGTGCGAACCCCAACACCGCCATTTCCCTGGCATCGCGATGTTGGGGTTCGCACCCCAACCTACGGTGGCGGCATGACGGTCGCCACCACTTGCCCCTATTGCGGCGTCGGTTGCGGTGTATTGGCTCGTGCCAACGCCGATGGCTCCGTGCACGTGGAAGGCGACACGCAACACGCCGCCAATCACGGGCGTCTTTGCGTCAAAGGCTCGGCCCTGGGCGAAACCATGGATCTGCGTGGCCGCCTGCTGCATCCCATGCTGCGCGCACCGGACGGCACGCTGCAACGTGCAAGCTGGGACGATGCGCTCGATCGCGTGGCCGCGGGTTTCCGTCGCGTTATCGACGAACACGGTCCGGACGCGGTGGCGTTCTACGTCTCCGGCCAGCTGCTCACCGAGGACTACTACGTCGTCAACAAACTGGCCAAGGGCTATATCGGCACGGCCAACATCGATACCAACTCGCGCCTATGCATGTCATCCGCCGTCGCCGGCCACAAGCGTGCGTTCGGCGAAGACGTGGTGCCGGGTTGCTACGAAGATCTGGAGCAAGCCGAGCTGATCGTGCTGGTGGGTTCCAACACCGCGTGGTGCCACCCCATCGTCTACCAGCGCATTGCGAAGGCGAAGGAAAGCGCCAACCCGCCGCGCATGGTGGTGATCGATCCACGTCACACGGCAACGTGCGAATCGGCCGATCTGCATTTGCCGGTGAAGCCGGGTACGGATGTGTGGTTGTTCAACGGACTGCTGGCGTTTCTGTTCCAGCATGGTGCGATGGATGCGCGTTTCGTGGAGGCGCATACCGAAGGTTTTGCGCAGACGCTGGCTGCGGCGCAAAAGGATGCCGGCGATCCCGCGGAAGTGGCACGCATTTGCGGCGTGCAATTGGCGGACCTGCTGAATTTCTATCGCTGGTTCGCGCGCTGCAAACGTACCGTTACGCTGTTCTCGCAGGGCGTGAACCAGTCATCCAGCGGCACCGACAAGGTCAACAGCATCATCAATTGCCACCTGCTTACCGGGCGCATCGGCAAGCCGGGCATGGGGCCGTTTTCGCTGACCGGCCAGCCCAACGCAATGGGCGGGCGCGAAGTCGGCGGGCTGGCGAACATGCTGGCGGCGCATATGGAACTGGAAAATCCGGTGCATCGCCAGGTCGTGCAATCGTTCTGGCAATCGCCGCGCATTGCCGAACGTCCAGGATTGAAAGCGGTGGATCTGTTCGAGGCGATCGGCGAGGGCAAGGTGAAAGCGCTGTGGATCATGGCGACCAATCCGGCGGTAAGCCTGCCGGATGCCGATCGCGTGAAGCAGGCGCTGGCGCGTTGCGAATGGGTGGTGAGTTCCGACATCGTCGCGCAGACCGACACCAATGCGTATGCCCATGCACTGTTGCCGGCGCTGGGCTGGGGCGAGAAGGACGGCACCGTCACCAACTCCGAGCGGCGCATCTCGCGCCAGCGTGCGTTTCTGCCGGCACCAGAAAACGCGCGTGCGGATTGGCGCATCGTGTGCGAAGTAGCACGGCGGATGGGCTTTGCCGAAGGGTTTGAGTTTGACGACGTGCATGCGGTGTTCGCCGAGCACGCGCGGCTGACGGCTTATCGCAACCACGAGGCACGAGCGGGAGATGCGCCGGCCGCGCATCGCTTGCTCAATCTGGAAGGGTTGGCGAACCTGGGCCGCCACGCCTACGACACGCTGCAGCCGGTGCAATGGCCTGTTGCGGCGAGTGGCGAGGGCGAGGCGCGACTGTTTGCATACGGCGGTTTTTCGCATCCAGGCGGACGCGCGCGTTTTATCGCCACACCGGCCCGAATGCCCAGGCACGCCACTGATCGCGAATATCCGCTGGTGCTCAACACCGGCCGCGTGCGCGACCAATGGCACACCATGACGCGTACCGGCAAGGCGCCGCGACTGACCGGGCATATTCCCGAGCCCTTCGTCGACATGCATCCGCACGATGCGTTGCGTTGCGGTGTGCGCGAAGGTGAACTGGCGCGCGTGCAATCGCGCTGGGGTGCGATGGTGGCACGCGTGAAGCACAGCGGCGGCATTCTTGCCGGCAACGTGTTCGTGCCGATTCATTGGAACGATCAATTCGCTTCCGATGCACGTGTGGGTGGCGTGGTCAATCCGGTGGTCGATCCGATTTCCGGCGAGCCGGAGTTCAAACACACGCCGGTAAGCGTGGAGCCGTTTCCGGTACGTTGGTATGGCTTTGCGCTGTCCCGTGAGCTGTTGATGCCGCAAGGTCTGAGCTATTGGACGTCCATTCAAGGCGATCGTTTCCGCCGCTATGAAATCGCCCATCGCGAGCGGCCATCCGAATGCAGCGCCTGGGCGCGTGCGTGGCTGGGTGTGACGGACCCGGATGCCGATTGGCTGGAATACGAGGATCGCAGTACGGGCATCTACCGTGCGGCGCATGTGATCGATGACCGCATTGAATCCTGCGTGTTTCTTTCCTCGCGCCCGGATCTGCCGGCACGGCATTGGCTGGCGAGCTTGTTCGTGCAGGAGCGGTTGGAGGATGACGACCGCATGGCGTTGTTGCTTGGCGAGTCGAGCGGCCCGGCGGCGTCGGCCGGCCCCACGGTGTGTTCCTGTTTCGGTGTGGGACGCGACACGATTTGCGAGGCGATTCGCACGCATGGTCTGGAAACACCGGCGCAGATTACCTCGCGCCTGCGCGCGGGCGGCAATTGCGGTTCGTGCGTGCCGGAGTTGCGGCAATTGATTGCGGAAGTGCGGGCGGAAGTGAATGCGTAATC
>NZ_DATEJY010000039.1:0-50927 GCF_035277725.1 Dyella sp. | reverse complement strand
CGATCGGGGGAATTCCTTCGATCTGCTGCGGCACTTCGCGGCTTTGCTTGTGCTATTCAGCCATCAATTTGCCCTGCATGGGTTGGGAGAGCCTGTTTATCCGTTTTGGGATAGCTATGGCTTCGTTGCGGTCGCCATCTTCTTCTCGATATCCGGTTACTTCATGCCGGCCAGCTTCAGTCGATCCGGCAACTTCATCGAATTCAGCAAACGGCGGTTGAGGCGCCTGCTGCCTGGCATGGTGGTGTGCTCGTTTCTGATGACGTATGTGCTGGGCGCCATCTACGCGAGCGGGCCGGAATGGGACTACGTCACGTCGAAGTTTGCGTGGGTCACGTTCCTGAAGTATTCGACATTTCTGGGGCAGGCGATTCCAGGGGTGTTTGCAAACTATATCTATCCAAACGCGATCAACGGAAGTCTCTGGACATTGCCGATCGAGTGTCTCTGTTATGTGGCCATCGGCGTCGCGCTGTCTTTTTCGCAATCGTGGAAGATGGTGCTCGCGCTCTTTGTGGGCTCGATGCTCGGGACGGCATCGTTGGTGCATACCGGCACCGGGTTTGCGTTTTATGGGGCGCCGCTGAATTACCTTTGCATGTTCGGAATATGCTTCAGCGGCGGCGCCCTGCTATCCGTAACAAAAGCGACGTGGTATCCAAGCCGATGGTTGCTGGGCATGTTTGGCATCGCGGGTATGTTCCTCATGCCAGGTGGGCTTGAATACAGTGTCCTGGGAACGTTTGGCATCACCCTTATGGTGGCGGTTATCGGCGAATCGTTGAGCGAAAAGCTGATCAACGGGAAATTCGATATTTCGTATGGCATGTATATCTACGGATTTCCGATCCAGCAGATCGTCATCAATAAAGTGACGCACAAGTTCTGGCCTGGCATGGCGATATCGATGCTGCTTGCGGTGGTTGCCGGGTACCTGTCCTATCGTTTCGTCGAAAAGCCTTTCCTCCGCAAAGGCCGCAAGATTCAACCGCCAAGCGAGGCTGCGGCGTCTGGTTTGCCTGAGCCGGTGCAGTCGTCGGTACACAGTACGTAGGCTGGGATGAAATCCCAGCATGTGTGAGGCAGCGAATGCTGGGATTGGCAACCCAGCTTACGAACTACATGGGTCGAAGCAGTATGTGGGTTGGGATGAGGTGAAGCCGAACCCCAACATGACCCGCAAGCACCCGGAGATGTTGGGGTTTGCGTTCCGCTCACCCCAACCTACGTTGTCAGCGTGGTTTTCTTGGCTTGCGCTTGTCGGTGCCTGCAGCCGACGGTTCACGCACACCACTACCCAAATACCCCACCAGCTTCTGCCGCAACTCGTTGACGTCGCCCAACCGCTCCATCACCTCCTCGCCCATTTCCTGCACGAACGAGGTGGCGAGCAGGCTGAACAAGGTGGTGTAGGCGCTGTAGCTGTGCCATACCCAGCTGGGGCGGATCATCAGTACGTGCGGGGTGAGGTCGCGTGCCCAGTAGCAGTCGGTGTCGGTGATCATCACCAGCGGGATGCCGCGTGCGGCGACTTCTTCGGCCAGTACGCGGAACTGCTTGAAATAGCGGCGCATGTCGAGCAGCACCACGCAGCTGTTGCGGGTGGAGCCGAGCAGCATGTCGATGTAGGCACCATCGCTGCCGGAGTGGAATGACACGTGTGGACGCAGGTGCTCCAGCGTCTTGGCGAAGCCCTCGGCGAGAAAGGCGGCGTGCTGGAAGCTGGCGACGGAAACGCGGTCGGCCGACATCAGTAGTTTTGTCACCGATTTCCATTCCTTGGTGGCGACCAGCGCGTGCACGTCGGTGAGTGCGCGGATCTCCGATTGCAGATGGGCGGCTACCGCATCGGTATCCTTGGGTTGCTCCGGTTCCTTGTACAGATGGCGCCAGCTGCCGTCGCCGCGCAGTGCTTCCTTCAGCTCGTTGAGGCCGTCGTAGCCAAGCGTGCGCAGAAAGCGGCCGACGGTCATGGGGCTGACGCCGACGCGCTTGCTCAGCGATGCGGCGGTTTCGAACGGCAGGTCGCGGATGTTGTGCAGCAGGTAATGGGCGATCTTCTGCTCGGACGCGGTGAAGCTGTCCCAGCGATCCTTGAGCAGTTGTTGCAGGTCCTTGGGTGTCGTCATCGGGTTACCGGGAGAGCATGGCGGCCAGGCCCGCATTCTCGCGCTTTTCCACCTGTCCCATGCGCACGCCGACCACATACAGCAGCAACGCGGCCACGCCGGCTACGCCGCCGATCAACATGAAGAACCAGCCGTGCGGCAGCGGACTCCACAAGGTGCCCAGCGCGCCAGCCAGCAGGTTGCCGAAGAAGCCGGCGAAGAACCAGGTGGCGATGCAGGTAGCGCGAAAACCCTCCGGCGCCATGCGCCCGAACAGCCCCAGGCCCACCGGCAGGATGTATAGCTCGCCCAGCGTCATCAACACGAACCAGGCGGTAAGCCAGCCCCAGTGGGCGCGCGTGCCGTGGGCCTCGGCCCAGGCGGCTACCGCGGCCAGCAATATGTAGGAGAGCCCCACCACCGCCGCGCCGAACGCCATCTTGTGCAGCCAGGGCGTTTCGATGCCGCGCTTGGCCAGGCGTGCCCAGCGTGCCAGCAGCAACGGTGTGGCCGTAAACACCACGAACGAATCGAGCGACTGGAACCACGTCATGGGAATGCTCCAGTTGGTGGTGACGTGGCGATCCACGCCTTCCTCCGCCCATAGCGCGATGGTGTTGCCAACCTGTTCGTAGGCACCGCGGAACACCACGATGATCGCCGCCACGCCCATCAGGAATGCCAGCCGGCGCCATACGGATTGATCGAGCGGCGGCCGTGCGGGCTGGCTGTTATCGGTGCGTTGAGTCTCGCGCGGCAGATGGTGCTGGCCGCCCAGATAAATCACCAGCGAGGTCAGCATGCCGATGCCGGCCGCAGCAAAACCCCAGTGCCAACCATAGGCTTCGCCCAGGCTGCCGCAGATCAATGGCGCAATGAAGGCACCGATATTCACGCCTACGTAGTACACGTTGTACGCGCTCTTGCTGCGCGGGTCGCCTTCGCGATACAGGCCTTCGATCTGGCTGGCCAGACTGGGCAGAAACAAGCCGTTGCCCAATGCAATG
This sequence comes from Dyella sp., assembly GCF_035277725.1. Taxonomy (GTDB): domain Bacteria; phylum Pseudomonadota; class Gammaproteobacteria; order Xanthomonadales; family Rhodanobacteraceae; genus Dyella_B. The sequence continues at coordinate 47,812 of NZ_DATEJY010000039.1, read as the reverse complement.
GTGGCGAGCGCGGGATAGAACAGCGGCTCGGAGGCCATCATGAAATGACCCAGCGCCATCGTGGTGCCGCCGATGATCACCGCCTTGCGCTTGCCCAGCCAGCGGTCTGCAACGATGCCGCCGAATACTGGCGTGAAGTAGACGAACGCCGCGTAGACACCGTAGATCAGCGAGGCGTATTCCTGGCGGATGTCCAGGTGCATGGTCATGTAGTAGACCAGCAGCGCGCGCATGCCGAAGAAGGAGAACATCTCCCACATTTCGGTGAGGAACAGGATGGTGAGGCCGGGTGGGTGGCCGAACCAGTTGCGCTGGCGTGGGTTGTTAGTGGTGGGCATGCGCGGCTTTCCTCTATGGCGTGCAGCGGATGGACGCCATAGAGGCTCGGGTTTCCGCAAGGCCGTCATTCCCGCGAAAGCGGGAATCCATTTTCAGGGATGCATCAGAGCAAGATGGATTCCCGCTTTCGCGGGAATGACGGCTCTGGGGGTAGTCAGCATTTGGTTTTATAGGGAGTGCTGCGCACGGCGTATTCACACTGGATTCCGGCCTTCGCCGGAATGACGGTGTGGTGCTTATCGGCATCACTGAAAGCGGCAAGTCCACGAAACATTCCTCATGATTCACGCAGTAGCCGTCACCGGCCCACCCCACACCTCATCCGCACACCAGATCCGCCCATCCCGATAACTCACCCCCGGCGTGCGATCCGTGCGCACATACACCGGCCCATCCAGATCCACCACCGCGCACAGCGAGCCCAGCACGAACGCCGGCGCCATCGACCACGATGATCCCCCCATATTGCCCACCATCACCTTGAAGCCAAGATCGCGCGCCATCCGCGCCATCGTCAATGCTTCGGTGAGGCCGCCGCATTTGTCGAGCTTGATGTTGATGATCTGCACGCGTCCCACCAGCTTCTGCAGATCGCGGTGATCCTGCACGCTTTCGTCGGCGGCAAGTGGAATGGGGGAGTTCAAGCCATCGAGCAAGTTCTCGCTGCCGACCGGGAAAGGTTGCTCCACCACGGCAACGCCGGCTTCCACGAAAGCCGGCAACGCATCCTGCAGCGAATCGCGCGTAAAGCCCTGGTTGGCGTCCACCATCATCCATGCACTGGGGCGTGCCGCGCGTACGGCGCGCACACGTTCCGCATTGCGGTGGTCGTTGGTCAGTTTGAGTTTGAGCGCGCGTGCATCGGGGAGCTGGCGGGCGTTTTCGGCCATTACCTCCGGTTCGTCGGCGCTCAACGTAAAGGTGGTCAATAGCGGTTGCGGCGCGGGCATGCCGGCCAGTTGCCACACCGCTTTGCCTGCGCGCTTGGCATCCAGGTCCCACAACGCGCAATCGAGGGCGTTGCGTGCGCCGCCGGCGGGAAGCAGTTCCTGCAATTGTTCGCGCGTGATGCCTAGTTCGATGCGCTCGTGCAACGCTTCAATCTGCTTGAGCATGGAGGCAGGTGTGTCGTTGCGGTAATACACGCCCAGCCCTTCGCCGCGTCCCACGCGTTCGCCATCCTGCAGGTAAACCACCAGCACCTCGCTCTCGGTAAACGTGTAGCCGGTGATGTGGAACGCCTGCGTCAGCGGGCGCTTTTCGATGCTTGCGCGCAAGGTGAGTGGCGCTTGCCAGAGCTTGGTCATGAGATCCCCTTATCAATAGCTGGTGCTGAAGCTGACCAAGCCGAAGGCCAGGATGAACCAGAACAGATACAGCGCCGCCAGCGCGAGCAAGATTTCACCCACGCGTACCCAACGGCTGCGTTCGGCGGGGCGCCAGTTGCGCCAGGTGTGCACGACGATGGCGGCGGCGCCGAACAGCGCAATCACACCAAGCACATACAGCAGCACCATCCATGGAGTCGCCGAGCCGTGCAGCAGCACGTTCTCGTCAATGCCGGCGGCGACCAGCAACGCCACCCAACCCAGCACGCTCACCAGCATCGCCAAGGTGCCAAGACGCGACAGCAAACGAGTACGCAGCAGTGTCGGCGAGAGATCGAGCGAACGGCGGTAATGGCGACGTATCAGCCAGCCGACGAACCAGATCAGCATCGTCACCAGCATCACCACGATGGCAATAACCACCAGCACGCCGGCGCTGCCCAGACTCTTGTAACCGGCTACACGCTGAAACACTTCCACGCCGGGCAGATAATCCGTCGCCCAATAGCGAATGCTGCCATCCGGATTGGAGACGAACGCGAGCTTGTCCTGCCCGTTCACTTCCTGATATTGCAGCGGGCCGACTTCGCGCCAACGCAGCGGCTGCCCCGCGTAATCGGTGAGGAAGGACACCATCAGCGTGCCATCCGGTTGCGCACCGACATTCACCTGTCCAGTGAGGTACAGCATGCGCAGCGCACTTTCGTTGCGGCGGCTGGCCTCATACCAGCCCACCACTTTCGCGGCATCGTCCTTGGCGGTGGAAAGCGTTGGCTGAGCCGGTTGGGTATAGGGAAAGTAGCGATCGAGAAAGGCGTCAAAGATCGCCGTGCGCACCATCAGCGTGCCATGCGCTTCCGGATTGCTGGCGCTGTTGAACGACATGAACACGCCAATGTTCTTGTCCAGCAGCAAATGCAGGTCGCTATGGAAATACACGGTGTCGCCGCCGTGGCCGATGATACGCAGGCCGTTGCGGTTTTCCTGATAGAAGCCCAGATCGAAACCATTGATGCCTGGCGCCGGCACGTACTGCTGGCTATGCATCAACTCAGCGGTTTGTTGTTGCAGGATGCGCGTATTGCCGTACTGGCCGTTCTGCAGCTGCGCGATCATGAAATGGGCCATGTCCATGGCGGTGGAACTCAGGGAACCTGCCGGTGCCGGGTCGACCAGTTCGAACGGTTGCGGCGTGCCATCCGAGGCGGTCTTGTAACCCTTCGACAGCATCGATGCCAACGTTGGCGGCAGCGGTTGCGCAAAGCTCGAATGCGTCATCTTCAGCGGCTGGAAGATATGGTTGGCGACGTAATCGTCGAAGCGTTCGCCGGAAACACGCTGCACGATATAGCCGGCCAAACCGCAACCGTAGTTGGAATAGGCGACGATCTCGCCCGGCGGGAAGATGCGCGCGGGAATATGCGTCTTGAGGTAACGCTCCAGATTCACCTCGCCAATCGACGCCGGCAGCAAGCCCTTGGCGGTATCTTCAAAACCCGGCGTGTGTGTCATCAAGTTGCGCAGGGTGATCGGTTTGCCTTGATAAGGCGGGATCTTGAAATCGAGGTAATCGTTGACGTCGTGATCCAGCTGCAGCTTGCCCTGCTCGACCAGCTGCATCACCGAGGTCCAGGTGAACAGTTTGGAGATCGAGCCAGGGCGAAACAGGGTGTTTTCCGGCGACGGTGTCGTACGATGCGCGAGATCCGCGTAACCGTAGCCTTTGGCGAACAGCACGTTGCCGTCCTTCACCACCACGATCACGCCGCCAGCGATATCGCTGCGTTGGAGTGCGAAGGCAATCAATCCATCAAAGAACGCGGTGACGTCTTGTTGCGTCATGGCGGGTGGTACGGTTTCGGTATTGACGCCTGGTTGTGGCGCCGCAGTGCTGGGCCCTGGCGGTGTCGGTGGTGCCGCCTGCGCCATCGCGAAACTGGCGGTAAAGCCGGCGAACAGAGCCACCAGGCGTCGTACGTGGCGATTCATGCGGATACTCCATGCAGGGGAAGCATCAGGAACATGCTTATGAAGGGCGGGCTCAGAAATCGAGGCTGGCGGACATGCCGACCGTGCGCGGTGTCTGGTACGTGGCCTGGAACGGACTGCCAAGCGGATTGATCGTTTCCGGCCACACCGCCGTAATGCCGCGCTGGTTGCCCAGGTTCTTGGCGTACACCTCGACCGTCCAGTTATCGACGTTCACACCCGCGTGCAGATCGAGATTGTTGTAAGCGGGCAGGCGTACGCGCGGCCCTGGCACCGGATTGAACTCCGACGCACGCGCGCCGATGTAGCTGACGTTGCCGCCGATAAAACCGGACCAATCCCCGGCAATCGGAAAGTCGTAATCCGCGCCCAAGTTCGCGCTCCACTTCGGTACGTAGGGCAGCGCATCGCCTTTCAGGCCATAGATGCTGCCGGTGGGCGTATCCGCTGCCAACGCGGCTTTCGTATAGGTGGCATTGGCCAACAGCGTAAGTCCGCGCAGCGGCTTGAACGTCCAGTTCAATTCCACGCCTTTGCTGGTTGCCTTGCCGCCATTGCCGAGAAAACTGATGCCGCCGACGGTGGTGGTGAGCTGTACCTTGCTCCAGTCGATGTAGAACACGTCGCCGTCGAAGCTCATGCGCTTGTCGAGCATCAACGCTTTCAGGCCGAACTCGTCATTCACCAGCTTGTCTGGATCGAACGTGAGGGGTGCGCCGAGTCCAGGCGGTACGCCTACGTTCGGGCCACCGGGGCGGAAGCCCGAAGCGACGCGGATATATGCCATCACGTCGTCGCTGAATTTGTAGCTGGGATTGAACAGATACGTGACCGGATGATCGTGGCCGACGATGGTGAAGTCGGTGGGGCCGATCAACAGACCCTGGCTGGTCTGCGTGTAGGAGGTGTAATCGTTGCTGTAGCGCGCGCCGACCAGAATGCTCAGTTGCGACGTGGCATGCCAGGTGAGATCGCCATAGCCGGCCCACTCGCGGAAGATCGCCGGCCCTTCGGCGATAACCCCCAGCGTTGGCAAGTCGATGGGGGCGCCGGTGGTGGCGTCGAAACTCAGGATGCTCTGATTGTCCGTGGTGTGCTCATGCGTAAAGAACACGCCGGCGCGCCATTCCCAGGTTTGATCCGCCGGCGATTGCAGGCGCAGTTCCTGCGTCACCTTGTTCAACGCGATCGGTTGCAGTTCTGAGTAACCACCGTTGGCGAGGCCAAACAGTGGATTCAGCACCGGGCCGTAGAGCGCCGTAATGTCGGTGTTTTCCTTGAAACCCAGCGTGCCGTAGCTGGTGGTGGAAACGAGCCTGGCCCAGCCGAAATCCGCATTTACCGTCAGATCGTAGAGACGGTATTTGATCTTGAACAACCCCGTGCTGGCAGCGCGTGCCTGATTGGGCCAGCCATAGACCGGTCGCAAGGTAGAGGGGTCGATGTCGATGCCTTGATTGGCCAGGCCATCGCTATGGAGATTCTGCGCGAGCGCAGAGAAACGCACCGATACTTTATCGTTCGGCGTCCACAACAATTGCGCGCGTCCGCCGCTGACTTTCGCTTCGTCGATCTCGGTCTTGCCGGTGGTGATGTTGCGGATGTAGCCGGGATCGTCGCGGTCGTACACGTTCACGCGCAGCGCGAGCTTGTCGGTGATCAATGGCAGATTGACCGTGGAGTGCGCGCCATAACCACTGCCGCCGCCTTGCACGCTGCTGGTGCTGAAACCGATATGCGCGCTGGCTTGCGTGGCATCCGGCGGCGTGGTGACGAACTTGATCAGCCCGCCGAGCGTGTTCGATCCATACAAGGTGCCTTGCGGACCGCGCAGCACTTCGATGCGCTGCAGATCGCTGGGGTCGATATCCGGCGTGAGCACGCTGCCGGCCGAATACACCGTGCTCGATCCGAACGGCGTGTCGTCGATATACGTGCCCACGGTTGCATTCGGCTGCCTGCCGCCGGAGGTGATGCCGCGCAGCACCAGCTGCGTCCAGCCTTCGCCGGAAGAGATCACATTGAGTCCCGGCACCTGCGAGGCGTAATCGGTAAAGCTGAGCGCGTTCTGGCGTTGCAGCTTGGTGTCGTCCAGCACGGATACCGCCATCGGCACGTCCTGCAGGCGTTCTTCGCGCTTGTTGGCGGTGACGATGATGGTGCCCAGTTGCGCCGTTTGCTGCGGCGTATTGCGTGATTTTTGCGCGCCGGCTTTTTGCGGCGTGGCCTGCGCCGTGCTTGAGGCGGCCTGGTTGCCGCCGTCCTGCGTTTGCGCGATGGCGCAGAGCGGGCTCATCAGGCCCAAGACAACCGCTGTGACTAGACGGCGACGAACGTATGGCAAACCACTCATGTCCACGACCCCCTCCCCGAGATACGGACAGCCCGTGGCGTGCATTGGTATCAAGATAACATTTGTGTGTCAATGATAGTTAGATAACATTTTCGTCAAAGGCTGCGTTTGGCGTCGCATGAATTTGCTTGCGTGGCCTGTTCCTGCGCGTGTACAAGGTGGCTTGGCGGTCCGCTTTCGAGGGCCGCCTGGGGGCTGATTTCTCATCGTGTATCTGCTGCTGCAAGCGGCAGGTTTCTTCGTGTTATCGCGTTAGCAGGGGGAATAATGAGCAACGACAATCCGTATCAGGCGCCGCGTGCGCAGGTGGACGACCATTCACCGTCCGACAGTGCCGATCTGGAGCAGATTGCCAGCGGGCAGAAGCTGGTGATTTATTCGATCATCTTGAACTTCGTGACCATGGCGGCGCGGAATTCCCCAGGTCTCGCATTGGCGTTGAGCCTGGTTGCGCTGGTGATGGCGATCATCGGCATTCTTCGTTTGTGCGGCGGTTTTGGGCATTCCACCGGCACCAAGGTGTTGCTGGTGATCGGGTGTTTTGTGCCGCTGGTGAACCTGGTGATCCTGGTGGTGTTGAGCATGAAGGCCACCAGCCGCTTGCGCGAGGCGGGTTACAAGGTGGGCTTGTTGGGGGCCTCGCGGCCGTAAGTTGCGTGCAAGTCTCGTAGGCTGGGATGAAATCCCAGCATCCATGAGGTACGCAATGCTGGGATTTCATCCCGGCCTACGAGGCCATATGGCCGTCATCCTCGCGAAAGCGGAATGACGACCGTGGTGTTCAAAAGCTATGTACGCCCGCGCTCCATCGGCCACACGCTGAACGCAAACACGTACATCATGATGATGTTCACCAGCGGCACGAAGATCAGCAGCGACCACGCGCCGTGGTAGCCGGCTTTCGAGACGATCTTCCAGGCAGGAATCACGGCCAGGATGGCGGCGAACAATCCAAAGAACGGGTGCGAATGCATAAGCCCCTCACTTTCCGCTTTGGCTCCCCATTGGAGTGGGGCTAGCTTAGCCGGGATGCGCTCATGCTGCGTCTTCGGCGGGCCATGCCGCGGTTTGCGTTTCGGCCATGGGCGCAGCCTGGCGATGCAACCATTCGTCCAGGATGCGCTCGGTGACCACGCAAGGCTCGCCCACGCAGCAGGCGGAGCAGGATTGGTTGTGCAGCATCAGCGCTGCGACGACGGATGAAGTAGTCATGGCGGAACCCCCAAGACCCCGCAACATTGGGGCCCTGGAAACCTTATCGGTCGATGTGCGCCAAGCTTGAATCCGTTCAGTTGGCGCCAGCGGCGGCCGCCAGAATCCAGCGCGAGGGCGTGCAAATGCCATAGGCGGCCAGCACCTCGTAGATACGTTCGGTGACCCAGTCGAACTGATCGAGCGATACGCGGTTGCGGATCGCATCGGCCCGGTCCATGAACTCGATCCAGAACTCGACACCCTGGTTGTGCTTCAACAGCTCCGGCATGGCGCCGGCCAGTTCGGCCAATTGCCGTTCAACTTCCTGCAGGGGCATGGACACGACGTCTCCGCGTTCGGGTAGCCAAGGTCAATAGCCGGCGCAGAGCCGGCTGGAGAGGAGACGTTTGGCGCGGCGGATTTTGAAACGGCGCGGTGGCTGGCCTGTGGCATTGCCCTGCTTGACGTCATTCCGGCGCAGGCCGGAATCCAGTAAAAAATGACGTGCGCAGCACACGACATAAGGATTTTGTGTGCTTCGCACGACGTACTTCACTGGATTCCAGCTTTCGCTGGAATGACGAGCAAGAGTTTCCGGTAAGTGAAAAACGTTACGGCCGGAGCATCGGGATTAGGACCCCGCCTCATGCGCACTCACCGCATCCATCACCCTCGCCGAATACACCAGCGCGGCGCCTGCGTTGAGGGCAATCGCCACGCCCAGCGCCTCGGCGATTTCCTCGTGGCTGGCGCCATGCTTCAGGGCTTCGCCGGTGTGCACGGTGATGCAGCCGTCGCAGCGGGTGGTGACCGCTACGGCCAGGGCGATCAGTTCGCGCGTCTTGGCATCCAGCTTGCCGGTTTTCTGGGCTGCCTTGGACAGGGTCTGGTAGCCGGCGACGGTGTCGGGGCTGAGTTTGCCGATCTCGCCGATGCGGCCCATCAATTGCTTGCGGTAATCCAGCCAGTCGAGCATGGGAAGGTCCTCGCCGTGGAAAACGGCAGCGGGGCACGATGCCCGCTGCTCGCGTTTCATCATGCGCTCTTGGGCGAGCGAGGACATGTGTCGTGACAGCGACTAACCCTTGGGCGTGTGTTCGGCCGGCTTCGCCGGCGCATGCATCGGCACGGGTACGACGGCTACCGCGCTTACTTCCAGCATCACGTCTTTGCGGAACAAGCCTTTCACTTCCACCAGGCTGGCAGTGGGCATGGGACCGGTCATGTATTCGTTGCGGATCTTGCGATAGGTATCTATCTGCGACATGTCCGTGACATACGTCGTCATCTCCACCACGTCGGAAAAATTCGCGTCGCCGGCCGCCAGCGCGGCTTTCAAATTCTCGAAAGTTTGCCGAACTTGCGCGGCGAAATCGCCGGCACCGACAAGCTGGCCGTGTTGATCGAGCGGCACCTGGCCTGCGATGTACACCGTGCGCCCGCCATCGACCGTGATGACGTGCGTGTAGCCATGCGGTGCGCCTAGCGTGGATGGATTGATGTGTTGCACGGCCGGCGCCTGGCCAGCGGCGAAGAGGGGGCTGGCGGACAGAGCAAGAACCCAAGCAAGCACGCTGCGCTTCATCGCTGTTTCCTCGACAAGCCGGTTTGGTGGCATCGCATCATACCCGGCGCCGCGTGACGGTCATCAAGCCGGGTTGCTGCACGTCCGCTTGCCGTGCCCTCTGCCATTGTTGGTCCGGGCAAAGGGCCCGTATGATCCACCGACAAAAAGCGGGGGAGAGCAGCTAGTGATTGAAAAGATCTCCACAGGTGTGGAAGGGCTGGACCGTCTGATGGGCGGCGGTTTTTTGCGCGGCTCGGCGTACATCATTCAAGGTCCGCCGGGTGCGGGCAAAACCCTGCTTGCCAATCAATTCTGCTATGCGCACGTGCGTGCCGGCGGCAAGGCGCTGTACATGTCGCTGCTGGCCGAATCGAGCGCACGCATGCTCAATTACGTCAGCCAGATGGCGTTTTTCGATCGTGACGTGGTGCCTTCGCGCATGGAGTACATCAGTGCTTATGGCGTGCTGGAACGCGAAGGCTTGCCGGGCCTTTTGAAGCTGGTCCAGCACGAATTGAAACGCCACGATGCAACGGCGATGGTGCTGGATGGCACCTTCGTGGCGCAGTCGGTCGCTTCGGAGAATGAATTTCGTTCTTTCATCCACACCTTGCAGGGCGTGGCCGGTCTGGCCGGTGCCGTGCTGGTGATGTTGACGCATCAGGCGCGCGAAGAGAGCAGCCCCGAACACACGATGGTCGACGGCTGGATCGAAATGAATTACGACACCGTCGGCTACCGCGCGGTGCCGAGCATCCAGGTGCGCAAACATCGTGGTGCGCAGGTGTTGAGCGGCAAGCATCTGTTGCGCATCAGCGCGAACGGTGTGGAAGTGTATCCGCGCCTCGAAAGCTGCATCAGCGATATGCCGCCGCGCCCGCATCCGAATACCGCCGTCAGCACCGGCTTGCCGGATCTGAATCGGCTGCTGGGCGGCGGTCTTCCCTCCGAATCGGCGACGCTGATCTTGGGGCCTACCGGCTCAGGCAAGACCACGCTGGGCATGTATTTCGTGGCGCAGGCGACGGAGCAGGCACCGGCGTTGATGCTCAGTTTTTACGAGAGTCCTACGCGCTTGCGTGCGCGTGCACGGGAACTCGGCTTCGATCTGGATCGGCTGGCGGACCAGAATGTATTGCGCTTGTTGTGGTTGTCTCCGGCGGAACTGGTTGTTGACGAAGTGGCGCATGGCATCGTGCAGCACGCCAAGGCGATTGGTGCAAAACGCGTTTTCATCGATGGCATCGTGGTGTTGCGCGACAACCTGATTTATCGCGAGCGTCTGCCGTATCTGATCAATGCCCTGAGCCTGCAATTGCGCGAATGCGGAGCGACGGTGGTGTACACGCAGGAATGCGCGGAAATGGAGGTCGACCGTGCCATGCCCAACGATGAGCTGTCGGCCATGGTCGATAATGTGATGGTGCTCAACATTTCGCGCCGTCATCACACGCACCAACGCTACATATCCATCATCAAGATGCGCGATCGGCATTTCGATCTGCGCGTGCAGCCGTTCTACATGGGGGAGCAGGGGTTGGCGCTTGGCTTGAACCCCAAGGCGGCCGGTCCCGGCCAGGCGGATTGAGCTGATGCTACGAATCCTGTTGGTGGAGGACGATTCCGATGTCGCGCAAGTGACCGGTGGGATGCTGGAATATGCCGGCTACCACGTCACCACGGCCTCCAACGGCCGCTATGGCCTGGACCTTATCCTGCAGGAACAGCCGCAACTGGTCATCACCGATTTCATGATGCCGATGATGTCGGGGCTGGAGATGATCGAACAAGCGCGCGCGGCGGGATACGCCGGCCCGATCATTCTATGCAGCGCGGTGCCCGAATCGCAGTTTCCGCCGCACCACGCACGTTATGACCTGTTTTTGCACAAGCCGTATGGCGTGAGCACGTTGCTGAGTGCGCTGGAGCATTTGCGCGCGCGGATGTGATGTTTCGCTGTAAGTGGGGGTGAGCGGAACGCGAACCCCAACACGCGATGCCTGCAGCATGGCGAGTTCGGTTGCGCCTCACCCTGACCTGCGTCGCGTTACTCGCCGCTCGGTTCGAGCTGCGCATGGCGCCACTCGATCAATCGCCGCACTTGTTCCCCCAGCGTCTCGACGTTGAACGGCTTGGGCAGCAACGCCATGCCAGCCGGCAGGCTTGGCGAAGAATGCACCGCGGTCGGATCGTATCCGGTGATCAGCAACACCGGTACGTGTGGATGCTCATGGCGCACCGTGTCGGCCAGGCTGCGTCCGTTGATGCCGGGCAGGCCGATGTCGGTGACGATCAGGTCGAAGGTTTGTCCGGCCATCGCCATCGATAAACCTTCCAGGCCATCCGACGCTTGCGTCACGTTGTAACCCAGTTTGACGAGTACTTCGGTGACTGCCTCACGAATGACGCTCTGGTCTTCCACCAGCAGGATGTGTTCGCCATGCGCGGCCGGCCGCCCTTGCGCCGTCACCCATTCGGTACGCGCCTGCGCCGGGCCGACGTAGCGCGGCAGTAACAAGATGATGCGCGTGCCTTCGCCCAGTTCACTCTCGATGACGCAATGGCCGCCGGATTGGCGTGCAAAACCGTACACCATCGACAGGCCGAGCCCGGTACCCTGGCCGACCGGCTTGGTGGTGTAGAAAGGATCGAACGCACGCTCGCGCACGTCTGCCGGCATGCCGGTGCCGCTGTCGGCCACCACGATCTTGACGTAGCTGTCGTCCGGATCAAGCACGTTGAAAGCGGACGGATCATCACCGTTGACGTTGGAAGCTTCGATACGCAGGCGACCACCTTTGGGCATCGCATCGCGCGCGTTGATGGCGAGGTTGAGAATGGCGTTCTCAAGCTGGTTCGCATCGCAGTGCGCGGCCCACAGTTCTTCCGGCAGCGCGAGTTCCAGCGCGATGTGTTCGCCGATCGAATGGCGCAGCAGTTCGCTCATGCTGGCAATCAGCTCGCCCACATCCACGGCTTGCGGATCCAGGGCCTGGCGGCGTGCAAAGGCGAGCAGGCGATGGGTGAGACCGGCGGCGCGGCGCACGCTGCCGAGCGCGTTCTGGATGTGCTTGTCGGCGGCAGTGAATTGCGCGCGCCGGCCGATGATTTCCACCACTTCCAGCGAGCTGGAAATGGCCTGCAGGATGTTATTGAAATCGTGCGCGATGCCGCCGGTGAGCTGGCCCAGCGCTTCCATCTTCTGCGATTGCCGCAGCTGGGTTTCCATCTGGATCTTTTCGGTAAGGTCGCGCATGAAGATGCACATCGCAGGCCCGGAGGCGAGCGAGAGCACGCTGACGCTCAATTCGGCGGTGAAGCGCCGCCCCGAACGATTCACCGCAGTGAGTTGATGCGTTTGCCGTACCGGTTTGTGCTGCCACGCCGATGTCAGCCAGTCCTCCGCCGTGTTGTCGCCGTGCGGAAAGCACAGCGTGGTCAGCGGCTTGCCCAGCACTTGTTCGCGTGACCAGCCGAACAGTTCCTGCGCCTGCGGATTCCACTCGGTAATGCGGCCGGATTCGTCGATCTGCGCGAAGGCATCCAGCGCGGTGTTGACGATGCCGCGGAAGCGGCGCTCGCTTTCGAACAGCGCCAGTTCCGCATTGCGGCGGGTGGTGGCATCGCGCGTGACTTTGGCAAAACCGATCAGCTCGCCGTTGTTCCACACCGGATCGATGATCACGTTGGCCCAGAAGCGCGTGCCATCCTTGCGCACGCGCCAGGCGTCCGTTTCGAAGCGTCCTTCGTGCAATGCGGTGGTGAGTGCCAGTTGCGGAATGCCGGCGGCCACGTCTTCCGGCGTGTAGAACGCGGAGAAATGGCGGCCGATGATTTCCTCGGCGCGATAGCCCTTGATCTTCTCCGCGCCGCCGTTCCAGCTGGTGACGTGGCCGGTGGTATCCAGCATGAAGATCGCGTAGTCGGTAACGCTGCGCACCAGCAGTTCGAAATCGCGTTTGGAGCGGGCGAGATTTTCGACCATTTCAGCATGCTGTACGTCGGCGCCCGACGCCTGCGTCGCGGCGAGTTCCTGCGCTTGTGCGAGCTGCGCTTGCGCGTGCTTGCGGTCGGTCAGATCCACCAGCGCGTTGATGGCGCCAATCAGCTCGCCGTTCTCGTCGAACAGCGGCGTAGGGTAGGGCATGAACGGCACGCGCCTGCCGTCGGGGCGCTCCGCCACCGCTTCCACGCCGCGCACCGGGCGGCGTTCGCGCAGGGCGATGGCCATGGGGCATTGCTCGTGCGGCAGCGGCGTGCCATCGGGCAGAAACAGTCGCCATGTCACGCACCACATTTCGCCGAGGGCAGGCTGCCGTCCTGCGAACGCGACGGCGGCGTCATTGAAATACGTGATGCGCCCTTCCGCGTCGGTGGTGTAGATCGCCAGCGGAAGGTGACTCAGTACATTCAAGTCGGGCGATACGTTGGTATGGTCGCCCGCCGTGGGTGATAGCTTGCTCAACACGCTCAACGCCTTTCCCAGACACTTGCCCTATAAAGAGAGCGACGATGCCCCTGAAGCGGGTGAAAAAGTCGTGAACGATTGTAAGCCCGCTCCCGGGGCAAAAATCAATGCGTAGCGGGCTGGCTGGCCGCGGATCGCTCCAGCGCGCCATGCAGCGTGGCAACGATGTGCTGCCCCAATTGCCCATACGTCTGAGCACGGGGATGGCGTTCACGTTTGGCGCAGCCCGCCAGCAGATCGGCGCCGGTGTGGCCGTCAGCCTGCATGGCATGGGCGTACAGGCATGCCCGGGGGGCATCGAGAAAGGCCTGGATTTCCACGCTGATGCGCTGTGAAGGGGCCGCGGCGGCGGTCGGCACGATGAAGATGGCCAGCGCGCGGTGGCCGCGGCGGCGCAGATGACGCATGGATTCTTCCAGCTCCACGATCAGCACGTGATCGTCAGGCAGCGAGAGGTCGCGCAGCAGCACGCTTTCGATTTCCGTCGCCGCTTTGCGCGCTTCCATCTCGATGCGGCCCAGGAAGCCCATGCGCAGCTCCTGCCGCGTATAGCGCAGCGGCATGGTGGAAACCTGCGTATCGTTCTTGCGCACGATCCAGGAGTGATTGACGCGCTCGAATGAGATGCCGGCCTCTTCGTAGCTTTGGCGGCAGTTCTCCGCACTGATGCTGGCGTGCGCCGCCCAGGCGGTTTTGAGGTAGGCGAGGTTGGGCTGGGTGCTGATCATGCGGGTCTCCCGGTCACTGCCGCACGGCATGGGGCCGGGCTCATCCGGGTTATCGGCGGCCCGGCCCGGAACTTCAATGCGGGGGCCGGTGCTGGGATTTCATCCCAGCCTACGCGATGCTACGCGTTTGCACGCGGAGAGGACGCAGGATGAAAACGCTTGGGCTGATCGGCGGCATGAGTTGGGAATCCACCGTTCCCTATTACCGGCTGATCAACGAAACCATCAAGGCCAGGCTGGGCGGCCTGCATTCGGCAAGGCTGGTGATTTACAGCGTCGATTTCGATGAGATCGCCACGCTGCAGCATGCCGGCGACTGGGATGCCGCCGGACAGGTGCTGGCGGATGCAGCGCGGCGTCTGGAACGTGCCGGTGCGCAAGGCCTGGTGATCTGCGCGAACACCATGCACAAGGTGGCGCCCGCGATCGAAGCCGTCGTGCGCGTGCCGGTACTGCATGTGGTGGATGCCGTGGCCGACGACATTCGCGCTGCCGGCTTTCACAACGTCGGTTTGCTCGGTACGCGTTTCACCATGGAGCAGCCGTTCTACGCCGAACGCCTGGCGCGGCATGGCTTGCAGACATTGATACCGGAACAGGCCGATCGCGAGCTGGTGCATCGGGTGGTGTACGAGGAGCTGTGCCTGGGCAAGATCGTCGACGATTCACGCGATGCCTATCGCCGCATCATGGCGGAGCTTGTTGCGCGGGGTGCGCAGGCGATCATTCTGGGTTGCACGGAAATATCCATGCTGGTAAGCGCGCGGGATGCGGCGGTGCCGTTGTTTGATACGACGGCGATTCATGCGCGCAAGGCGGCGGAGTGGATGCTGGCTTGAGGGCATGGCACTCGTTTTAGGTCGTGATGCTTGCCGAGATCGGCTCCCTCCCCTGCGGCAGTAGGGGAGGGTCGGGGCGGGGTTGCTTGAGCTTTAGCGCACAGCTGACGACAGAAAAACATCATGAAAGACATGCATTGCAGTGAGGTTTAGATCCCGCCGCTCGCTACGCTCGCACCCCGCCCTAGCCCCAATGCTCCGAACTTAAGGGTTTTCAACCGCGAGAAACTCTTGTTGTCATTCCAGCGAAAGCTGGAATCGAGTGCCTTTCAGCCCAAAGACGCTGGATTCCTCGCTCCTCAAAGCCGAGCACATCCATGTGCTCTCCCCGCGTACCAGCTTTCGCTGGAATGACGGGTTTGGGTTCTGTAGCGGCTGGAAGAACCTTAAGCTCGGAGCGTTGACCCTAGCCCTCCCCTGCGAGCAGGGGAGGGGACGCATCCGGCAGCTGTGCGTCACTACGCATCCACCCCCGTATGCTGCGAATACAACGCATGCCAGCGCCCGTCGACGTAAATGAAAACATCTGACGAACGCACACCTTTCTGCGGCCCCAGCGCCGGGTCATAAAACGTGATCACAGCCGTATTGCCATGTACGACTACCGCGCTGCCATAAGGATGCTGCCGCTGATACTCCGCAAACTTGAGCTGGGCCTGTTCCAGGCTAGTGCCCTTGCGCTTGGCGGCGCCGGCGAGAATCGCATCCTTGGCATGCACCAGGCCGCTGTTACCCACCGAGCGGTACTCCGGCAGCAGCATCTGATCGAGCCATGCGGTATCGCCGGTCATTTCGGCGAGGGACCAATGCGTGTCGGTGGCCATCACGCCGGCTTGCGTCTGCTGTGTTTCATCGACCGACATCTGCGCGGCATCCGCGGCCATGGTGTGTAGCGGAATGACCAGGCAAGCGAGCAACGCAATCGCCGTGATGGTGGCTAGACGGGTTTGAGTGAAGATCGCCATATGCATCCTCTGTAAGGTCCGGTGAGAATGCCGAGCATCGGCATGCCTTGGCAGGCGGACACGTGCTTTGTGACGAGCGCCTTTGATGCGGGGTGAGCGGTCGAATCGCCAGGGTGAACGGTTGTGCGTGCACAAAGCCTTGCAGCGTGCTTCCAAAGCCTTTGCATAGTCCGCACACTAGCGTTGCGTCAATGGCCATACAGCGGTGGAAGGCGAAGGGGCATGAACGAGTCGATCCGCACGCACAAACTGAAAACCTTCGGCCTGGCGTTCGGCTTCTGGACGGTGCTGGCGCTGTCGTATGCGGCCAGCTCCGTGCTTGGCGGCATCAGCGAAGGCCGTTCTGTGTCGTGGTTCCGCGTGCTCTCATGGAACTTTATCGACTTCTATTTATGGATGGCGTTGACGCCGGTCGTCAGCTGGCTGGGTCGTGCGGGTGCACAGGGATGGCGGCGATTCTGGATGCTGCATATTCCCAGCAGCATCGCGCTTGCCGCTTTGCAGAGCACGGTGATGTTGCTGCTGTACTTCGGGTGGTGTGGTCCCAATCCCAAGGGAAACGTGCTCACGCTGAGCGATTTGCTGCGCGACGAATCCGTCTACAAATTCCATCTCGCCTTGCTGACCTATTGGATGATGCTGGTGGTGCTGCGCGGCTTTGCATCCTGGCGTTCGCTGCGCGATGAGCGATATCGCAATGCGCAACTGGAAACGCAGCTTGCGCAATCGCAACTGCAAGCCCTGCGCATGCAACTGCAGCCGCATTTTCTGTTCAACACTTTCAATGCCATCTCTGCGCTGACGGTGGCCGATCCGCAACAGGCCAAGCTGATGATTGCGAGGCTCAGCGACTTTCTGCGGCTGACGCTGGAAGAGCGCCATGCCCAACAAGTGCCCCTGTCGCGCGAAATGCAGTTTCTGGAATCCTATCTCGGTATCCAGCAAGTGCGGTTCCAGGATCGGTTGGTGACGCACGTGGACGTCGGCGACACCAGCAAGGCGATGGTGCCGAGCCTGATCCTGCAGCCGCTGGTGGAGAACGCGCTGCGTCACGGATTGCTGGCCAAGAACGACGGCGGCGCATTGCACATCCTTGCGTGGCGCGATGGTGATGACTTGCTGCTGTGCGTGGAAGACGACGGCCTCGGCCTGCCGGCAAACGGGGCCGTGGAAGGTGTGGGTTTGAGCAATACCCGCGCACGCCTGCAAGCGATGTTCGGCGACAAAGCGAATATGGATCTATCCCCGCGTGCCGACGGCGGCACGCGCGTGGCGTTGCGTTTTCCTTTCGTGGAGGTCGGCGCATGACTGCTCTGCGCCTGCGCGCCTTGTTGGTGGATGATGAAATCCTTGCGCGCGTGGCGTTGCGCCAGGCGTTGGCCGTGCATGCGGATGTCGAGGTGGTGGGCGAGTGCGGCAACGTGCAGGAGGCCACGCTGGCGATCGCAACACTGCAGCCGGACTTGGCCTTCCTCGATATCCAGATGCCCGGCGGCAATGGCTTTAGCTTGTTGCACGAGCGCGCTTGCGGCGAAGCGTTGCCATTGATCGTGTTCACCACGGCATTCGCTGACCACGCCCTGCAGGCGTTCGATGCGAATGCGATCGACTACGTGCTCAAGCCGATTGACCAGGCCCGCTTCGACCAGGCGATGGAGCGGGTGCGCAGGCACTGGCACGGGCTGCAACAACATCGCGTTGCGGCGGGCAGCGGCGACTACGTAAAGCGTATCAGTGTGCAGGTAGGCGAGCGAACCATGGTGATTCCGGTGTCGGATATCGACTGGATCCGTGCCGACGACAACTATGTGCGCATCCATGCCAGTGGCAGCACTTACCTGCATCGCGAAACGCTGAGCCATCTGCACGCGTCGCTGGACCCGGGGCATTTCTTGCGCATCCATCGCAGCACCGTCGTCAACATGAATCGCATCCGGGAAGTGCATACGTTGTTTCAAGGGCATGCGGAAGTCGTACTGCACGATGGCACTCGGCTGGATTTGAGCCGGCGGTTTCGGCATGCAGCGCGTAGTGCGTTGCGGCTGCGTTGACCATACGAATAACGTCCTCAGTGTAGGTTGGATGAGTGACGTAGGCTGGGATGATAATCCCAGCTTGACTGAGGGTGCGAAATGCTGGGGTTTCAGTCCAGCCTACGGTTATTTATCGCAATGCTTCGATGATACGTTTTGCAACGTCGCAGGCATCACCTTCTGGCTTGTCGCTATACACCTGCTTGCCGCGGTTCCACGCTTCGCCCATGGCAAACCAGTCGATTGCCTTGGGCGGTGTGCCGGTGCGCAGCGCCTCATCCAGTGATTGGAAATACGTCTGCCAACGCTGCCGATAATAATCACGCGTAAGACCGGCCCAATCCTTGTTGCCGTAGTCGTGCAGGTTGGCGCCCTCGCTCGCCTTGCGGTCGCCCCAGGTAGTGAGCAAAGAGCGCGCGTCGTAATCGAGCTGCGCGCCTTCCTGTGGGGAAGATGCCCACGGCTGTACCTGCGCCAGCCAGTTGCCGACCAGGAAGAATCGGTTGGTGGCAAGCAACTGGTCTTGCAGGTCCATCAGCTTCAACCAGCGTTGCGCAAGTGTTTCGAAACGCGTTCGATCCTTGACGTCGTACGCCGCCTTGATCTGCGGCAGCAGCAGGCGGCTTTCGTTGGCCAGCGTCTGGCGTGCGATATCCACCAGATCGTAGTGATAGGTGTCGCTGCTGCGCAGGGCAGGGGCAACTTGCAGCAGTTCGGGCAGCGCTTGCTTGAAGGCTTGCGCGCTGTAGCGCATCGCTTCCGGCGACCAGTTGGAGGCACGATTGGCGACAAGGCTGGGTTGTGCGTTGAACAGCGATTCCTGTGCCGCATCGCGCTCGCTGTTGAACACAACCTGGTCGATGCGGATGTCATAAGCGGTATGCAGCAGCACGTTCCATGCGGCCAATGCGTGCGGATCGGCAGCGCCGTAACGGCGTTGCACGTAGTCGGTAGTCCATACATCAAGATCGACCGGCTCGCTGCGCCAGGCCATTTCGGTAAACAGGTCGAAGGCGAACGGATTGGTGCCCATGCCTTCGGTAAATAACGCGGTACCGGCCATGTTGTCGTTGTTGCGACCCAGGCGTTGCAGCCGTTGGGTGATGTTGCGGGTGTTGGCGCCGAGCGTGGTGCGTCCACCGAATTCCCAGATGCCGCCGAACAGGAACGGTGCATCCTGGAAATCTTTTTGGCGGTTGTCGCGCGGTGCGCGGTCGTGATCGATATCGACGATCAGCAGGTCCTTCCGATTCACGCCCGCGAGCAAGTCCTGACGTGGATTGCCCTGCCAGGCGAGCATCATCCAGCGTGCACCCGGATGCGCGGCAAGCAAGGCGTTCTGCACGTCGCGTGCGGCTTCCGGTACGGGCACGTCGCCGGCGTCGCCACCTTCCTGGAACACTTCCATATCGTAGATGCTGCTGTCGCCGAATAGCTCGCGCTGGTGTCGATAGAACGAGGCAGCCAGCCTGGCAAACATCGGGTCGCGCGGATCGAGCCAGCCTGGCCGCGTAAAGCCGGCCCATTCGCCCTGCGGTATCACATGCGCCTTGGGAAACTTGCGCTGGAAATCCGCCGGCACGATGCCGTAGAAACCGGGCAGTACAGGTGTAATGCCGAGTTCGCGCAGGCGCGCGATGATCTGCTGTGCGGACGCTGCACGCTTATGCAGCAGCGTGGTGCTGATCGGTCCGTTGAAGCAGCACAGGTTGCCCATCAGCTGCCAGTTCTGGTGCGCGGGTTGGGTGATCCAGTTGCGGATGTCCTGATCCGAGTAGCCGGCATCGCGGAAGGTTTGATAGAGCACGCTATCCGTGCCGCGCTCGATCAACACGGCATTGATGCCGGACAAGGCGAGCACGTCGATTTCGCGCTGCCAGCGCGGCCAATCCCAGTAAGGCGCGGTATAGCCGTCGACGTTTTCGTTGAGAGCGTAGCGGGAAGGGTAAGGTGTTTCCCGCGCGATCACCGTCGTCGGCAGCGGAAACGGCGCATCGCCGACGCGGTCGCCATTAGGCGAGATCTGCACGTGCGCCACGTATTTGAGATACCAGTTCACGCCGAACAGCAGTGCGCTCGGGGTGCTGCCTTCCACGCGGATATGGCCGTTGTCGCGAGCGATGCGGAAACGCTCGTGACCGCTTGCCGGTAGCGCGCCGAGTTCGAATTGCTGCGCTTGATGCGGTAGCAGGCGCGCGATGACCGCTTGTTCGGGGCGTGTATCGAAGGAGGGGGCGGCGGCGCCTGCTCTTGCAATCGTCAGCGCCAGGAGGGCGAAGCAGAGCAAGAGCGGGCGCATGTGATGTGCGTCAGTCCGACTCGGGCTGCTTGCGCAGCATGATCAGGTTGCGCAGGAAAATCGCCAGCGTCACCGATTCGCCGATGATGAACACCAGTTCGCGCTGGTGGATGGCGTAGCTCAATACGATCACGCCACCGGCCACGCTCAGGTACCAGAAAGCGGGTGGGATCAGGCTCTGGCCGCGCGCTTCGCTATACAGCCATTGCACCAGGAAGCGCACGCCGAACAGCAGTTGCCCGACCATGCCAAGGCCGATCCACAGGGCCTGGTTGCTCAGCGTCATGATGCAAGCTCCGTCGGCTCGGCGGCGGGTTCTTTCTTGTCGCGCCGGCGCATCTGCAGGTTGCGCACGTAAATCAGCAGGCCGCTGGCCTGGGCCACGATGAATACCGGGTCTTTCTTGTAGCAGGCGTAGCACAGCAACAGCAGCGCGCCGATGATGCTGGCGTACCAGAACGCCACGGGGATGACGCTGCGGCGCTTGTATTCGCTGTAGATCCACTGCAGTAGAAAGCGGCCTGAAAAGATCGTCTGGCCGATCAATCCCAGCACGAGCCAGGCGTTATTAAGCATTCCCATTCAGGTTACTCGGAAGGTACGGGGCGGCAGCTGGGCACCGCTTGGGCAAAAGCTAAGCATGTGAACTATAAGGCAGGCGCCCCGGGCGCGTCTCGAACGGTGCGCCGCCAGGCAGGCGTAATGGCCCTGGACCGCGCTTCCGGCTTGGCCTACCCTGCGCCGGCTGTCGGTCGCCTTTCATCCCCATGCCCCTGTGAGAAGCCCATGAAATTCCTGGTCATGATCTACAACGACGACACCCTGCTGGACACGCTGCCCCCCGGCAAGTTCGACACCATGATGAACGGCTGCTTCAAGCATGCCGATGAGCTGCGCGCCGAAGGCCATCTGCTCGATTCCATGCAACTGGAGCCGCCCGCGCAGACCAAGACCGTGCGCGTGCGCAACAACCGCACCATGGTGGTGGATGGGCCGTTTGCGGAAACGCGGGAATACCTGGGCGGCTTCAATCTGATCGAGGCCGAGGATATGGATGAGGCCGTGCGCATTGCGCAGTCGTTTCCATGGGCGGCCACGGGGTGTATCGAGGTGCGGCCGGTGAAGGATATCGATGCGGAGCGTCAACGCGTCGGTGCGTGAAACTCGTAGGTTGGGGTGCGAACCCCAACATCGTGATGCAGGTGTGGATGGCGATGTTGGGGTTCGCACCCCAACCTACGGTTCGTCGATCGGCAACACGTCATGAAAGACGTTGTAATCAATGATGCTCACGCCATCGCTATCCCGATGTACCAGATCGACGTAGCGATGGTTCCAGCGCACTTCCTTGATGCCCCATTGCTGCCGCGCCATCATCGATTGCGAGGTGGTTTCATCGACGCCTTCGATGGTGAGCAGTAGCGCGGCTTCGCTGGCTTCGAGGTTTTCCAGCGGCACGTCGTACAACGGGCTGGTCTCGTCGATCACATGCATCACGTTCCAGCTCAGCATGAAGATCGGGTGCTGATCGCGCACCAGTTTCAGGTCTTCGATGCGGCGTATCTGAAAGCCTTCCGGCGACGCATGCAGGCGCAGCAGATGCAGCTGTGCCGAGGCTTGCGCGATCAGGTTCTGCCGCATGTTGGCGGCGCGCAGCATCAGCGTCTGCTTGCCGTCGATCATGCGCACGATGGGATGCTTGCCGAACAAGATCTTGGAGCGTGGGCGCGAGAAGCGCGCGAAGATCAGCCCGGTGAACACCGCGATGTTGCCCATGCCCAGGATGATTTCCCCGGTCGCCACCACGTGCGTGTAGACCGACTGCGGATGCATGTCGCCATAGCCCACCGTGGCCAGCGTTTCCACGCTGAAAAAGAATGCGCCGGCCAGGCCTTTCGGAAACTGGTTGGCGATGCCGTTCGGGTCGACCTGATAGATCATCGCGAACAGGGCGTTGAAGATCAGGAACACGCTGATCGCCACGCCGAAAAAGGCCGGCCAGCTCATGGTCAGCGCGCGATGGTAGAAGTCGTCCCAGAAGTGGTCTTTCAATCCTTGCGAGACGAACGGGCGTCCGCCGATCTGCACGACGCGCGGCCGTTGCCAGAAGGATCCCGCCCAATTGCCATTCATGCTTTCCAACCCCCGCGTCAATGCTGCGGTCGATTGTAACGCTCGGCATGCGCCGGCGCGGCTGGCGCGGTAAGCTTTCCAACCCCATCCGAAGGACGGCTCATGCTCAAGCTCATCGGCTTTGATGGCGACGACACGCTTTGGCACAGCGAGGGCTATTACCGCCAAGCCAGCGCGCGCTTCACCGAGCTGGTCGGGCGCTACGTGGATGTGGGCGACAGCCACGTGCAGGCGACCATGCTGGCTACCGAGCGGCGCAATCTGAAGCTGTTCGGCTATGGCGCAAAAGGCATGACGCTGTCGATGGTGGAAACTGCGATCGCGATCACCGAGGGGCGTATTTCCGCTGCGGATATTCACGCATTGGTGGAGGTTGGCAAGACCGTATTGCAGCATCCGGTGGAACTGCTGCCCGGTGTGCGTGAAGCGGTCGCCGCGGTGGCGGAGCATCACGAGGTGGTGTTGATCACCAAGGGCGATCTGTTTCATCAGGAAAAGAAAGTGGCGCAGTCCGGCATGGCGGATCTGTTCCATCGCATCGAGATCGTCTCGGAAAAAGACACGGCCACTTATCACCGTGTGCTTGGCGAGTTTTCATTGGAGCCCGCGCAGTTCGCGATGGTGGGCAATTCGCTGCGCTCGGATATCGAGCCGGTGATCCGCCTGGGCGGCTGGGGCGTGCACATGCCTTATCACGTGACGTGGGAGCACGAAATGGAGAACGGCCTGGGCGAAGCGGATGCGCCACGCATGCTGACCGTCGAGATGCCTTCGGCCATACCGGCGGCGATTGCGCAGTTGGCCGAGCGCGCCGGGGCGTGACATGGACATGCTGAGGCCACGCACGATCCAGTGCCCGTATTGCGGGGAGCACATCGAGATACTCGTCGACGCCTCGGCGGGTGATCAGCATTACATCGAGGATTGCCAGGTGTGTTGCCGGCCGATCAGCGTGTCGGTGTGGATCGGGGCGGACGAGGATGTGCGGGTCAGTGTGGCGGGAGAGGATGAGGGTTAGGCGCAATGGCACTAACTTAGGCCGTACTTCACTCGAATACGACGAAAAACCTTAAATCGTCGTCCCGGCGAAAGCCGGACGTAGCGCGAAGCGCGAAGAACATCCGAAGGATGGCCCCGAAGGGGTGAGCGAAGCGAATCACCCAGCGACTTTTAGATCCTCAAAGTCACTGGGCCCCGGCTTTCGCCGGGGCGACGGGTGTGAGGTGAACGGATGGGCGCAGACGAGATGTCCGGATGCTCGCGCATCAACCAAGGTTTGCCGAATCCACCATCCCCACGCCCCATTCCAGCAGCCTCGCCCGCATCGCGCCATCACTCGTCGACGTCACCGGCCGCGTCAGATCCCAGATCACCCGCGCCCGGAATCCCGCCGCCAGTGCATCCTGCACGGTCCACAACACGCACACGTCCCGCGCCAGCCCGACGGCATACACCTCGCTCACGCCACGCTCCTTGAGCCACCCCGCCAGCCCGGTGCGAGGACGCTGCCTATCCGGCCCGTGGTTCTCCTGAAACGCGCTATACGAATCCACTGCCGGGTTGCTGCCCTTGCGCAGGATCAGGTCGACCGGCGACCAGTCGATGTCCGGGTGCAACGCTGCGCCCGGCGTGTCCTGCACGCAGTGGTCGGGCCATAGCGTTTGTGGATGGCCGTACAGCGGAATCTGCTCGAACGGACTTTTTCCCGCATGTGTGCTGGCAAAGGAGACGTGCCCGCGCGGATGCCAGTCCTGAGTGGCGACCACTTGCCCGAAAAGACGTTGGCGCAGCAGCCGGTCGATGCCGGGAACGATGGCATCCCCTTCATGGCAGGCCAGCGCGCCGCCGGGCATGAAATCCGGTTGCACGTCGACGACGATCAAGGCGGCCTGGGGATGCATGCAAACGGTCCGGTGAAGTGGTCGCAAGATTCCACAGCGGAGCGGCGGCATAATGCAAGCGACCACTTCAGGAACGCGGGAACGGCAGATGCATTACGACCAATCGTGGATGGGCTACGGGCTGGTGGGCGGCCTGGAAGCGGGCGGCATCAGTGCGGCCGTGGCCTTGCTGGTGTACCTGGTCGCTTATGCCGTTGGCCGCAAGCAGGGCTGGAGCCCGCTGCGGATGATCGCCATCGCCTTCCTGGTCTCGCTGCTGCTGACGGCCAGCGGCGACTTGTGGGACCTGATCTATTTCAACTACGCCAACATGAACTCGCTGCAATACCTGAAGGTGCGGCTGGCTGAGGTGCACGATCCGGACAACATCGGCTTGCGCGTGTTCTGGGAGCTGCTTGGCGCGCTGGTGGGGGCGGTGTTCGGATGGCTATTGCGCGGCGGCGATTGGCGCAGTGCGTTGCGTGGTGACTGAAGCGCGCCAGGTCTAAGCGCAGGCTGGGATGAAATCCCAGCATGGATCATGCATGGCGGTACTGGGATTTCATCCCAGCCTACAATATCGGATCAAACAACCGCGCCACGTGCATGGCGAGCTTCCGCAGATAAGCCGATTTGCGATATTCATCGCGCGTGATTTCTACCGACTTGGCGAAGTCCGCTGCGAACATCCGCTCCACGTCTTCGGCAAACGCACGATCTACGTTCAATGCGCCGATCTCGAAGTTGAGCCGGAACGAGCGGTTGTCGAGGTTCATGCTGCTGACGCAGGCGGTGTCGTCGTCGATCAGCAGCACCTTCTGATGCATGAAGCCGGGCTGATAGCGATAGATGCGAATGCCGGCATCGATCGCATCGTGCGCATGCAGGATGGATGCAAGAAACACGGTGTGATGATCCGGACGCGAAGGCAGCAGCACGCGCACGTCCACGCCGCGCATCACCGCCAGTCGCAACGCCGACAGCACGGCCTGGTCGGGTACGAAGTACGGTGTGCTGAGCCAGAGGCGCTTGCAGGCGGCATTGATCGCGACGGTAAAGAACAGCGAGCAGCTTTCCTGCGGATCGGCCGGTCCGGAGGCGGCGATCAGCGTATGCGCGCTGCCGTGCGCGGGGCCTGCCGGCAACAGGGGCGGCAATTCACCGGTGACCCAATGCCAATCCACCGCAAAGCTGCGTTGCAGATCGGCCACCGCCGGACCGGCCAGTTGCAGGTGAGTGTCACGCCATGGCGCGAGCGGCGGCTTGAGGCCAAGGTACTCATCGCCCACGTTGAGGCCACCGAGAAAACCGATCCTGCCATCTACCACGACAATCTTGCGATGGTTGCGAAAGTTGAGCTGAAAACGATTGGGCCGGCGCCGCGTGGCAAACGAATGGATGGCCACGCCGCCGTTGCGCAGCGTGTCGACGTAGTGGCGGGGCAGGGCATGGCTGCCGATGCCATCGAACAGCACGAACACGCGTACGCCGGCCGCCGCCCGCTCCAGCAGCGCTTGCTGCATGCGCCGGCCAAGTGTGTCGTCATGAAAAATAAAGAACTGCACCAGGATGCAGTTTTCGGCGCGCGCAATGGCCTGAAAAATCGCCTCGAACGTCGTCTCGCCATCGATCAGCAACTTCAGTTGCTGCCCGGGATGAAACGTGCCGTGCATCATTTGCACCAGCGCGCTGTAGCGATCGCACGATGGTGGAATCTGGTTGCGTTCGCCACGCTGCGCGGCCTGCGAAAGACGCTGGCGATGCACGCGATGCAGTGTGACGTAACCCTGGAAATGGCTGCGGCCGAGATAGAGATACGGCAGCAAGGTGAAGTAGGGCAGCAACGACAATCCAAGTGCCCAGGCGAACGCGCCTTGCGGCGTGCGCGTGTTCATCACCGCGTGCATGGCGGCAAGGATGCCGGCGGCATGCAGCAGGAAGGCGAGCAGCGGGATGAGTTCCGAAAGCGTCATGGCGTGAAGTAGAGCATGAGCCGTGGTGCATCGGCACTCGGCTCGCCGTGGGTTGCCATGAATATCGGCCGTGGGCGAGGTGACGTAGGTTGGGGTGCGAACCCCAACGTCGTGATGCCCGCATGCATGGCAAAGTTGGGGTTCGCACCCCAACCTACGTCAGTCGGCCAGCCAGCGGTCCGCCAATTGGCGCGCCTGCTGCCGTATTTCGGGCATGGCGGTGGATTCCCACAGCGTGCCGCGCAGCATGCTGCCGATTGCATACAGGCGCGGCCATGCGTTGCCATCGTGCAGCAGGCGGCCTTCCGGGGTGGCCTGGATGCCCAGCCCGAACGGATCGGGACGGATGTGGCCGTTGGTAAGCAGTTGCTGCAACAGGGTGTGCTGCGTGCCGCGGATGTCGTTGTCCAGGCCGACGCTTTGCACGATCAGATCGGCATCGAGCGTCTGCGACTGGTGTGCGTGCTGCGGTACATACGCGAGTTGCGGGCCGCGTTCGCCAAGCGTCGCGCTGTGCAGCCGTCCGCGCAGACGCTGCAGGCGCCCTTGTTGTTCCAGCTCGGCGATGGATTGCGCCACTTCTTGCGGCAGGCGATGGCGCGCGCGCTCCCATGCCCAGCGCGCGTGACGCAGAAAACGTGCGCGGTCGGCTTGCGGCAGCAATTGCCAGAGTGCAGGCGTGTGCGGACGCAGGCTGTCGATCACGCGGCGCCAGTCGTCGGTGTGTTCGATGGCTTCGCGCAACAGGCGCATCCAGGTGCGGATGTCCGGCGCATCGCGCATGGTTTCGATCAATTCGTCGCCATCCTCGAACGGCAGCGACGCACTGGCCTGATGCACCTCCGGCACCACGCCATGGCGGGAGATGGCGGTGAAGCGTGCGTTGGGCCACAGCGCAGCCAGCTCGATGATCACGTCCACCGCGGTAAGCCCCAGGCCAACCACCGCGACGCGGTAAGCCTGTGTATCCGGCTTGGCTTCGGCCAGCAACGACCACGGTTGCGTCACATAGCGGCCACTGGCCAGCAACGCGTCATCCACGTTGGGAAGCGGGCGCGACGGCAACGTGCCGAGCGCAAGCACGGCCGCTTCGACGCGCGTGGTGCTTTCGCCCTGGAAAATGGTGACGCCCTCGTTTTCCGGCACCATGGCATCCACCGCATACGGCACGATGCGCACGTCATGGCCGTTGCTTTTGGCGCGCGCCAGTGCGTTCGCCGTTTCGGCTTCCAGGTATTCGCCGTACCAGCAGCGCGGCAGGAAATCGGTGCCGGAAATATCCGGATCGCGCTTCTGCATGTATTCCAGGAAACCGTTGGGACGGCTGGCAAACATGCCCATGGATGCGGCGCGCACGTTCAACAGATGCCGTACCGAACGCGTGCCATAGGCAATGCCGCGGCCTGGCGTGCCGCCGCCGGTGTACCAATCCAGATGCAGAGGCTGCGGCGTGGGACGCTCCAGCAGTTCGCTGAGCAGTGTGGCTCCCGCGGCGCCGCCGCCAACGATGGCGACGCGTCGAAACATGTCACTCCTTGAAATGGTGATCGGGCTTCAGGTTGATATCAGACGCGAAGCGGACCGGCGATGCGCGCGCGCTGCGGCAAGCTCAGCCAGTACGGCTCTGCCTCGACCTGCTCGTAGGTGGCGTAGTCTTCAAGATCGCCGCCATACACGTGCAAGGTCAACGCCGTTTCCTGCCGTGAAAGATTGCGGCAGCGATGCATGTACGGTGGGTCCGCATCGAACCAGGTGGCATCGCCGGGACCGAGCCAGTCGCGTCCGCGCAATTGCCACGGTTCCGAGGTGGACGCACGCGTCCACGACTCCACTTCGAGTGCGCCGTACAGGCTCATCTCGATACCCCACAAACCCGCATGATCGTGCGACGGCGAGCTATAGCCGGGCGGCCATGCCATCACCAGCACACTCACGCCGGGATGGCCGCGACGGGCCAGCATCCAGCGTTCGAAACCACGGTTGTGCGTTCGCAAATCGGAGAGGCCAACGGCCAGCGCCTGCGCATCGCGATGCACAATGGCGCCCAGTTCGCGTGACAGCGAAGCGAGGTCGGGACTCTTTTCCAGCGAATACGCAAGTGCAATATCGCGCAAGTTTTTAAGACTATTTCGGTATGTACGCATGGGACTCGTAAGCAGACCGCAGATGCCCGGCAGTGGAGCATGCGCACCGTTAAATGGTCGTAAGGCTGGAGCGAGCATGACTTCCGAGGCATGAAACCGCGTTTGTGGGGGCCTATGCTTCCTCCCAGTTGCTCAAGTCACGATCGCAGGTTGTGCAAGCTTTGCGGACAATGCCTTAAACCTTTGTCGGACGCGTCGCATCGAACGCGTACCGACGTCGGAGGAACGGACATGATCGAACTGATGGCAATCTTTCTGGTGATAGGCGGGCTGTGGCTGGTGGGTTCCTTGGTCGGCCTGGCTTTCAAAATCACCTTTGGTTTGATCGGCGGCTTGTTCAGCCTGCTCGCCGGCGCGCTTGGCATCGTGATCAGCGGCGTGGTGATGCTGCTGGTGTTGCCGATCATTGCCTTGTCGCTGTTGCCGGTTCTTCTGCCGGCGCTGCTGCTGTTCGGCTTGATATGGACGATCGTGCACCTGGCACGCAAGCCGGCGGTGACGCCGGTGGCGCGTTGATCAGAATACGGTTGGAAACAAGAGGAATAGGGAACAGCAAAAGCCAATGCTGCGGTACATGCCGCCCATCGCTCTTGACCATTCCCTACTCCCCAACCCTGTCTTTTACATATCCTGCAACACGAAACTGACCGGCACCTGCGCCCACGCCTTCACCGCATGGCCATCCATCACCGCTGGCTGAAACAGCCAGCTCGCCAATACTTGTTCGCGTGCGCTTTTATCCAACAACGGATAACCGCTGCTGCGATCGACGATCACATCGATCGGCTTGCCGCTTTCATCCACCAGCACGCGCAGCAACACCGTGCCTTGCATGTGCAAGCGCAAGGCTTGCGTGGGGAAACGTAACGGCGACGAACGATAGGCGAGCGAGACCACGCCCGGTGCGATGCTGGGCGGCGTTGCCACCGCCGGCGGCGTTGCCGGGACGAGGTTGTGCGACGGTTCGGTGGTGGGTGGCGACTCGACCACGGGTGGCGGTTCATGCCGCACGACCGGTATGTGCACCGGCGCTGTTACCGGCACGGGTTTGGGCAATGCCTTCAACACGATGGGCGGTGGTTGGGGCGGCGGCGGTGGCTTGAAAATGATATCCACGACCGTGGGTGGCGGCGCGTTGAACACTTCGGCCATCTGCGGCGCCAACGGACGCAGGGCGAAGACCAGTGCGGCAAGGTTGAGGGTGATGGCTGCGCTGAGCGCAGCCACGCGCACCATGTCTGGATGATGCGCACGACGAACGACTGCCAGGCCTGCGGACGACATAAGACGACCTCCTGACGACGATGTGGTTGTAGGCACCCGGCACGCCGTGTGGGGACACGGGGGGATCGTGTGAGTGCGGCTTCAGCGTATGCCTGTTTTTTGGGTTTGTGCAATAGCCGTCTAAAAGGTGCGAGCCATCTCCCCATAGAAAGATCGCCAAACCTCTGCCCGCCGTCCCGGCGAACGCCGGGGCGACGGTAGAAGAGGCGTTGGGTCTATAGGGCACTTCTATAAAGTGCCAGCCAGCTGTCGCTTGCGGTGATGCGCTCCCTCCCCTGCGGCAGTAGGGGAGGGAGCTTTTCTCGCAACATATAGATGCCTGCTCCGCGCAATTTATGGAAGTGCCCTATAGGCGGACTCTATGGAGGCGAAATCATTTTTCAATTTCAACAATCCGAGCGCCTTCCGTACGATCACGCCACCACTCGCCGCCGGCGACAGGAACTGCTCCAGGGGATTGCATGATCGACTACCTCGCCCATTTCCAATCCACGCTGGACCAGCTGAAGCAGGAGCGCCGCTACCGCGTCTTTGCCACCTTGGAGCGCCAGACCGGGCGCTTTCCGCATGCCAGCTGGGAAGGGCCGGATGGCCCGCGCGATATCGTGGTCTGGTGTTCCAATGATTACCTCGGCATGGGCCAGCATCCCGCCGTGGTCGCCGCCTTGACCGAGGCGGCGCAAAGCATGGGTGCCGGTGCGGGCGGTACGCGCAATATCTCCGGCACGCACCGCGCCATCGTGGCGCTGGAGCACGAATTGGCCGACCTGCATGGCAAGGAAGCGGCGCTGGTTTTCACTTCCGGCTACGTGTCCAACCTGGCCGGCATTTCCACCATCGCCCGGCTGCTGCCCGATTGCCTGATCTTGTCGGATTCGCTCAATCACAATTCGATGATCGAAGGCGTGCGCGCCGCCGGCAGCGACAAGCTGATCTGGCGCCACAACGACTTGGCGCACCTGGAAGAACTGCTTGCGCGTGCGGGCAACCGCCCCAAGCTGATCGTGTTCGAAAGCGTGTATTCGATGGACGGCGATATCGCGCCGATCGCCGGCATCTGCGACCTGGCCGAGCGCTACAACGCGATGACATATATCGATGAAGTGCACGCCGTCGGCATGTACGGTCCGCGTGGTGCGGGTATCGCTGAGCGCGACGGCTTGATGGATCGCATCGACGTGATCGAAGGCACGCTCGCCAAGGCGTACGGTACGTTAGGCGGCTATATCGCCGGCAAGCGCGCGGTGATGGATGCCGTGCGCTCGCATGCACCGGGTTTTATTTTCACTACTGCGTTGCCGCCGGCGATTGCGGCAGCTGCGAGGGCTTCGATTGCGCATCTGAAAACGTCGAAAGCTGAGCGCGCAGGTCAGCAGGCGGCGGTGGCGGCAACACGCAAAGCGCTGCAAGATGCCGGCTTGCCGGTGATGGCGAGCGATACGCACATCGTGCCGGTAATGGTGGGCGATCCGGATCTATGCAAGCAGGCGAGCGATCTGTTGCTGGAACAGCACGGCATTTATATCCAGCCGATCAATTATCCAACGGTGCCGCGCGGAACGGAGCGTCTGCGTATTACACCTGGGCCGCTTCACGATCAGGCGCTGGTGACTGCGCTGGCGGTGGCGATGGTCGACGTGTGGAAGACGCTTGGCTTGCCGTTGGTGCATGCGCATCCCGCCAATACGGAGCCGGTGAGCTGGGTGATGTCAGGCGGCTAGATGTCCCTATGTAGGCTGGGATGACCATCCCGGCTTTCGTGTGGAGGGCGATGCTGGGATGGTCATCTCAGCTATTTGCTGCTTGCGCGGCAGAATTTTCCGTGCGTGCAGGTTTTTCATGCGATTTTCTTCATTCCATCGTATGGACGTCCATATAGAAAACGCCTATCGATCCGATCCGTACAAACAATTAGACGCGTGAAGACTTCATCAGTGGAAATACGCCGGCTGTTGCGTACCTCACACCTTCGAGGAGTCATCCATGAAAACCATAAAACGCGTCACGCGTTATTCCCTGTTTGCCCTGTCTTTGGGCGTGGTCTTGAGCCTCCAGGCGCAAGATGTCCATCTCACTACCGATGCCGGCACACCCGTCGGCGACAATCAGAATTCGCAGACGGCCGGTCCCGACGGGCCTACCTTGCTGCAGGATTCCCATCTGATCGAAAAGCTGCAGCGCTTCGACCGCGAGCGCATTCCCGAGCGCGTGGTGCATGCACGCGGAACGGGGGCATACGGCGTTTTCCAGCCGACCGCCGACATTTCCGCGCTGAGCAAGGCGGTGGTGTTCAAGCCGGGTACGAGCACGCCGGTGTTTGTACGGTTTTCCACCGTCATGAACTACCGCGGCTCACCCGAGCAGGCGCGCGATCCGCGTGGCTTCGCCACCAAGTTCTACACCCAGCAGGGTAACTGGGACCTGGTCGGCAACAACATGCCAATCTTTTTCATTCGCGATGCCATCAAGTTCCCGGATTTCGTCCATGCGAACAAGCCGAGCGCGGTAACCGGCGTGCAGGATGCGAACCTGGCTTTCGACTTCTTCTCGCACACACCCGAAGCCACCGCCATGCTGACGCGCCTGTATTCGAAAGAAGGCATGCCGGACAACTACCGCGATATGGACGGTTTTGGCGTGCATGCGTTCAAGATGGTCAATGCCAACGGCGAGGTGCACTACGTGAAATTCCACTGGCGGAGCCAGCAGGGTCTGCACAGTCTTCGTCCACAACAAGTGGCCCAATCCATGGCCGAGGACTGGAACCACTACACCAACGACCTGTACGGCTCGATCAAGGCCGGCAACTATCCAAAGTGGGATCTCTACATCCAGGTGCTCGAGCCCAAGGAACTGGCGAAATTCGACTTCAATGCATTGGACGACACCAAGATCTGGACCGATGTGCCGGAACAGAAGATCGGTACGATGACGCTCAACCGCGTTCCCGACAATTACTTCGAAAGCACTGAAGAATCGGCGTTTGCGCCGTCGCGCATGGTGCCAGGCATCGAAGCCTCGGAAGACCGCATGCTGCAGGGACGCCTGTTTGCCTATGCCGATACGCAGATCTATCGCCTCGGCGCCAACTACCAGAGCATCCCGGTCAACCGTCCATTGGTGCAGGTGAACTCCGAAGACCAGGACGGCGCCATGAACATCAGCGGCCGCAAGGGCGAAATCAATTTTGAACCTTCCAGCGCCAAAGCGATTTCCGAAGATCCGGATGCACGACTGGTGCAAGCGGCATTGAGCGGCACCACGCAGCAGCGTGCGATCGAGAAGAAGCGTAATTTCCTGCAGGCTGGCGAGTACTATCGCGCCCTGTCAACGCAGGACAAAGCGGACTTGATCACCGCACTGAGCGCCGATCTCAACCACGTCACCGACGACGGCCACAAATACACGATGCTGTCGTATTTCTACAAAGCCGATGCCGACTACGGCACGCGCCTGGCCAAGGCCACGCACGCGGACGTTGCGCGCGTGAAAAGTTTGGCGGATCAACTTTCCGACAGCTGAGCCGTTGCGCCCTGCTCACGGAAGGCAGGGCGCGTTTTCCATCACTCCTCGACACGAGTAGATACGCATGCAACGTCGCTATATCGCTATGGCTGTGATTTTCGCGGTGACGCTGCTCGTGGGCGCCTATGTCTGCTTTCCCAAGTTTCGTCTTTGGATGCATGCGGATGCGCTCAAGCAAGCGTCCGCGGCGCAGTGGGTCGATGCTCATCGCTACGACGCGGAATGGTTCGATGCGGCCAGGGCGGGCAGGGTGGATATCCTGCGCCTGCTGCGCGACGCGCACTATCCCATCGACACGCGCAATGGCCCCGGCTACACCGCCGTGGTGTTGGCCGCTTACGATGAGCAACCGCAGGCGCTGGACTATCTGCTGCGTGCCGGTGCCAACGCGTGCATTGCCGACCGCAACGGCAACACGGCCTTGATGGGTGCCATCTACAAGGGCCATACCGAGACCGCACGCAGGCTGCTGCATGCCGGTTGCCCTATCGATCAGGTGAATAACGCAGGCGAGACGGCGCTGGCCTTTGCCGTGCTGTTCGGCCGCGATGAGGTGCTGCCTGACCTGGTACATGCGGGAGCGCGCCTCGACAGCCGGGATGTGCAAGGCCAGACACCTTTGGCGATAGCGTTGAAACAGGGCAATCAGCAGATGGCGGCGGTGCTGCGCCAGCTGGGGGCCGTGGACTGATCGGTATCCCCGGACATGAGATTTGTGTCGCCCTTCTGCTTTTGGGCGATTACTCGTGCAAATCGCGTGAAAGCGGGCGTTTTCTTCACCCGTGTTGCACATCTTCGCCGCGAGAGTGCCCCGGTCTTGGCCTGCCAGGGCGACAGGGACGGTCCGGGTACCCTTTCGGGGATTTCTTGTGTTTCGTGCTTCACCTCGAGCGGTGAAAAACCCCTTCGTTTGCGAAGGAACGCGTTCGCTCATTTTTTCTAAAGAGGAGAGACGCGTGTCATGAAACCAGTTACTCAATTGCGGATATCGTGGAAGAGCGCTTGCGCGCTCGTTGCCATGACGGTGTTCGGCGCATGCGGCGTATCGTTTGCGGCAGAAAACGCCAGCCAATCATTTACGCCCAAGGCGGTCAGCGAGTTCGCCACCCACGCACGACCCCAAGGCGTGCCGACCGATTACGTGGTGACGCCCAATGGCTTCTTCTCACCGTCATGCGTGCAACGCATTGCGGAAGGCGAAACGCTGCATGCCGACGGCAGTATCGAATCGGCCAATGGCATGCTGCGCAAGCCGACGGCCTGCACGCAGGCACACTACCGTTTCGACGGTACGCGCGTGGAAGCGAACGGCAGCTTCTCGATGCCGCCTATCTCGGCGGTACGCAAGCCCACCATCAACGGCTGGGTGGAAGACGCTAACTACGACAGCTCGGTGAACATCGGCAAGCTGGTAGCTACCTGGAAAGTGCCGAGCACGCCGACCAACCAGTCCGGCCAGACCGATTACTTCTTCCCCGGCCTGGAACAGTTGCCGACGGTGGAAAGCATCCTGCAACCGGTGCTTGGCTATGACGCCTTCAGCGGTACGATCTGGACGCTGTCCAGCTGGAATTGCTGCGTCAGCGGCACGACCTACTACAGCGGCCCGATCAACGTGAACGTGGGCGACACCATCCTGGGCACCACCCAGTGCAAGGCCGCCAACAGCTGCAGCACGTGGACGATCACCTCCAAGGACGTGACCACCGGCAAGAGCACCACGCTCACCACCAGCCCCTACGGCAACCTGCTGTGGGTGTTCGGCGGCGTGATGGAGGTGTATGGGGTCAGCAGCTGCAATGAGTTGCCGGCCAGTTCGCCGCTCACTTACTCAAGCATCGCGGTCTACAATACCGCCTTCACCAAGATTTCCAGCACGCCATGGGGTGCGGATTATCCGGTCGGCTCGACCTCGCCGCAGTGCAGCTACAACGTCTCGACCACGTCCAGCAGCGTGACCTTGAAGTATTGAGTTTCCGCCACACCGGCTCCCCCGTCCGAGGCGGGGGAGCTTTTTTTGGCCACGCACTTTTTCAGGGCGCAAAAAAAACCCCGCGGGGGTGCGGGGCTGCAGGATTAACGGATATCGGGGAGGCGATATCCGTGACAGCTATCTTCCAGAAAGGTAGCTTGATGAACCGTTGGTTTTATGTGACGACGGTCTTCACAAATGCCGAGGTGTGAGCGTCGCCACAGTTTCACGCCACCCATCGTTCGCGTTACCCAGGGTCGTAGGCTGGAGTCGTAAGGCTGGAAGGGCAATCCCACCTTTCCCGTGCGTCATGGATGCTGGGATTGCATCCCAGCCTGCGCGGCTCCCTCAGCAGAGGGAGCCGATGCAGCATCACTTCTTCTGCGACGGAATGAACTGCGTCCGCACCGCTTCGGCAAGCTGATCCGGCGGCAGCAAGCCCTGGCCGATGATGAAGTCATTGAAGGCTTGATGGTTGAACTGCTTGCCCAGCGCCAATTGGGTCTGCAGGCGCAATTGCTGCAGGCGGATGTAGCCATAGAAATAGGCAGTGGCCTGGCCCGGGCTGTTGAAGGTGTAGCGATCCAGTTCCTCGCGCGTCATCGCTTCGGACAGGCCGACGTCGTTACGCAGCACATCGTGGGCGCGTTCCTTGCTGATCAATCCCAGGTTCAACATGGGATCGAGAAACGCGCGTGCCGCGCGCATCAAACGCAACTGCAGCGTAACGAACTGGCCGGCCGGTGGCTCGTACGGCAGCATTTCCGCTTCCGCATACAACGCCCAGCCTTCCACATTCACGCTGTTGAACGCGAACAGGCTGCGTGCCAGCGATACGCCGCGTTCCACCATGGCCGAATACTGCAGCTCATGCCCCGGCCGCCCTTCGTGCGCGGTGAGCGTCCAGGCGGCGGCCTTGAAGGTGAAGTCGTCGTAGGCGTCCGAGTTGTCGCCGCTGGTCGACGGATTGCCCATGGTCAGCACGAAGGTGCCTCGTTCGCCATGATTGTTGATGAGTGGCGGCGGATCCATGTGCGGTGCGGGCGTGGAAGCGGCTTCCGCGTCGGATGCCACGCGCATCTGCATCTCGCGCTTGGGCAGCGTGACGATGTGTTCGTTGCGAATGGTGTCCTCGATCTTGGCGATGATCTGGTGATACCAGGGTTCCACGTCGTTCTTGCCGAGCTGTTGCTTCTTCAACGCCTTCAGCACGTCGCGATAATCGGACGCTTGAGTGCCTTCCTGCTTGGCCACCACCGGCGCCATCATCGCCATGGCCTGCTGCACTTCCATGAATTCGAGTTGCGCCTGCTTGATCAGGTCGTCGGCCGGTATGTCGATGCCGGTTGCCTTGAGGTTATAGGCGTACAGCGGCTCGGGTACGCGGAAGTCGGTGCGCTGGTGCGGCATGATGGTTTTGCGCACCCACGCATCGTATTGCTTGAGCTGTGCATCCATCGCATCGAGCGCGGCCTTGCCGTCGGCGTCGTCCAGCTTGTACTTCACAAACAACTGGCGAATGCCTTGCGCGTAACGCTGCGTGTTGGCGAGCTGCTGGTCCACGTTGCCCTTGTAGGGCCCGAGCAAATGCGCATCGGACAGGCGTTCGGTGGTTCTTGCCTGGGCCAGTTGCGTCAGCGGCGTGCAGCCGGGCGCTTTGCCGACATAGCATTCCAGGCGCTTCACCGCCAAGGCGCGGCGCTTGGGGTCCACATCGTCCTTCAGCAGATAGAACTCGCCGTTGAAGAACAGCTGGCCAATGTCGAAGTAGGGCAGCATGTACTTGTCATTGAGCTGGATACCTTCGATGTTCAAGGCGGCCGCCTTGATCATGATCTGCAGGTCCTGGCGCACGTTGGGATCGTGTTCGGCCGCCAGCATCGCCTCGAGCTTGCTCTTGGCTTCCTTCAGCGCAGCGATCTGGCGTTCATCGGTGCCGGGCTTGAGGTCGCTGACCTTGTCGTCATAGCCCGGCAGGCCGATCTGCGTGGCGTTCTCGGGATTGAACTGCGCCTGCGCGGTGAGCAGGACCTGGGCGTCCTGGTTGCTGCGCTCGACCCAGGAGGATGGGGCGGTGCCTTGCGCACAAGCCGTTCCGGTGGCAGCCACGGCAATCGACGCAGCCAAGGCGAGACGTTTCAGCATGACGAATATCCCTGTGGAGTTGGAGCGGCGAGCTTATGCGACATCGCACGTGCCGTGCATGCCCCACCGGTCACAGGTTGAACAGCCATACCCCCGCGGCCAGCGCCACCATCACCACGGATAGCACCAGCTTCACCAGCGTACCGAACAAGAGTCCCAGCCAGGTACCGATACTGACGTGAGCCGAGCGCAGCACGCTTTTGCTGGAAATAAGTTCGCCGATCAGAGCGCCGACGAAAGGCCCGAGTACCAACCCCGGGATACCGAAGAACATGCCGACGAAGGTGCCGATGGATGCGCCCCAGATAGCGAGCGAACTTGCTCCCACGCGCTTGGCGCCCAGCGACGCGGAGATGAAATCCACCGCCACGCCGATGGCGGCCAGCACGCCCAGAACGATCACCCAGGCGACGCCGAGATGCTGGTAGTTGTCCAGCGCCGCGGCCAGCCAGACGCCGCCGAAGATCATCGGGATACCCGGCAGCGTGGGCAGCACGGTGCCGATCAGGCCGCCGATGATCAACGCGATGGCGAGGGCGTAGAGGGCGATGTCCAT
This sequence comes from Dyella sp., assembly GCF_035277725.1. Taxonomy (GTDB): domain Bacteria; phylum Pseudomonadota; class Gammaproteobacteria; order Xanthomonadales; family Rhodanobacteraceae; genus Dyella_B. Next base: position 10,098 of record NZ_DATEJY010000039.1, on the reverse strand, counting down.
GAAGAGCATGCAGGAGTCCTTGGATGGAAGTGCCTCGAGCTTGTGTTTGTGTCGATGCAATGTCGAAGCGCACCGTCATGCCGGCGCAGGCCGGAATCCAGTCAAATACGTCGTGCGCAGCACACAAAACCCTTTATGAAGTGTGCTGTGCACGTCATTCTAGACTGGATTCCGGCCTGCGCCGGAATGACGCCTAGGTTGTTCGGTGGCGATTTGTGAGATTTCTTCCCAGGTAAGCCCGTGACAAACCATCCCATCCTGCTGAAAGCCGACGAACTGGGGCGCATCGAGATCGTGCAGCGCGATGGTGTGCCATGCGTTCGGCGCGATATTCGCGCGGCAAGATGGTGGGCGCGTGCGTTTGCCTATCGCGCGGCAGCGCGCGAAGCACGCGCACTGGCAAAGCTCGAAGGCCTTGATGGCGTGCCGGCGCTGCTGGCATGGAACGGGCGCGAGCTGTTGCGCGGCTATATCGCCGGCCGGCCCATGCAACACGCGCAGCCGCGTGATCCGGCCTATTACCGCAATGCGCTGCGCCTGCTGGCGCAACTGCATCGGCATGGCATCGTGCACAACGATCTGGCGAAAGAGCCGAATTGGCTGGTGCGCGACGATGGGCGTCCCGCGCTGGTCGATTTCCAGATCGCCTGGACACGCGGAAAGCGCGGTCGCCTGTTTCGCTTATTGGCGCGCGAGGATCTGCGTCATCTGCTCAAGCACAAGCGCACGTATTGCGCACGTGCGTTGACGGCGCGTCAGTGGGCGATATTGAATACACCTGCGCCGCATTCGCGGTTGTGGCGTGCGACGGGCAAGCGGCTTTACAAGCTGATTGCGCGAAAGGTGTTTGGGTATTGGGACAACGAAGGCAAAGGCCGTGTGCGCGACTGATCGCGACCCGTAGGTTGGGGTGCGAACCCCAACACCACCATGCCGATAAGGATCGCCATGTTGGGGTTCGCACCCCAGCCTACTTCTCCACGAATGCCCGCTCGATCACGTAATCACCCGGCTCGCGCGTACGCGGCGAGGCCTGGAATCCACGCGCATCCAGCAACGCACACAGGTCATCCAGCATTGCCGGGCTACCGCACAGCATCACGCGATCCGTGTCCGGATTGAGCGCTGGCAAACCGATCGCCGCCGCCATCGCGCCATCGACGATGTTGTCGGTAATGCGGCCGCGATTGCGGAACGGTTCGCGCGTGACGGTGGGGTAGTAGATCAGCTTTTCGCGCACCAGCTCGCCGAGATATTCGTGCTGCGGCAGTTCGTTCTGCAGGTAATCCGAATAGGCCAGGTCGTCGATGTTGCGCACACCGTGCGCCAGCACGACTTTGTCGAAGCGCTCGTAGGTTTCCGGATCGCGGATGATGCTCATGAACGGCGCCAGCCCCGTGCCGGTGCCGAGCAGATACAGATGCTTGCCGGGCTTGAGATCGGTCAGCACCAGCGTGCCGGTGGGCTTGCGGCTTACCGTGATGCTGTCGCCGGGCTGCAGGTGCTGCAGGCGCGAGGTGAGCGGACCGTTCTCCACCTTGATCGAGAAGAACTCCAGATGCTCCTCCCAACTCGCACTGGCGATGGAATAGGCGCGCATCAGCGGACGGCCATCCACCTGCAGGCCGATCATCACGAACTGGCCGCTGTCGAAGCGGAAGCCCGGATCGCGCGTGGTGCGGAAGCTGAAAAGGCTGCCGTTCCAGTGATGGACGTCGATTACTTGCTCGGTCGCCAAAGCCACCATGGTGATTGTCTTCTCGGGTTGTAAAACGGGGGAAAGCGCGCTGTACGGGACAGCGTGTAACTCGCGGGGAGAGGCAGGGCCGTTGCCTTGCGAGTGCCGTGTTTGCCACGGGACAAGCGATATAGGTTACGGCATTTGCCCGGTTTCCGCGTTAATGGCTTTCTCAGATGGGGCTCGGGGCAGGCGAGACAAGGGGACGCGTGGGAGGGGCGGCGAGCAGCATCGGCTTAGGTGATGGCGCCTGTCGATTTGGTGCACCCTTCTTCGTCGTCCAGATGACACAGCCCGTTGCCGGCCCGACGCCTGTCAGGCCGGTCGCTTGCGTGTACCTGGAACGTCTGGTCCATCACGAACAAGGGGAGTAACGCACGATGAAAAACGTCCATTCTTTCAGCTGCTTGCTCGGCGCATGCCTGCTTGCCGCGCTGGCTGCCGCCCCCGCTGCGTTTGCCCAGCAAGCACAGCGCAGCTATCCCAGCATGGCGCCACTGTCCCAATACCTGATGGCCGACCAGGCCGCCGAGATAAAGCTGGCGCGAAGCGCGGCGCCCGCGGCCATTTCCGACCACGCCACGGTGATGGTGTTGCAGCCGCATGGCTACGTCGAAGCCGTCAAAGGCAGCAACGGCTATGTGTGCATCGTGGACCGCTCATGGATGTCCGCGTTCGATGCGCCGCAGTTCTGGAATCCGAAGTTGCGCGGACCTACGTGCCTCAACCCGCAGGCTGCCGCCTCCATCCTGCCGCTCACATTGAAAAGGACCGTTCTGGCGCTGACCTTGCACTCCAAGGAAGGCATCCAGCAGGGCATGCAAGCGGCATTCGCCGCCAGGCAACTGCCACCGCTGGAGCCCGGTGCGATGTCTTACATGATGTCCAAGCAAGGCTACCTCGATGACCAGGCCGGCCATTGGATGTCGCATGTGATGTTCTATACGCCTGCCAAGATGGATTGGGGCGCCGACCTGGCCGGTTCGCCCGTGATATCGAATCCGCAATTTCTCGGCGATGCGCAGCCGATCAACGTGCAGATGATCACGGTGAGCAAATGGTCGGACGGTACGCCGGCGCCAAGCATGTAGTTGGTAATGCTTGCGTCATGTATGCCCTGGCACTGCGTGCACGAGGTTTCAATGGGTGGATGGATTTGCTGATAGTGTTTGCGTTCGGCGGGTGGTTGGGTTTCAGGGGAGAGACTGGATGTCTGGAAAGAAGACGTGGGCGACCAGCCTTGCGCTGCTTGTGGGCGTTCTGCTTATTGCCATGTATGCGTGGATATTTCGTTGGCGCACGCACCAGCAAGTGACGACCCATGACGGCGTTCGTCCGCATTACGAATCACAGATCAGTGCGCCATCGGCAACGACGCATGGCGCCGCGATGCCGGCTAAGCAGGCATCAAGCGATGTGGCGACGTATCACAACGTCCGGTTCGATTTTGCCGTGGACTATCCGGCGAAATTGTTGATCGCTGGCGAGGAAGCGGATAACGGCGATGGTTTGCAGTTCGCATCCAACGCCAGTCATGCGGATATCCGCGCTTATGGCGGCTACAACGCCTTGGAGCAAACGCCGAAGGAGATGCTGCAATACAATCTGAAAGAGGATTGCGAGAAGAACAAAGTTACTTATCAGGTCAGCAAGCCTGCTGTGGTGGCCTATTCCTGCCTGAGTCCTGCCGGCCGCATCGTGTACGAGAAGATCATCATCCGTGATGACACGTTGGCAACGGTACGCTTTGATTATGATCCGCACGAACAGAGCAGGTGGTTGCCGGTAATCAAGCAGATGGCCGATTCGTTGCGACTTGGAGCAGGGCCTGCCGTTGATGATGCGCGTGTTGAAGCAAGGTAACGCGTAGGCTGGGATGAAATTTCAGCTATGGATTTGGCGATGCTGGGATTGTCATCCCAGCCTACGTTGCGCAGTTTCGCTTTTGTAATCAGCTCGATTCTTGAACTTACATAACGAGCGCGGTTTGTAATAAGCCACGCTAAAAAGCCTGTGGCTTGCCTTGCAGGTAGAATGCTGGCCATGCACAGCATCAACCCCAACGACTGGCGTCTGTCCGTAGCGCCCATGATGGACTGGACAGACAGGCACTGCCGGTACTTTCACCGCCTGCTTTCCCCCAATGCCCGCCTGTATACCGAAATGGTCACCAGCGCCGCGCTGGTGCGCGGCAAGCAGTTGCGGCTGCTGGAACATAGCCAGCAGGAGCACCCCGTAGCGTTGCAACTGGGCGGTAGCGATCCGCAGGAGTTGGCACAAGCCGCGCGTCATGGTGCGGTAGCCGGTTATGACGAAATCAATCTCAACGTGGGCTGTCCTTCCGATCGCGTGCAGTCGGGGCGCTTCGGCGCATGCCTGATGCGCGAGCCGGTATTGGTGGGCGATTGCGTGAAAGCCATGCGCGATGCCGTGTCGGTGCCGGTGACGGTGAAGTGCCGGATAGGCGTGGACGATCAAGACGAATACGCCGACCTGCAGCACTTCACCGAGACCATGCTGGAAGCCGGCGTGGAAGTGCTGGTCGTGCATGCGCGCAAGGCGTGGCTGCAGGGGCTTTCGCCGAAGGAGAACCGGGAGATTCCGCCGCTGGATTACCAGCGCGTGTATCGCTTGAAGCGCGAGTTTCCGGAACTGGTGGTGGTGATCAACGGCGGCATCACCACGGTGGATGCGGTGCGCGAACATCTCATGCATGTGGATGGGGTGATGCTGGGGCGCGCGGCGTATCACGATCCGTACGTGCTGGCGCGGGTCGAGCACGCGCTGTATGGCGTGCCGCTGCCCACACGCGAAAACGTGCTGCAACACATGCGGCCTTATGTGGAAGCGGAGCTGGCGCGGGGTACGGCGCTCAAGCACATCAGTCGCCACATCCTGGGGCTATATCAGGGCGAGCCGGGCGCGCGTGGTTTTCGGCGTGTCCTGAGCGAAGGAGCCCATCGGGAAGGGGCGGGCTGGGCGCTGATCGAGCAGGCGATGGCGCCGATGCTGGCGGCGGCGTGAGGCCGTTCAGCCGTCCGGTCATTATTCAGCCCGGGTTGAGCAGTATGTCCCGTCGGCCGGACCCCTCCGGCACGCAACCTAAGGGAATATGGCTTTGAAGCAACTCGCTTGGATGGCTGCAGCCGGGCTGTTGGTGGCCGGCTCGGCTGTCGCCCAGTCATCGCCGCCACAGGGTGGCATGAGCCTGGATCAGGCCGTTACGCAAGTACAGCAACGGGTCGGCGGCAAGGTGTTGTCGGCCGAGCCGCGTCATATCGGGCGCCGGGTGGAGTACCGCATCAAGGTGCTTACGCCCGAAGGGCATGTGCGCGTCATCGCCGTGCCTGCTGATGCCACCCACGTGCCGCCTGCGGCACAATCCCCCAAGAAGTCTCCCAACGGCGGGAGCAAGAAGGAGAAACACTGATGCGCATCCTCCTGGTCGAAGACGAAGCGCCGCTGCGCGAGACGCTGGCGGCTCGACTCAAACGCGATGGGTTTGCCGTGGATACCGCGCAGGACGGTGAAGAGGGCATGTACCTCGGCCGCGAAGTGCCGTTTGATCTGGCCATCATCGACTTGGGTCTGCCCAAGATGTCGGGCATGGACCTGGTCAAGTCGCTGCGCGAAGCCGGCCAGCGTTATCCCATCCTGATCCTCACCGCGCGCGGCAGCTGGCAGGACAAGGTGGAAGGCTTGAAGCACGGCGCCGACGATTACCTGGTCAAGCCGTTCCACGTCGAAGAACTGCTGGCGCGCATCAATGCGCTGGTGCGCCGCGCGAGCGGGTGGTCCAAGCCGGTGCTGGCCTGCGGGCCCATCAAGCTGGATACCACCGCGCAAACGGTAATGGTGGAAGGCAAGCCGGTGGACCTCACCAGCTACGAGTACAAGGTGCTGGAATACCTGATGCTGCACGCGGGCGAGCTGGTGTCGAAGGCCGATCTCACCGAGCACATCTATCAACAGGATTTCGATCGCGATTCGAATGTACTCGAGGTCTTCATCGGCCGCCTGCGCCGGAAGCTGGATCCGGAAGGCACGTTGAAACCGATCGAGACGGTGCGCGGACGCGGGTATCGCTTTGCCATTCCTCGCAGCGAAGACGAATGATGCCGCCGAGCGCCGCCCGTTCTCGCTGGCGGCGCGAGCGGCGCTTACCACCGGCCTCGTGCTGGCTGCCTTCCTGGGCGCCGTCGGCTGGACCTTGTCGCGCACCTACGCCGCCAGTGAACTCAACAAGCTGCAGGCGCGCCTGCACGATTATGTAATCACCTATATTGCCGGCACCGATCCGCGGCGTGATGGCACGCCATTGATGCCGGACACGCCGCCGGACCCCATGTTCTCCCGCCCCGGTTCCGGCCTGTATGCGGTGGTGATTGGCGATCACGGCTTTCATTGGGAATCGTCGTCGGCCTTGCAGCGCGACTTCAGTTTTCTGCATCCGTTGCAGCCGGGGCAGCAGCAATTCATCGGCCCGGTGGATACCGAACTTGGGCGGCTTTATTACTTCAGCTTTGGCGTGGCGCTGGATGTTCCGGTCGCGGCGGGCGCGCCGGAGCGTCCGCCAGTGCATCTCACCTTTACGGTGGCGCAGACCGAAGCCGAACTGGAAAGCAACACCACCGTCTACCGGCGCAGCCTGGTCGGCTGGTTGGCCACGCTCGGCGTGATGCTGATCGTGCTGCAGCTGTTGCTGTTGCGCTGGAGCCTTACGCCGTTGCGCAAGGTCGCCAGCGACATGAGCCGCGTCGAGCGCGGCCAGAGCGATCATCTGGATAGCCAATATCCCGCCGAACTCACCGGCCTTACCGGGCGCATCAACGGGTTCATCGATAGCGAGCGCGAGCAGCGCACGCGTTATCGCAACACGCTGGCCGACCTGGCGCACAGCTTGAAGACGCCGCTGGCAGTGATTCGCTCGCAGGTGGAAGCCAGCGAACTGCCGCCCAACGTACGCGCACCCGTGCTGGATCAGGTACGCCGCATGGACGAACTGGTCGCCTATCAGCTGGCACGTGCAGCGACGACCGGACGCCAGACGTTTGCCGCCGCCGCGGTGCCGATTGCCGGGCGCGCGGAAGATCTAGTGCAAAGCCTGGAAAAGGTCTACGCCGCCAAGAACGTGCTGTGCGAATTCGATATCGAGGACGGCGCGGCGTTCTATGGCGAGCAGGGCGACTTGCTGGAGTTGATGGGCAATCTGCTGGAAAACGCCTTCAAGTGGGCCGGCCATCACGTGCTGCTGGTGGTGAAGGCGCAACGCCAACCCGGGCGCCCGCGACCGGGCTTGTTGCTCAGCGTGGAAGACGATGGCCCCGGCATCGAAGACGACATGGTCGAGAAGATCCTGCAGCGTGGCGTGCGTGGCGACGAGCGCGTCAAAGGCCATGGTATCGGCCTGTCTATCGTGCAGGACATTGTGCGTGCCTATAACGGCGAGCTGACGGTGGATCGTTCGCCGGAATTCGGCGGCGCACGCTTCAGCGTGGCGCTGCCGCCGACCTGATTCGCTGGGTGGTTTGCGCGGGAGTGCTTACTGGATCGAACCGGGCAGCAGCGATTGCCAGCTGAGTCCGGAAGAACCATGCGAAGAGCCATCGGGCGAGGAGTCGCCGTTGCTCAGGCGCGTGGGACTCTCGTCCATGTTGCTGCCGGAGCCGCTGGAGTGGCTGCTGGACGACGAGGACGAAGACGAGCCTCCGTTGCGGGGCACGCTCAGCGCATCCCCGCTTGAGGAAGAAGCTGACGCGTCGTGGCTGCTGCCATGCTCGCTGCTGCTGCCGCTGTGCGTGCAGCCGGAATTTCCGCCCATGCCCCCTGTAGCCACAGCACCGCCTGAGGCCGCCGCGTTGGCGGCAGCTCCGAGGCCGAGCAGGCAGACGAGCAGCAATGAAGTGGCGCGCATGGCGATCAAAGCCCCCAAGGCATTAAGCCTAGCCGCCCGATGGTCCCAGAAACCCCGCCGGGATGCCAGTGCCCTCTACGCTGCGGCCGGTGGCTTAGAATTTATGAATGCGCTACCGCCTTCTTTCCCTCTCGCGGCCTTGTCCGGTCGCTTCCCTCCTGGATCACTAAAGACCATGCAGCCGCACCAGCTCCTGGCCGTCCTGGCTTCCGGGGAGGCACTTTCCGGCTCCCGTCTGGCTGCCGAGGCAGGTATTACTCGTGCCGCCATCTGGAAGCAGATCGAGGCTTTGCGCCAACGGGGCGTGCCGATCGAATCCGCGGGGGCTGCCGGTTATCGGTTGCCGTGGCCGACCCAGATGCTGGAAGAACAGGCCATCCGTACAGCGTTGCCGCAGGCGGTAGCACGTCGGCTCGGCGCCTTGGAGATCCATTGGGAGATCGACTCCACCTCCAGCGAGTTGCAACGGCGCGGCAGCGGGGCTTTCGATTTCAGCATCGTGATGGCCGAGACCCAGACTGCTGGCCGTGGTCGACGCGGCCGACGTTGGCTCTCGCCGCCCGGTATGAACATCTACCTGTCCTGCCTGAAGCGGTTCGAGGCGGGGTTTGCGTCGCTTTCGGGATTATCGCTGGCTATCGGCGTGATCGTGCTGCGTGCGCTGCATGCGCTTGGCATCGATGGCGCGCGCCTGAAGTGGCCCAACGACGTGCTGGCCGACAGCGGCAAGCTGGCCGGCATCCTGGTCGAGCTGAGCGGCGAATACCAGGGGCCGTGCGCCGCGGTGGTCGGTATCGGCCTCAATGTGCGTCTTACCGATGCCCTGCGCGAACAGGCCGGGCAACCCATCTGTGATCTGGCCACGCTTACCCAAGGCATGCCGCCTGATCGCAATCGCGCGGCCGCCGCCTTGGTCACCAGCCTGGTGGAAGGTTTGGCGCAATTCGAGCGCGACGGCTTTGCCGCGTTTGTCGAGGAATACGCCCAATACGATGCCTTGCGCGGCGTGCCGCTGCGCGTGAGCAGTGCTTCGGGTGACCTCGACGGTGTGGGGGCCGGCATCGATGCGCGCGGCGCGTTGCAACTGCAAACGGCGGCTGGCCTATGCGGTATCGATAGCGCCGATGTCACGGTGCGACGCGCATGAGGTTGCTGCTCGATCTTGGCAATACGCGCCTGAAATGGGCCGTCGTGAACGCGGGTGACTGGCTTGCTCGCGGCGCTGTGGCATGGGAGGAAGATGTTCCTGCTGCCTTGGCGCAGGCGTGGCGTGAGCAAGCAAAACCACAATGGGTGCTTGGTGCGTCGGTGGTGGACGCTGCGCGGGAAGCGCAGATCGAACGCATCGTCGCGGAGGTTTTTGCACAGCCGGTGGAATGGGTGCGTACGCCAGCCGAAGCGTACGGCGTGCGCATCGCCTACGCCGAACCGCAACGCTTGGGTGTCGACCGCTTTCTCGCCATGGTGGCGGCGCATGCGGCAGGAACATCGCCCTGTGTCTTGGCCGGCATCGGTACCGCGCTGACGCTCGATGCACTGACGGCGGATGGCCGCCACCTCGGTGGCCTGATTGCGCCGGGGCCGTTGCTGATGCAGCAATCGCTGTTCGGCGCCACCGCGCGCATCAAGCCTTATCGTCCCGGTGCCATTCGCGAGATCGCCGACAACACCGCCGACGCCGTGGTCTCCGGCTGCTGGCAGGCGATTGCCGCGCTCATTGAACGCTTTGCGGCTAACGTCGCCAGGCAGTCGAGCAGGTCGCCACGCCTGCTGTTGGACGGGGGCGATGCCGAAGCCTTGCTGCCGCTGCTTGGCATTCCCGCCGAGCTGGCTCCCGATAGCGTGTTGCGCGGCCTCAATGTGTACGCGACCGCACATCCATCGCAGCCATCCCCCTAGAATCGGCCATCCCAGGGGGACTTGTTCGATGCTGCTGCGCCTGCTGTTCGTTCTGCTGATCGCTCTGAATATCGCCGTCGGTGCATGGCTGCTGCTGGGCCAGAACGACACGCATGCCAGTTTCGCCACCGACCCCGGCGTACCCAAGCTGCATCTGCTTTCCGAATTGCCCCCGCCTGCCACAACCGTGGCTCACGCCGCTTCGGTGCCGCCGCCGGCGACGGCTGCCGCGCCAACTCCCGCCCCCGCCAGCACGAATGCCGCCGCTGCCGCCACACCTAACGCCAACACGCTCAGCTACCAGTGCATGGCACTGGGACCGTTTGCAACGCAGGAAGATCTGCGCATCGCCCGCAACGCGCTGGGTTCGGAAGCACAGCGCATGCGCGCACGCCAAGAGCAGACCACCCAGACCCGCGGCTGGTGGGTACATCTCCCGCCCAGTCCGAATCATGCGGCGGCATTGGCGCAAGCGCGTCAACTCGGTGCGCGCAATATCCAGGACTATTTCGTCGTCAGCGCCGGCGACAACCAGAACACCGTGTCG
>NZ_DATEJY010000038.1:0-8898 GCF_035277725.1 Dyella sp. | reverse complement strand
GCGCCACTGGAGCTTGCGGAAGCCGGGCGCGACGACGGGGCTTGCTCGTGCCGTTTCTCCGCGTGCAGTCGCTGGGTGATCACGGCTGCGCTATCGCTTTGCTTGTCGTTGAGTTGCCAGATGCCGCTGAAGTCCGTGCCTTGGTTGACGATTTGCGCAGACGCTTGCGTGATGGCGAACAAGCCTGCAGCGAGCGATAGGCAAGACAGGCGGGGCAGGGGAAGCGGCACGGGCGACGTCCTGGCGATGGAATCTCCCTGATCAACGCATCATTGGCGGGTCGGGTGTACAACTTTGTAAGCCTGATGCAGGGCTGACCTCCAAGCCGAGCCGTTAAACTGTGCGGATGCCTGTCGATCGTCGCCCGCTCGCCATATTCCTGATGGGCCCGACCGCGTCGGGCAAGACTGCGCTTGCGTGCGCCTTGAGCGACCGCTTTCCGCTTGGCTTGATCAGTGTGGATTCAGCACTGGTGTATCGCGGCCTCGACATCGGCGCGGCCAAGCCCGATGCCGCAACGCTCGCGCGCTATCCGCATGCTTTGATCGATATCCGCGATCCCGCCGAGCCGTATTCGGCTGCCGACTTCAGCGCCGACGCGCAGGTAGCGATGCACCGCATCGCCGAAGCGGGACGTGTTCCCCTGCTGGTCGGCGGCACCGGCTTGTACTTCCGCGCGCTGCAACGAGGTTTGTCCAACCTGCCCGACGCGGATGCCGACGTGCGCGCACAGCTGGCGGAAGAGGCTGCTGTCATCGGCTGGGATGGCATGCATCGCCGACTGGCCGAATGCGATCCGCAAGCCGCCGCACGCATCAAGCCCGGGGACGCACAACGCATCCAGCGCGCGTTGGAAGTGATTACGCTTACCGGCCAGCCGCTCAGCGCGCAACAACAGGGTGGGCGCGGCCAACCGTTTCCCTGGCGTGTATTGAAGCTGGCGTTGGTGCCGCAGAACCGCGCACCGCTGCACGCGCGCATCGCTCAGCGTTTCGACGACATGTTGCGGCATGGCCTGCTGGACGAGGTGCATGCCTTGCGCCGGCGCGGCGATCTCAGCCCCGATCTGCCGGCCTTGCGCGCGGTGGGCTACCGCCAGGCCTGGGAGCACCTGGATGGACGCTACGATGTTGTCGAACTGCGCGACAGGGGCATCTTCGCCACCCGGCAGCTCGCCAAGCGGCAGATCACCTGGCTGCGCAGTGAACTCGATGCGCGCATGCTCGATCCGGAACAAGGCGATCTGCCGGAACGGGCGACGGATGCCGTAGGCTTGTTCCTCGGGGCAAAGTGAGAGCTACTTGTAAAAAAGATGACGTCATTTCGTTATGTCTTTGTCATCACTTACAAAACCCTTTCATACTCGATTTAAAAGCGGTTAACATTCAAAAAAACTCGGGTCGGGGCGCCAATGGCGTCGCTTTTTTTCCGGCCCATCCGTGGATGAGGGGGAGAACAAAAAATGTCAAAAGGGCAATCCTTGCAAGATCCATTTCTAAACGCATTGCGCCGTGAGCGCGTACCGGTCGCCATCTACCTGGTGAATGGCATCAAGCTGCAGGGCACGATCGAGTCTTTCGATCAGTTCGTGGTGCTGTTGCGCAACCAGGTCAGCCAGATGGTTTACAAACACGCCATCTCAACCGTCGTGCCGAGCCGCAACGTGCGCGTGGGCAACGGCCATGAGGGTCATGAAGGCCACGAAGCCCATCTCGAGCACGCGTCGGTCGAAAGCGAAGGTTGATTTACTCTGTTCGATAGGCAGAAGAAAGGCGAACGGGCTGTATTGGTCCTCCCGCACTCGCGGGGGGAAGGCGATGCAGCGGAGCGTGCGGAGGAGTTCGTTGAACTCGTGAAGTCGGCTGGCGCCGAAGTGCTGGCCAGCATTCCTGCGCGCGTAGAGACACCCAATCCACGCTATTACATCGGCACCGGCAAGGCTGACGAAGTGTCCGAGGCGGTGCGTGCGCTGGAAGCGGACGTGGTGCTGGTCGACCATCTGCTTTCACCGGTGCAAGAGCGCAATCTGGAAAAGCTGCTCAACGTGCGCGTGGTTGATCGCGCCGGCCTCATTCTCGATATCTTCGCCCAGCGCGCCCGCTCCCACGAAGGCAAGCTGGAAGTGGAACTGGCTCAGCTCAAACATCTGGCCACCCGCCTGGTGCGCGGCTGGACCCACTTGGAGCGCCAGCGCGGCGGCGCCATCGGCCTGCGCGGCCCGGGTGAAACGCAGCTGGAAACCGACCGCCGCCTGCTCGGCGAGCGCGTGAAGATGCTCACCAAGCGCCTGGAAAAGGTGCAGACCCAGCGCAGCCAGCAGCGTCGCGCGCGCCTGCGCAACACGGTGCCGCGCGTGGCCCTGGTCGGTTACACCAATGCCGGTAAATCCACGCTCTTTAATGTGCTCACGCAGGGCGATGTGTACGCGGCGAACCAGCTGTTCGCCACGCTCGATCCCACCGTGCGCAAGCTCGAAGACTTGAGCTGCGGCCCAGCCGTGCTCGCCGATACCGTGGGTTTCATCCGTGAATTGCCGCACGACCTGGTCGCCGCCTTCCGCGGCACGCTGGCCGAAGCGCGCGATGCGGATCTGCTGCTGCACGTCAGCGACGCGGCGGATGAAGAGCGCGAGCGCCTGCATCACGTGGTCGACCAGGTGCTGGAAGAAATCGGCGCCGGCGACGTGCCGCAACTGCAGGTGATGAACAAGATCGACCTCGCCGGCGGCGAACCGCGCATCGTGCGCAGCGCCGAAGGCGTGCCGCAGCAGGTGTGGGTGTCCGCGGTGACGGGTGCCGGCCTGGATTTGCTGCGGGAAGCCTTGGGCGAATGCCTGGGCGGTGAGCGCGTGCAGTCCGAATTGCGCTTGCCGCTTTCGGCCGGCCGCCTGCATGCGCGCTTGCGTGCCGCGGGTGCGATCGCCGAAGAAGCGGTGGACGAGGAAGGTTGGCGTCTGCGCATCGATGCGCCGCGCAGCGTGCTGGCGCCGCTGACCGGCGGGCAGGGCGCCGAGGTGGAGTTGTTGCGCGGCTTGCTGGGCAACCCCGACACGGCCGTGTAGGTTGGGGTGCGAACCCCAACATTCCGATCCAGATAGACACAGCAATGTTGGGGTTCGCGCCCCAACCTACGTCATCGGTGGGTCGCTTGGGTGACAGGCTTAAACGCAACCGTCTCTGCTAGCATCGCCATCCACGTGACATGCTGGGATTTCTTCCCAGCCTACGGCGCGACTGCCGCTTTATCCGCCTTAAGCAGCCCCTGTGCACGAAGCCAGCTTTCGAGCAGGCTAGGCCATTGGTCGAGCACGGCATCGCCCTTGCCCAGGCCAGTGCCGTGGGGACCGTGAGCGAAGATGTGCAGCTCCGCGGGAACGCCGGCTTTGACCAGCGCCTCGTAAAACCTGAGGCTCTGTCCCACCGGAACCGTCTCGTCGGTGGCGGTGTGATAGATGAAGGTGGGCGGCGTGTCCTTGCTGACGAACAGCGTCGGCGTGTAACGGGTACGAAGGGCCTCGCACTGATCCATGACGTTGAAGAGCTTGCAGTAGCTCAGGTGCGACGTGTCGCTTGAGATGGCGTCGAGCCAGGGATAGGCAAGCACGAGAAAATCGGGCCGGCTGGAGACGCGCTCGATGGCATCTTTGGCTCCAGGGTTGCCGGGAACGGGCTGGGTGCCGGCGAGGGCGGCGAGGTGTCCGCCGGCAGAGAAACCGATGGCCACAATGCGATCCGGCGCAATGTGGTAGTCGGCGGCGTCGGCACGCACGGTCTGGATCGCGCGGCGGGCGTCGAGCAGCGGAACCGGCAACAGGTAGCCGTGCGAGGCGAGACGATAGCTCACGATGAACGCCGTAAACCCGCGCGCGGTGAACCAGTCGGCGATCTCGCGGCCCTCCAGGTCGCTGGCAAGACCCGCATAAGCGCCGCCGGGAAAGATCACGACGGCAGACCCGTTCTCGCTTCCCTTGATGGGCGTAAAGATGGTCAGTGCCGGAATGTCTTCACAGGCGTTGCCTTTGGCCCCGGGCGCGGCTCCGGGCCAGAGGCGGATGCTCTTGATGCCGAGAAAGGCATTGTCGGTGCCGGGTATGGCGCAGGATGCAGCGTGCGCACGGGTGGCGGTAATGGCCAGCATGGCCGCGGTCAGGAACACAAAAAGCTGCTTCATGGGGAGCCTCGCCGGGATTCGGGAGGATTGTAGGGTGCGGAGCGCGCATTGCCGCCCCAACCCTGCCTGCAGCTGTCTCTTGATCCCCTCTCTGCCAACCCGCAGCGGCATCCAATGAGCTTGTACGTCGCATGGCGCAAGTTGCTGCACCCGGCGCATGAGGGGCTCCGGCCGCCGCGTCTCTGCTAGAATGCGACCGTTTGTGCGCCACCCCGACCGGGTGCTTGCATGCCCACTATCCGTCACCATGTCCCATTCTTCACTCAGTGTTTTCCGGCCGTTGCTGCCGGCCTCCCAGCGGCCTCAAGGAGACTGACCATGGCCTGGAACGAACCCGGCAACGGGCAGCGCGATCCATGGAACAAAAACAAGCGCGGTGCCGGCGGTAACAAGCCTGGCGTCGAGGCGGCGCTCAAGGATCTGTTCAAGCGCATCGGGCGGATGGGTGGCCCGGGCGGCATTCTCACCATCGTGGTCGCCATCCTGCTGGCCTGGCTGCTGCTGACCAGCTACGCGGTAGTCGGCACGGGACAGGTGGGCGTCGTGGAACGGTTTGGCGCCTATGCGCGGACCATCAATCCCGGATTTCATCTGAAGCTACCGGCGCCGATCGAAGCCGTGCAGCCAGTGGCAACCTCGCGGGTGCGCGCCATGTCGGACCAGCTCCGCATGCTTACCCGCGACCAGGATATCGTCACGGTCGATTTCAACGTGCAGTACCAGGTGACGAACCCGCAGAAATACCTGTTCAGCGCACGCGATCCGGATGGCACGCTCAACGAGGCCGCACAGGCCGCCGTGCGTGCGGTGATCGGCGCGCAATCCATGGACGACATCCTCACCGGCCAGGGCGACGCCAATGCGCCGGCGCCCCACCTGGGTACCTTGCAGCAGCAGGTGCGCGATCAACTGCAGCACACGCTCGATGCGTATGACTGCGGCCTGCAAGTGACCGAGGTGAGCCTGCAGGCCATCACGCCGCCGCAGGAAGTCAAAGACGCTTTCGACGACGTGATTGCCGCGCGCCAGGATCGCCAGGGCCTGATCGACCAGGCCAAGGCCATCACCAGCCAGGACGTTCCCGCCGCCAAGGGCGATGCCAAGCGCCTGGCCGCCGAGGCGGATGCCTATAAGGCCGAGCGCATCGCGCGCGCGCAAGGCGATGCCGAGCGCTTCAACCTGATTCTCAAGGAATACCGCGCGGCACCTGACGTCACCCGCCGCCGCCTGTGGCTGGAAACCATGGAAGACATCCTGCACGCCAGCAACAAGGTCATCGACGGCTCCGACGGGCGCAGCGTCATCAACATCGAAGGCGCTCGTGGCGAGACGCAGCCCGTCACCAGCCTGCCGGGCGTCGGCACAGTGGCGCCGTCCGGCAACGACGATGCGGACAAGGGGAAGCAGCCATGAAGACCACTGTTGCGATCATCATCGTTCTGCTCCTTCTGCTGGGATTCAACAGCCTCTACACCGTGGGCGAAGGCCAGCAGGTGCTTGTGCTGCAATTCGGCAAGATCCTGCGCACCGACCGCCAGCCCGGCCTGCACGCCAAGGTGCCGCTGCTGCAGCAGACGCTGACGCTGGACGACCGCATCCTGTCCTACGACGGCGCGCCGCAGCGCTATGCCACGTCCGACAAGCAAAGCATCAACGTCAGTTACTACGTGAAGTGGCGCATCGCCAACGCAGCCGATTACTACCGCGCCAGTGGCGGCGATGAATTGCAGGCCGGCCAGCGCCTGAGTCCGATCATCAGCAATGCGCTGCGCGGCATCGTCAATGCGCATGCCATGGACCAGCTGATTGCCGGCGGGCAGGGCGACGTCGCCGCGAGCACGTTGCAGCAGGCCAACGAGCAGACGCAGAAAACACTGGGCATCTCGGTAGTGGATGTGCGCATCACCGGCATCGAATTCCCCGATGACGTCAAGGCGGCGGTGTACAAGCGCATGCAGACCGAGCGTCAGCAGCAGGCAGCGGCCATTCGCGCGGATGGCAAGCAGGAGGCCGAGGCGATCAAGGCGGAGACCCAGGCGCAGGCGCAGGTGATCCGCGCCAATGCCGACAGCGATGCCGACAAGGTGAAAGGCGAGGGCGATGCGCAAGCCGCGCAGATCTACGCGCAGGCTTACGCGCAGGACCCGGATTTCTTCGCCTTCTACCGCAGCCTGCAGGCGTACAAGAAATCCTTCGGCGACGGCAGGGGCACCATCATCCTCAAGCCGGATTCGGAGTTTCTGCGTTATTTCGGCAATCCGGCCGCCGCGCCGGCGCATCGCTGAGCCAAGGCCATGCCACGTGATTTCTACGCGGCGTTGTGCCTGGTGCTGGTGATCGAGGGCCTGGTGCTGTTCGCTGCGCCGCATGGCTGGCAGTCGGTCATGCGCGAAGCGTCCAAGATGGAGCCGCGCGTCTTGCGTGTCTGCGGCGCGATTGCCATCGGCATCGGTCTGCTGACCTTGCGGCTGGTGCATTGAACCGGTTTCACCACGCGGTCATCACCGCGAGCTAAGTTTTCCATTTACCCGTTCCGCCGATCGGAACGCTTTAGAGCGAGAAGCATCATGGGCAAGTCAGTCGTAATTCTTGGCGCACAGTGGGGCGACGAAGGCAAAGGCAAGATCGTCGACCTGTTGACCGAGCGCGTCGGCGCAGTGGCGCGTTTCCAGGGCGGCCATAACGCCGGCCACACTCTGGTCATCAAGGGCAAGAAGACCGTGCTGCACTTGATTCCCTCCGGCATCCTGCGCGACGACGCGCTATGCCTGATCGGCAACGGCGTGGTGTTGTCGCCCGCCGCGCTCAAGCAGGAAATCGAAGAGCTGGAAGCGCAAGGCGTGAACGTGCGTCCGCGCCTGAAGATCAGCCCGGCCACGCCGCTGATCATGCCGTACCACATCGCGGTCGATAAGGCGCGCGAAGTTGCCGCTGGCGGCAAGGCCATCGGCACCACCGGCCGCGGTATCGGTCCGGCTTATGAAGACAAGGTCGCCCGCCGCAGCGTGCGCGTGGCTGACCTGATGTATCCGCACGAGCTGCCCGACCTCATCAAGTGCGCCGTCGAATACCACAACTTCATCCTCACCCAATGGCTGAAGGCCGAGCCGGTGGACTACCAGAAGGTGCTGGACGATGCGATCGCCTATGGCGAATTCATCCGTCCGATGGTCGACGACGTCGCCACCATCCTGCACGACGTGCGCAAGGAAGGCGGCAACATCCTGTATGAAGGTGCGCAAGGCGCATTGCTCGATATCGACCACGGCACCTATCCCTACGTCACCAGCAGCAACACCACCGTCGGCGGCGCACTCGCCGGCACCGGCGTCGGCGCGGGCGATATCGACTACGTGCTCGGCATCTGCAAGGCCTACGCCACCCGCGTTGGCGGCGGCCCGTTCCCGACCGAACTCAACGACGAGATGGGCGAGCGCCTGCGCAAGGTCGGCAACGAATTCGGCGCCAGCACCGGTCGTCCGCGCCGCTGCGGCTGGATCGACCTGGTCGCGCTCAAGCGCGCGGTGCAGATCAACGGTATCAACGGCCTGGCCATCACCAAGCTCGACGTGCTCGACGGCCTGGAAACCATCAAGGTCTGCATCGCCTACGAATACCGCGGCAAGCGCCGCGAACTCGCCCCGCTCGATGCGGATGGCTGGGCCGAATGCAAACCGGTGTACCTGGAATTCCCGGGTTGGAGCGAATCCACCGCCGGCATCCGCGATTGGAACAAGCTGCCGCCGGCCGCGCGTGCTTATTTGCGCGCGGTGGAAGAACTTTCCGGCTGCCGCCTGGCCATCGTGGCGACGGGTGCGGATCGTGACGACACGATCGTGCTGGATGATCCGTTTGCGTAAGTGCAGGGCGTCTGCGTAGGTCGAACAAAAGGCCCCTTTTCGGGGCCTTTTTGTTGGGGACGCAAGCGAAGCTCTAAAGAGTGCCGACGCGATATGCGCAACGCGTTCATTTTTGCGATGAGAAATTTCAGCTCGTCACGCAAGGCCGTTTAGTAGGCTGGGATGGCAATCCCAGCTTTTTTGCCGGCTCTTGATGCTGGGATTGTCATCCCAGCCTACGTTGCTTCGCTATGTCCTGCTGTGGGCTGCTGGCTTCGACATGTATGCCGAACCCCGATTGTTCTGACGCAATATCATCGCGCAGGGTGAGCGCGGGTATGTCGTAGTCACCGGCATTCTGCTTGCGGAACGGGATCGGTGCGGTCTTTTCGAGATGGTCCAGACGCTCAGCTAGCTCCTGGCAAATCTTGGCGAATCGCACGTCATCCATTCGGCTGGTGCGATAGATCACATAGGGCGGCAATACGTCGAAGCCCGGGTAATACAACATGCCGTGCTGGATGGGGAACAGAATGTCATCGATGGGGCCGTTGATGCCGCGTGGGCTGTAATGCGATTCCCAGCCGCCGGTGCTAACGATCAGCATCGCGCGCTTGCCGGCCAAGGTACCTTCGCCGTAGCGATCGCCCCAATGCCTGTCGGAGTGTTCGCCAACGCCGTATGCAAAGCCGTAGGCATACACGCGTTCAAGCCAGCCTTTCATGATTGCCGGCATCGAGAACCACCACAGCGGAAACTGCAGGATCACGGTGTCGGCCCAGCGCAGCTTTTCCTGTTCGCGCGCGATGTCTTCACGCTGCCGCCCGTTTTGATAGGCATGTTTGGAGTCGCGTGACGGCTCGAAGCGATCGCCAAGTTTGCCGTCGAG
>NZ_DATEJY010000037.1:0-28806 GCF_035277725.1 Dyella sp. | reverse complement strand
CCCGATACGGTGCGCGATGCGTTCTACATCGGTGGCGTGGTGTTGCTGGGCTCGGTGTTATGGACGGTGCTGTCCACGCGCGAATATCCGCCCGAGCAGTTGCGTGTGTTCGACGATGCAGTGAAGCAGGCGCCGGTGCAGGTGGAGCGGCGCAGCGCGCGCAACCAGGGCTTGATCTGGCTGGTTGCCGGCGTCATCGGCGGATGGCTGGTGCACACCTGCCGTCTTGAGCGTGAGCTGTACTTGCTGGCCGGTGGAATGGCTGCTTTCGGCCTTTCGCAGCTGTGGCTGAGCGTGGCGCGCGGCAGCGGCATGTTGACGCAAGTGATGACCGACGTGCACGCAATGCCACCCGCCATGCGACGCCTGGCGCTGGTGCAGTTGTTCTCATGGTTCGCCATGTTCGCGATGTGGATCTACACCACGGCGGGTGTCGCGCAGGTGCATTTCGGCAGCAGCGATCCGCAATCGGCGGCGTATAACAACGGTGCCAATTGGGTGGGCGTGTTGTTTGCCGCGTACAACGGTTTTGCTGCGGTGGCGTCGCTGGTGATTCCGTTGATGGTGCGCCGCTGGGGGCTGCGCATCAGCCATCTGATCAATCTATGGCTGGGTGGTGCGGGGCTGGTGTCGTTCCTGCTGATCCGCGATCCGCACTGGCTGCTGCTGCCGATGGTGGGCGTGGGTTTTGCGTGGGCGTCGATTCTTTCCTTGCCGTATGCGTTGCTGTCGGACAACTTGCCGGCGGAGAAGATGGGCGTGTACATGGGCATCTTCAATTTCTTCGTGGTGATTCCGCAGTTGCTCGCCGCGAGCGTGCTGGGCGTGCTGTTGCGGGTGTTCTTTCACGGGCAGCCGATCTACGCGCTGGTGCTGGGTGGCGCGAGCTTGCTGGTGGCCGGCGTGAGCGTGTTGCGGGTGAAGGAGCCGACCCTTTCAGGCGCGGTATCCCAAAATACTTAACACGTAGGCTGGGATGCAAATCCCAGCGTTGACTGGCATGGCGATGCTGGGATTTGCATCCCAGCCTACGAGGATTACGCGTCGCGTGCGGCTTCGGCGCAAGCCGCCGCACGCTGCTGCAGGAAGGTCCGTTCCCGCCCATTGCGCGCCAGCGAGGCGGCGCGTTCGAATTCCTCGCGCGCTTCGGCATGGCGTTCCAGGCGGCTCAAGAGATCGCCGCGCACGCTCGGCAGCAAATGGTAGTTGCGCAGCAGCGGCTCATTCGCCAGCGCATCGACCAGTGCAAGCCCGGCGGCTGGGC
The DNA here is from genome assembly GCF_035277725.1 of Dyella sp. Lineage (GTDB taxonomy): Bacteria > Pseudomonadota > Gammaproteobacteria > Xanthomonadales > Rhodanobacteraceae > Dyella_B. The sequence goes on along the minus strand of NZ_DATEJY010000037.1, from coordinate 27,542 downwards.
CGGATGCCATCGCCACGGCGACTGCGCGATTGAGTTCCACCACCGGTGACGGCAGCACTTGCGACAGTTCGGCATACAGCACCGCGATGCGCGACCAATCCGTGGCGTCGATGGTGCGCGCACGCGCGTGACACGCGGCAATGGCCGCTTGCAAAGCATAAGGACCGCGCGCGCCGCCCAGCTTTTCTGCGCGTTCCAGCGCGGCGAGACCGCGGCGAATCAGCAGTGGATCCCAGCGGCTGCGATCCTGATCCGCCAGCAGAATCGGCTCGCCGGTTGGCGTGGTGCGCGCATGCAGGCGCGATGCCTGGATTTCCATCAGCGCCAGCAAGCCGAACACTTCCGGCTCCTGCGGCGCCAGGCCGGCCAGCACGCGTCCAAGCCGCATGGCTTCGTTGCACAGCTCGGGGCGAATCCAGTCATCGCCGGAGGTTGCCGCGTAGCCTTCGTTGTAGATGAGATAGATCACTTCCAATACGGAGGCGAGGCGTTCGTCGCGTTCTTCGCCGCGCGGTACTTCGAAGGGAATCTGCTTGTCCGACAGCGTGCGTTTCGCGCGCACGATGCGTTGCGAAATGGTGGGTTCGGGAACCAGGAAGGCGCGCGCGATCTCGTCGGTGGTCAGGCCACCGAGCAGGCGCAGCGTGAGTGCGGCGCGCGCGTCGGCGGACAGCACCGGGTGGCAGGCCGTGAAGATCAGCCTGAGCAGGTCGTCGCCGATGTCATCGTCGAGCATGGTTTCCAGCTCCGACTTGCCATCCGCGGCTTCGCCTTCCGCTTCATAGGCGAGCGCCTCGTGCTTGCGTTCGATCAGCTTTTTGCGCCGCAACTGATCGATGGCGCGATGCTTGGCGGCGGTCATCAGCCACGCGCCGGGATTGTCCGGTACACCGCTTTCCGGCCAGCGTTCGAGTGCGGTCACCAGCGCATCCTGCGCCAATTCCTCGGCCAGCCCCACGTCGCGCACCATCCGCGCGAGACCGGCGATGAGCCGCGCCGATTCGATACGCCAAACTGCTTCGATGGTGCGATGGATGTCGGTGGCCGTCATGGCCACCGATCACAGCACTTGCTTCAGTGCGGCGCAAGTTCATATCGGCATATCAGCCCGCTGGCTGTCGCGGGTCTTCGAAGCCGTCGGCCGCCTTGCGGACTTCGGCTGGGAAGTCGCTCATCTCGAATACCTGGCGGATTTCGATGGTGTCGCCGGGGCCAAGCGGACAGCGCGAAGCCCATGCGATGGCTTCATCGCGCGACGTGACGTCGATCATCCAATAGCCGCCGACCACTTCCTTGGTTTCGGCAAAAGGGCCGTCGACGATCTTGGGTTTGCCGTTGACCGAACTGATGCGCACGCCGGCTGATGGGGGATGCAGGCCATCCAGGGCAAGCAGCACGCCGGCCTCCTGCAAGGCTTTGTTGAAGCGCATCATCGTTTTCACCGCTTCGGCGCTCGGCCGTGCATCGGGCGCGGCGTCGCATTGGCCGGCGGGCAGCATCAGCATCATGAATCGCATGGTTTTCTCCTTATGCCTGCGGCGGGATGATGACCATCCAGTGGACGCCGAAACGGTCGACCACCATACCGAAATAGGGCGAGAAAAACGTTTGGCTCAGCGGCATATGCACTTGGCCGCCGTCGGCCAATGCGGCGAAAGCGCGGTCGGCTTCGGCATGGCTGCTTACCGTGAGCGAGAGCGAGAAACCTTGGAATGTAGTGTCCTTGTTCACGCAGTCGTCGGAAGCCATCACCAGGCTGTCGCCGATGGTGATGTCGCTGTACATGATGTGTTCGCCGTTGGCGTTGGCCGCGGGACCATCGCTGGGCGGGGCGTCCTTGTAGCGCATCTTGGTGTTGATCTTGGCGCCAAGGTGTTTCTCGTAATAGTGGAGGGCTTCTTCGCAGCGGCCGTTGAAGAACAGGTAGGGCTGGACGTACATGGATGCTTTCCTCGTGGCTCGGATGGGTCTCTCGATAAGGAGACGAAGCAGAGGAAGCGAAATCGACACCAGTCGTCGCCGGAGCGACGGAAAATTCAGCGCGCGCCGTACTGGCTGGAACGCCGTACCACCAGCTTCACCGGTAGCAGCTGGGTTTCCACCGGCTCGCGGCGGATCAGGCGCAGCAGGTTGTCGACCAGGGTTTCGCCGGCCAGCTTGGTGTCTTGCAGCACCGTGGTCAGCGGCGGGTTGAGGAAGCGGGCCATCGGAATATCGTCGAAGCCAGCCACGGCCACCTGCTCGGGCACCTTGATGCCATGGTCAGCGAGTGCGCGCATGGCGCCGATGGCGATCAGGTCGCTGGCGGCAAAGACGGCGTCGAACGGCAACTTGCGTTCCAGCAGCGTTTCCAGCGCTTCGTAGCCGGCTTGTTCGGTGCTTTCGGCGGCATCGACCTGCAAGGCGCTGTCGGCTTCGATGCCTGATTCCTGCAGTGCAGTGACATAGCCGCGGTAGCGGTCGAAGAATTCGGGGTAGTGGCTGGATGCATCGCCGAGAAAGGCGATGCGCCGGCAGCCTTGTTCCAGCAGATGGGCGGCGACGGCGTGGCCGCCCTGCAGGTTGTCGCAGCCGATGGAAACATCCGGCTGGTCGGGCAGTACGGCGCCCCAGCGCACGGAGCGCGTGCCCTGGGCGGACAGCTTCTGCATCTTGTCGCGATAGGCCAGGTAATCGCCGTAACCGAGCAGGATGATGCCGTCCGCCTTCTTGGTGTCCGCGTAATCGGCATGCCAATCGTCGGACAGCTGCTGGAAGGAGATCAGCAAGTCATAACCGCGCAAGGCGCAGGCGCGCGTGATCGAGCCCAGCATCGAAAGAAAGAACGGGTTGATGTGCGAATCGTCCGCGGTGGGATCTTCGAACAGCAGCAAGGCCAGGGTGCCCGAATGCTGCGAGCGCAGGTTCGAGGCGTTCTTGTCCACCTTGTAGTTGAGCTGGTCGGCCGCGGCCTTGATGCGCTGGCGCGTTTCCTCGCTGACCAGCGGACTGCCGCGCAGCGCCCGTGAGACCGTGGATTGCGAGACCCCGGTCAGATGGGCGATGTCGAAGGAGGTGGGTTTCCCTTTGATTTGCACTGCAGAGCAACTCTTTGCGCTCGGGCAGCCGGCGGGCGGCGGCCGTCCCGTAACGGCATCCTAACGGCTGGCTTGTCGTCTGTCGTGCCGCAGGGCAAGAAAAGGCTGGGAGAAAGATAAGAAAAGGCCCCGCGAACTTTAGGGGGAAGTCCGCGGGGCCGGGGGGGAATCGGCGACCCAGGGGAGAGGGCCGATTCCGGGTGGCGACCCAGGGAGGTGGGCGCCGGGGGATGCCGTTGCGTGCATCCGATAGTGAGAACGCGCCAACGCCCGAAAAGTTGCACTGGACAGTGCAAGAAATCTGGAATGGTTAGCGGGGATTCATATCGAGATGAGTTGTGCTGCCTATTGCTTAGGGAACCCTGTAGGTACTGTAAAAAATCCGTGTTTTTCGGTGTTGGCAGTGCACAGCTTTGGTGGCGCTTATTGCTGGGATTGCATCCCAGCCTACGGTGGCATCGTGTGCGTTTAATGCGCTTCGTCCCAGTTCTTGCCCACGCCCACGTCCACGACCAGCGGCACGCGCAATTCGGCAGCGCTGGACATGTGTTGGCGAATTGTCTCGCGCACGACATCGACCGCATCGGCGCGCACTTCGAACACCAGTTCGTCGTGCACCTGCATCAGCATGTGCGCATCGTGGCGGCCTTTCAGCCACGCGGCGACGGTGATCATGGCGCGCTTGATGATGTCCGCGGCAGTGCCTTGCATGGGTGCGTTGACCGCGGCGCGTTCGGCGCCGGCGCGCAGGGCTTGATTGCGTGCGCTGAGGTTTTCCAGGTACAGCCGTCGTCCGAACAGGGTTTCGACGTAGCCATCGCGATGCGCACGCTCGCGCGTGGCGTCCATGAAGGCATGCACACCGGGATAGCGTGAGAAATAGCGCGCCATATAGTCACTGGCTTCGCCGCGGTCGATGCCAAGCTGGCGCGCCAGGCCGAACGCGCTCATGCCGTACATCAGGCCGAAATTGATCGCCTTGGCCGCGCGGCGCTGGTTGCTGGTGACGGCCTCTGGCTCCAGCCCGAACACTTCGGCGGCGGTGGCGCGATGGATGTCGCCGCCTTCCTGGAACGCGCGCAACAGGCCCTCGTCGCCGGAAAGATGCGCCATGATGCGCAGCTCGATCTGCGAATAGTCTGCGGCCATCACCTGCCAGCCCGCGGGGGCGATAAAGGCCTGGCGAATACGCCGGCCTTCCTCGGTGCGCACCGGGATATTCTGCAGATTGGGGTCCGTGGATGAAATGCGGCCTGTCGCGACGGCGCCCTGGTGATAGCTGGTATGCACGCGGCCGGTGCGCGGATTGACGATCTCGGCCAGTTTCTCAGTGTAGGTGGAGCGCAACTTGGCGAGACCGCGGTAGTCGAGGATCAGGCGCGGCAGTGCGTGTTCTTCCGCAATGGCTTCGAGGGCTTCCTCATTGGTAGACGGCTGTCCGGTGGGCGTCTTGAGTTTGGCCGGCAAGCCAAGTTCGTCGAACAGGATGGCCTGCAATTGCTTGGGTGAATCGAGATTGAATTCGTGCCCGGCCGATTGCCATGCTTCCTGCTGCAGTTCGTGCATGCGCTTGCCGAGTTGCTGGCTTTGCTTGCGCAACTCATTCACGTCGATGAGCACGCCGCGCTGCTCCATCCCGGCCAGCACGGGCACCAGCGGAATCTCGATCTCTTCGTAGACTTTGCGCAGTTTCGGTTCGCTATCAAGCTGCGGCCACAGCGTATGATGCAGGCGCAGAGTGACGTCCGCATCTTCGGCGGCGTAGTTGCACGCGGTATCGAGGTCCACTTGCGAAAACGAAATCTGCTTGGCGCCTTTGCCAGCGACTTGTTCGTATTTGACGGTGTCGTAATCGAGGTAGCGCTTGGCCAGCGAATCCATGTCGTGACGCGTGGCGGTGGCGTTCCACACGTAGGATTCCAGCATGGTGTCGTGTTGCAAACCCTGCACGACGATGCCGTAGTGCGACAGGATATTCATGTCGTACTTGGCGTGCTGGCCGACCTTTGGTCGTTTGGGATCTTCGAAGATCGGCTTGAGCGCAGCGAGTACTTGATCGCGCGGCAGTTGCGCCGGTGTGCCGGGATAATCGTGCGCCAGCGGGATATAGCAGGCTTTGCAAGGCTCTACGGAAAGACTGACGCCAACGATATCCGCCTGCATCGCATCGAGGCTGGTGGTTTCCGTGTCGAAGGCAATCAGCGGCGCGGTCTTGAGGCGCGCGAGCCATGCATCGAATTGCGCCTGGGTGGTCACCAGTTCGTATTCGCCCTTGCCGGAGGCAACGGATGTTTTGACAGCCACCGGCGCGGCGGCAATGGGCGACGGCGTGGTGACGACTTCTGCGGTGGCGCTGTCCAGCTCTTTCAGCGCGGCCTTGAATTCATAGCGCGTGTACAGCTCGCGCAGCGCATCGATGTTGCGGTCGCGCAGCAGCAATTGCGGCACGCTGAAATCCAGCGCCACATCGGTCTTGATGGTGACCAATTGGCGCGACAGCGGCAACGCAGGCAAGGCCTCGCGCAGGTATTCGCCGATCTTGCCGCCGATCTTGTCGGCATTCGCGATGACGCCGTCCAGCGTGCCGTATTCGGCCAGCCATTTCGCTGCGGTTTTCGGGCCGCACTTGCTGACGCCGGGCACGTTGTCGACGGTGTCGCCGGTAAGGCTGAGGAAGTCGATGATCTGCTCCGGCTTCACACCGAATTTTTCCATCACTGCTGCGCTGTCCATGGTGGTGTTGGTCATGGTGTTGACCAACGTGATGCCAGGACGCACCAGTTGCGCCAGATCCTTGTCGCCGGTGGAAATCAGCACGTCGATGCCATGCGCATGCGCCTGGCTGGCCAGTGTGCCGATGACATCGTCGGCCTCCACGCCGGTGACGCGCAGAATCGGAAAACCCAGCGCGCTGACGATTTCCAGCATGGGCTCGACCTGCGCGCGCAGATCGTCCGGCATCGGCGGCCGGTTTGCCTTGTACTTGTCGTACAGCACATTACGGAAGGTGGGGCCGGAGGCGTCGCTGACGAAGGCGACGTAATCGGGCTTGGCCTTCAGCGTGGCGCGCAGCATGTTGACCACGCCGAACAGGGCGCCCGTGGGTTCGCCTTTCGCATTGCTGAGCGGGGGCAGCGCGTGGAAGGCGCGATAGAGATACGACGAGCCGTCGATGAGCGTGAGATTTGGCATGCCAGGATTCTAAGGGAACAAGGCGTCAGGGACAGGCAATGAAGCACGGAGCCGCCGAATGCCCCTTGCATCCAGGCATTCACCGCTGGGCGAATCGTGCACTGCTATGCTTCGCGCCTCTGACGAGGTCATTACCGCCATGAAACACGCAGCCTGCTTGCTCGCCCTTTCTCTCCTGGCCGCCTCGTCGGCCTTTGCGCAGACGTCTTCCTCCTCCTCGGCCACGCCGCATTTCGCACCGGCACCGCCGCCGCCGGGGATGAACGATCCGGGTGTGAATCCAGCCAAGGAGCCGCCGGCTGCGGCGAGCACGTCTGCCAAGCCGGTATCGAGCCCGGCCGAACTGGAACCCAGCCATCTGCCTGGCAAGCCGATCCCGGTACCGAAGGTGGCCGGCGTACCCGCGCCCCGCGATGCCAATGGGCAGACGCCACCGGACGTTTCGGTGCGGCAGGAAGGCGAGAACACCATCCAGGAATACCGCCAGAACGGCCGCGTCTACATGGTGGTGGTCACACCCAAACACGGCCCGCAGCAGATCTACAACGTCAACCCCGACGGCCACATGCTCGATCCGAACGGCCAGCCGCCGGTGAAGCCCGTGATGTACCAAATCATGCATTGGGGCGACAGCAAGCCGGCGTCTGCCTCATCGACGGAAGACAACGGTCAGTAGAGCCTTGCGCATGAACCTGCGCGAAAGCTGGCTGTTGTTTGCATTGGGTTCGGCGTTCTTCGCCGCATTGACGGCGCTGTTCGGCAAGCTTGGCGTGGCGGGGATCAATTCCAATCTCGCCACCTTCATTCGCACGCTGGTGATTCTCGCGGTGACCGCGGGCATCCTCAGCTTGCGTGCGGAGTGGGCCAAGCCGTCCGGCTTGCCGTGGCATAGCTGGGTGTTTCTGGTGCTTTCGGGTATCGCCACGGGGCTGTCGTGGCTGTGCTACTACCGCGCGTTGCAGTTGGGGCCGATCAGCAAGGTGGCGCCGATCGACAAGCTCAGCGTGGCCATCGCGATCGTGCTGGGCTTGCTGGTGCTGGGTGAAAAACCGAGTTGGCCGGTACTGATTGGCGGCGTCTTGATCGTGGCCGGTTCGCTGGTGATTGCTTTGTTTGCGTAGGTTGGGGTAAGCGAATGCGAACCCCGACAGCTCTGACGCTTGCAGATCTAGGTTGGGGTTCGGCGATGCTTCATCCGCACCTGCGCTGACTTTCAGCGCGCGGGATCCAATTCGGCATAGTGGCGGAAGATGCCGTCCTCGTTGAAGGGGATGCGCCGTGGCGAAGCGAGATACGCCGCTATGTTCGGCCGCTCGGCGATGCGCTCGGCCAGGGCGCGCAAGCGTGGTATGCGTTTCTGCATGCGGCGCATCGTGTTGGGAAAGGCGTAGTCGAGTCCGCTGACGAGCTGGAATAGCGAGAGATCGACATAGGAGTGGCGCGACAGCGCCTGCTTGCCATTGCCGCGCTCCAGCACCTGTTCGAAATAACCGAGGAATTTCGGCAAGCGCGCTTCGCGAAACGACTCGCTGCGTTTGCGTGCGGCGGCGCGCTGTTGTTCGTAATACTGATCGACGGCAAGCGGGTGATGCGTGTCGTGAATGTCCACTACGAAATCGGCGATCGTCAGTTGTAACTGCTGCGCGTAGATTTCCGCGGATTGCCCACCAGGCACCAGTCCCAGGCGTGGTCCGAGATAGGCGAGGATGGTGGCTGTCTGCGCAATCACCAGGCGGCCCGCTTTGAGAAACGGCGGCGCGAACGGTAAGGCGCCATCCTGCTTGCCGCGCAGGAACGGCATGATGGCCTTGTCGCCGCGTTCGCGCGCCACGTCGATGTAATCGGCGCCGGCGTCTTCGAGCGCGAGTCGCACGTATTCGCCGCGGCCCTGAATGCCCGTCCAGTAATAGAGTTCGTAGCGCATGGATTTTCCTCGGCTCGAAAGCGTGTGGAGCGTAGATAAACGGCGCTCAACGCGGTGTGAGAGCACCTTTTGCGGTGAGTTCGCGCAGGCGATTCCACACCAGGGTCGCCAACGGCGACAACGAACGCTGGCGGCGATGGATCAAGGTGACGGCGCGTCGCTCGGCGGGTGTAAGCGGCCGTACGGCAAGCGTGGAAGGTGGCGATGAAAGGCCGGGCGTCACTGTGACACCCAGCCCGGCCTCGACCATGCGGAAAGCCGTGTATGGATGGCCGGTTTGTTGAACGACGCGCGCTTCCACGCCGTGTTTCTGCAACAGTTGATCGATCAGCCGCCGGCTGCCGGAGGAATAATCCAGCAGCACCAGCGGCTGCCCTTGCAATTTCTTCCACGCCACGGTCTTGTGTTGTGCGAGTGGATGATCAGGGCGGCAGGCGAGACAGAAGGGATCATGCATGATCACTTCGCTGTCGAATTCGCCAGCCTCGGGCGGTTCGATCGCGATGCCGAAATCCACCTCGCCACCGCGCACGCTATCGAGTACCAGGGTTTGCGCCTGGTCGTGCAACTGGATGGTGAGTTCGGGATAGTCGCGGGCGCAATCGGCAATGCACAGCGGCATCAAGCTGGCCGAGAGCGTCGGCACGGAGGCGATATGGATCTTACCGTGCTTGCGCTCGCCTTCGGCGTGCACGTGATCCAGCACGCCCTCGAGTTCATCCAGTACGCGTTCGATCGCGCTTTCCAGATAGCGGCCGGCTTCGGTGGGAATCACCTCGCGCGTGCTGCGATCGAACAGGCGCACGCCGAGCTCGGCTTCCAATTCCGCCACGTGCCGGCTCACCGCCGGCTGGCTCAGGTACAGATGTTCCGCGGCGCGACGGAAATGGCGTTGGCGCGCAACGGCCAGGAAAACCCGTAATTGCCGGAGATTGACATTCATGCTCATAGCGTATCAATAGATATAATAAAGTTATTTGATTTATCAATGGCCGGACAGTGAAATAACGCCACTTTCCGCTCCCGCGAGCCTGCAGCCATGTCCCTGCGCCGCTTTCTGCCCGACAACTTCACCCTTTGCCTGATCGCCACCGTCATCACTGCCAGCGTGTTGCCCTGCCGGGGTCACGTGGCGGTGGCGTTCGACTGGCTCACCAATCTCGCCATCGCGCTGCTGTTCTTTTTGCATGGCGCCAAGCTCTCGCGCGAGGCGGTGGTCGCCGGCATGACGAACTGGCGCCTGCATCTGACCGTGTTGGCAAGTACCTTCGTGTTGTTTCCGCTATTGGGCCTGCTGCTCAAACCTTTGCTGTTGCCGCTGGTTACGCCGGCGCTTTACGTTGGCATTCTGTTTCTGTGCACCTTGCCGTCGACGGTGCAATCGTCCATTGCGTTCACCTCCATTGCACGCGGCAACGTGCCGGCGGCGGTGTGCTCGGCGTCGGCATCCAGTTTGATCGGCATTGCGGTGACGCCATTGCTGACGGGCCTGGTGGTGCATGCGCATGGGCAGGGCGGCCTGTCCTGGCATTCGGTCGGCGATATCGTGTTGCAGCTGTTCGTGCCGTTCGTGGCGGGCCAGATTGCGCAGCGCTGGATCGGTGGCTGGGTGCAGCAACATCGGTCGCTGGTGGGGCTGGTTGACCAGGGTTCGATCCTGCTGGTGGTGTACACCGCCTTCAGTGCGGCGGTATTGCAGGGTTTGTGGAAGCAGCTTCCCTTGCCGGTGCTGGGCGGTCTGCTGGTCGTCAACGCCATTCTGCTGGCCGCAGCACTGCTGACGACGCGCTATGGCTCACGTGCGCTGGGTTTCAATCGCGAGGACGAAATCACCATCGTGTTCTGCGGTTCCAAGAAGAGCCTGGCCAGTGGCGTACCGATGGCGAACGTGCTGTTTCCCGCGCATGTGCTGGGCATGATCGTGTTGCCGATCATGCTGTTCCATCAGATGCAGTTGATGACGTGCGCGGTGCTGGCGCGGCGATATGCGCAACGTGCGCTATGCAACGCTTCTCAGACGAAACAGCTTGCTGCCGACTTGTAGGTTGGGGTGCGAACCCCAACATGGCAATCCTGTTCGGCATGGCAATGTTGGGGTTCGCACCCCAACCTACTAGTGGCGGAAATGGCGCATGCCGGTGAACACCATCGCCATATCGTGCTCATCCGCCGCGGCAATCACTTCCGCATCGCGCATCGAACCGCCCGGTTGAATCACTGCGCTGATACCTGCGGCTGCGGCAGCATCGATGCCATCACGGAAGGGGAAGAACGCATCGGATGCCATGACCGATCCGCGCACTTCCAGCTTTTCGTCAGCCGCCTTGATGCCAGCGATGCGCGCGCTGTACACGCGGCTCATTTGGCCGGCGCCGATGCCAATGGTCTGGCGATGGCGCGCGTAGACGATGGCGTTGCTCTTCACGTACTTCGCCACCTTCCAGGCGAAGATCAGGTCGTCGATCTGTTCCTGCGTGGGTGCGCGGCGGGTGACGATCTTCAGGTGTGCCGCCGTGATCATGCCGCGATCCGCTGTCTGCACCAGCAAGCCGGAGCCGACGCGCCGCAGATCATAGGCCGCGGCCACGTTTCCGCTTTCCGCCAGTACGGGAATGCGCAATACGCGCACGTTGCCCTTCTTGGTGAACGCTTTCAGCGCTTCATCCGAATAACCGGGCGCCAGCACGACTTCGATGAACTGGCGTTCCACCATCGTCTGTGCGAGCGCGCCATCCACTTCGCGATTGAACGCGATGATGCCGCCGAAGGCGGACGTGGGATCGGTCTGGAAGGCCAGGTCGTAAGCTTTGGCGATGCCATCCAGGCTTACCGCTACGCCGCAGGGATTGGCATGCTTCACGATCACGCAAGCCGGCTTGGTGAAGCTGCGCACGCATTCCCACGCAGCATCCGCATCGGCGATGTTGTTGAAGGAGAGTTCCTTGCCCTGCAACTGCTGGAACGTTGCAAGGGTCCCGGGCACGGGTTGCAGATCGCGATAGAACGCAGCCTGCTGATGCGGGTTTTCGCCGTAGCGCAAATCCAGCGTTTTCACGAAACGGCTGTTGAGCTGGCCGGGGAAGGCGTCATGACCGGCAGTGGCGTCTTGCGCATCGTTGAGCTGCAGGCCTGACAAATAATCGCTGATCGCGCCGTCATAGTTGGAAACGCGATTGAACGCCGCGACGGCCAACTTGAAGCGTGTAGCGCGGCTCAAGCCACCGTGCTGTTCGATTTCCGACAAGGCTTCGTCGTATTGATCGGGCGAGGTGAGCACGCCGACGTCGCTCCAGTTTTTTGCCGCGGAACGCAGCATGGCGGGGCCACCGATATCGATGTTTTCGATGGCTTGTTCCAGCGTGCAATCGGGCCTGGCGACGGTTGCTTCGAACGGATAGAGATTCAACACCAGCAGATCGATTGGCGCGATGCCGAGTTCAGCCATTACTGCGTCATCCGTGTCGCGGCGACCGAGCAGGCCGCCGTGTACCTTGGGATGCAAGGTCTTGACGCGGCCATCCATGATCTCCGGAAAACCGGTCACGTCACTGACGTCTTTGACGGGTATGCCGGCGTCGCGCAGCGCCTTCGCGCTGCCGCCGGTGGAAAGCAATTCCACCTTGGCTGCCGCCAGGCGTTTGCCCAGTTCGATCAGTCCGGCTTTGTCCGAGACGCTGATCAGGGCACGGCGGATAGGCGTGACGGCAGGTGCAGGCATGGTGGCTTCCGGGAACGGGAAAGCTGCGCATTATAGCGCGCCACGCCTGCCTTGCGGCGGATGTTTGGACGTCTAAACGAGATGTTGCGGCCAGACTCGGCCTTGGCTACTTAGAGCAGGCCGTGCTGCGAGAGCTTCTTGCGCAAGGTGGCGCGGTTGATGCCCAGCACCGCTGCTGCGCGGCTCTGGTTGCCATCATGAAATGCCAGTACTTCCCGCAGCAATGGACCTTCGACTTCGCGAATCACCAATGCGTGCAAACCTTCGTCGCACGGCGTGTCGCCAATGTCCGCAAGATAGCGGCGCACTGTACGACTGACACATTCACTCAGTGCGCTCTGCGACGAGGATTCACGAACAACCTCGTTGGCAGGCAGTCTCACGGCGTTCAAGGACATGTCCCCTCACGGACTCCACGCAACGGCTGCATAGGCCGTCACCATGTTCTGGCAGTTACCGCTTTCGCGGCGGGTCGGCAGTCGCTGCTTTCTGCAGCGCGAGGGACCGAGTGTACTCGCGACCGCCGATAAAATTAAGAGCCTTCTGCGATGAAAATGCATGTAACCGCATAAGGCCATGCCGAACAGGCACTAAGCGATGGTTATTCAAACGCCATGTCAAAGCCGACCGCTTGATGCCCCGGATCCTCTACCTCAAAGACCAAAGCTGTGCTAGCGCCGGGCGCAAGGCCTCGATGCAAGGCTTCCGTATCATCGAGGTATTCGTAGGGATTGAGACGACGCATGGCGATGACTTTGCCATTGCCATCGGTCAATCGAATGGCGACCACAGGCCAAGGCTGAGTGAATGTTGCGTCGTTGCGCAACGTGGCACTGATCAGCAAGGCGCCGGGCACGGTGGGATGCGTTTGCACATCGCGCGCAAGCAAATGCAGCTTGCTGACGTCACGTACCGGCGGCAAGTGGCATGACAGTACTGAACATGCTTGCTGTATCAGCGAACCGGTGGTGGGGTCGGCAATCAAGGTGTCGCGCAGCGCCCAGCCGATCTGCGCGACAAGAGCCAGCAACAGCAACAGACATGCCATCACCCATGGCCAGCGGCGCGGTTTGTCGGTGCGCTTGTCGCGTGCGAAACGCGGCGTGACGATGAGATCGGCGAAGTCGTCGCGCAACGTCGGCGTGTCGCCCGGCTCGGGTTCGGTGTCGGGTTTGGGCCGATAGACCGCTGCTTCCAGGCGCGGCGGTTCCACGCCGGGTTCGTGGGAAGGCAGTTCGTGAAAGGGTTCCGGCGGCAGTTGATCGGCCAAGGTGGCGATGCTGTCGAAACCGGTACCGCAATGTCCGCACATGACGAAGCCGTGTGCCTGCGCGAGCGTGCGCGCATCCACTGAAAACACGGACAGGCATTCAGGGCATTGCGTATACATGGGTGCGCTAAAACGTGTGTGCCGCAAGCTTAGCAGGCACGGCGGCGATCAAACGCGACGCTGGCCGCTGATACGTACCCAATCTTCGCGCACGTCCACGCGCAAGCCGTCAAACCATTCGGCATAACGCGCCAGCAGTTCTTCCTGCTGGCCTTGCAGGATGCCCGAGAGCGCGAACGGGGCGCCTGGCTTGGCGAGGGCGGCAAAGGTGGGCGCCAATTCGCCGAGCGGGCCGGCAAGAATGTTGGCGACGAAGACATCGGCGGGTTCGCCGGCGAAATCATCGGGCAGGAACAACGCCAGACGATCGGCGACCTGATTGCGTTCAGCGTTGTCGGCCGAGGCGGTGAGCGCTTGCGGATCGTTGTCCACGCCTACGGCTGCTGCCGCGCCGAGCTTCAGCGCGGCGATGGCGAGAATGCCCGAGCCACAGCCGAAGTCGATCACGCGCCTGCTGCCGAGATCCAGGCTGTCCAGCCATTCCAGGCACAGCGCGGTGGTGGGATGCGTACCGCTGCCGAAGGCGAGGCCGGGATCGAGTTGCACGATCGCCAGGTCATCGTCATCGGGTGGGGCGATATTCCAGGGATAAATCCATAGCCGACGGCCGAATGACATCGGCTTGAACTGGTCCATCCATGCGCGTTCCCAATCTTCATCGGCAACGTCGCGGAAGCTGAGCTGATCGGGCTCCAGCCACGGCAGCAGTTCGCTCAAGGCTTCGCTGAGGCCGCGGCGGTCGATATCGGCATCGAACAGGGCGTTCAAGGTGATGGTCGACCACAGCGGCAACTCGCCCACGCCGGGTTCGAAAATGGCCTGTTCGTCGGCGGTTTCGGCGTTGGCGTCACGTAGCGTGATCGACAGCGAGCCCAGATCGTCCAGCGCTTCTTCCACGCGTGGTTGCTGTTCGGCGCGGACAGTCAGGGAGAGTTCGAGCCAGGGCATCGGTGTTCCGGAGGAGGGAGAGCTGCGGGCATTGTCCCTCTGCCTTTTGGGGCGAGGGTAGGGTGAAGCGCGAATCTTGCGATCGGGCTCAACTTTGCCAATTGACCTGACGCCACTGATTCTCGCCCCGGCGAATGCCGGGGCCCAGTGCCTTTGGAGCTTCAAGTCGCTGGGTCCTGGCGTTCGCCGGGACGATGAACAACAAGCACGACGATGAGCGTGCCAATCAAGCCTTCGATTCAAGCCCGCTATGCGGATGTTCCTTATGCTCCGCCATGCGCTTTTCCAGATAGTGGATGTTCTGTCCACCTTGCTGGAAACCGACGTCGGACATGATGCGCTGCTGCAACGGCACGTTGCACTTCACGCCTTCGATCACCGTTTCGGCCAGCGCCAGACGCATGCGTGCAATGGCCGTTTCGCGATCCGGTCCGTGCACGATCAGCTTGCCGATCATCGAATCGTAGTTCGGCGGAATGCGATAGCCGTCGTACAAGTGCGTATCGACGCGCACGCCGGGGCCGCCGGGTGCTTCGAAGCGCTTCACGGTGCCGGGTGAAGGCATGAAGGTTTCCGGATCTTCCGCATTGATGCGGCACTCGATCGCATGGCCATTGATCTTGATGTTTTCCTGCTTGAGCGACAGCTTTTCGCCGGCGGCGATCAGCAATTGCTCACGCACCAGATCCACGCCGGTGATCAGTTCCGTTACCGGATGTTCCACCTGGATGCGTGTGTTCATTTCAATGAAGTAGAAGCGGCCGTTCTCGAACAGGAATTCGAACGTGCCTGCGCCGCGATAACCGATGCGCAGACATGCATCCACGCACACCTGGCCGATCTGCGCGCGCTGTTCTGGCGTGATGCCAGGGGCGGGCGCTTCTTCGACCACTTTCTGGTGACGGCGCTGCATCGAGCAGTCGCGTTCGCCAAGGTGAATTGCATGGCCTTGACCGTCGGCGAGCACCTGGATTTCCACGTGGCGCGGATTTTCCAGAAACTTCTCCATGTACACCTGATCGTTGCCGAAAGCCGCCTTGGCTTCCTGCTTGGTCATGGTGATGGCGTTGCCCAGATGCGCTTCGGTGCGCACCACGCGCATGCCGCGGCCGCCGCCGCCGCCGGCAGCCTTGATGATCACCGGATAGCCGATTTCGCGCGCAATGCGCATGTTTTCTTCGACGTTGTCGCCGAGCGGGCCACCGGAACCGGGCACGCACGGCACGCCGGCGGATTTCATTGCGCGGATGGCTTCGACCTTGTCGCCCATCATGCGGATCACGTCCGCCGTCGGTCCAATAAAGATGAAGCCGGATTGCTCCACCTGTTCGGCGAAATCGGCACGCTCGGCCAGAAAGCCGTAGCCGGGATGGATCGCGTTGGCGTCGGTGATTTCCGCCGCCGCAATGATGCGCGGAATGTTGAGGTAGCTGTCGACCGATGGCGCGGGGCCGATGCAGATGGCTTCATCCGCCAGGCCCACGTGCTTGAGGTTGCGATCCGCGGTGGAGTGCACCGCCACGGTCTTGATGCCGAGGCTGTGGCACGCACGCAGGATGCGCAGCGCGATTTCGCCACGATTGGCGATAACGACCTTTTCGAGCTTTTGCATAGTCGTCAGGCCGGTTAGGCGATCACGAACATCGGCTGGTCGAATTCCACCGGCTGGCCGTTATCCACCAGGATGGCCTGCACAGTGCCGCTGACCTCGGCTTCGATCTGGTTGAACATCTTCATCGCTTCGATGATGCCCAGCGTCTCGCCGGCCTTCACTTGCTGGCCCACCTTTACGAACGCGGCGGCGCCCGGACTGGCCGAGGCATAGAAGGTGCCGACCATCGGCGCCTTCACCACGTGGCCGGCCGGCAGGTTGCTGCCTGCCGGCGCGCTTTCGGCCGGTGCGGCGGCGGCCGGTGCGGGCGCGGGTGCCGCGGCTGGCATGTGCACGGCGGCCGGCGCGGCAAGGGTGATGCCGCCCTTGGGTACGCGCGACAGGCGGACGACTTCCTCGCCTTCCTTGATTTCCAGTTCGGCGAGGTTGGATTCCTCGAGCAGGTCGATCAGTTTTTTGATCTTGCGCAGATCCATAGGAGATTGCCTTCTCAGGGTCTTGGGCCGCAGGTTGGCGGCCCTGATGTGAACAGTAATGGGGTGAAAGAAAGTGGTACGGGCGGGCTAGCCGGCAGGCATGGGTTCAAGTCTGGCCAGCGCGGCGTCCAGCGCCAGGCGGTAGCTGCCGCTGCCGAAGCCGCAGATCACGCCTGTCGCGAGATCGGACAGGTAGGAGTGGCGGCGGAACGGTTCGCGGGCATGCACATTGCTCATGTGCAGCTCGATAAAGGGAATACCCACCGCGGCCAGCGCATCGCGCAGGGCTACGCTGGTGTGGGTGAAGGCGCCGGGGTTGATCAGGATGCTGGCGATTTGCTCGTCGCGCGCCTGGTGAATGCGGCCAATCAGCTCGTGCTCGGCGTTGGACTGGTACCAGGCCAGCTCATGGCCGGCGGCCTGGGCGCGCTGGGCCAGCTGGTTGTTGATATCGGCCAGCGTCTCCCGGCCATAAATGTCCGGTTCGCGCACGCCTAGCAGGTTGAGGTTGGGTCCGTGCAGGACCAGCAGCTTCGCCATGGTGCTCCCATGCTCCCCGGAAACCGGCGAGAGTGTGCGCGGTACTGAGAATATTGTCCAGTTCGGCGCAATTCGGCGACGTTTGGCGGAGAAAGAAGATGTTAAACGTGCGTGGACGTATGGCGCCTTAAATGGCGTCAGGGCGCGGTTGCTGGCGATAGCCAACGTTCCAGCTGTTTGGCGCTCAGTGGTCCTCGCTGGACGGCCAGGATCTTGCCGTTCTCATCCAGCAGTACGCTGTAGGGCAGTACTTCGTCCACGTCGCCGAACCGTAGCGAGGTGCTCGGCGAGGCGAGCTGGCCGAGCAGCACGGGATAGTTGACGGGGCGCTGGGCGAGAAAGGCGTGCACGTTATCCGGCTGGTCCATCGCAATACCCAGCACGATCGCTCCCTGATTGGCGAATTTGTGCTGGGCCGCGTTCAGCGCCGGCATCTCGGCGATGCACGGCGCGCACCAGCTGGCCCAGAAGTTCAGCAGCAGACGCTTGCCCTGGTAGCCGGAAAGCCGGCGCTCATGCCCGTCAAGGTCGAACAGGGCGACGTCCGGGCGGAGATCCCCGACGTTCGCGACATGCACGCCGGGCGGCACGGGCGCCCGCCGGCTGTGGTGCTGCAACCAGCCGCCGGCGATGGCGGCGAGCAGGGCGAGGCCGAGGATGAAGAGGTTGGTGCGGCTCAGCATGGAGTGGTGCTTGGCTCAAGGGGCATGACCATGTTCACGTAGGTTGGGGTGCGAACCCCAACATCGTGACGCTTGCATACACTGGCGATGCTGGGGTTCGCACCCCAGCCTACGATTTCACCCCGGCCTGCGTGGCGACCCGACCCGTGGCGTGAGATACGTCGCAGCCAAGCGCTACAGCCGGCATATCTCACTTCGCCGCCTCAGTCAACGCCTGCTCCACCAGCGAGTAGGTCAGCACCGTCGGCAGCTTCCGCCCATCGCTGCCGTCCTTCGGGAACACCACATACAGCGGCACGCCGGGCGAGTGGTATTGCTGCAGGAAGGCGGAGATGGCCGGGTCTTCGTTGGTCCAGTCGCCCTTCATATAAATGGCGCCGGTGCGCTTGAGCAGCGCCTTGAAATCATCGCCGTTGAGCACGGCGTGTTCGTTGGCCTTGCAGGTGACGCACCAGTCCGCGGTCATGTCGACGAACACAGGCGTGCCGGCCTTGCGCAGTTCGGCGAGCTTCTCCGGCGAATAGGCGACGATGCCGTCCGCGCTGGTCGCTGTCTGCGCCGCCAAGGGCAAGGTGCCGAGGTAATACAGCGGCGCCAGCGTAAATAGCGCCAGCAGGGCCACCAGTGCGCGGCTCAGCGTGCGATGGTTGCGGCTGCGTTCGAACCACCACAGCGTCATCGCCAGTAGTACCGCCGCCACCAGCAACAGGCCAACGGCATCGGCGCCGCGCTGATTGGCCAGCACCCAGGCCAGCCAGGCGGCAGTGAGATACATCGGGAAGGCCAGCACTTCCTTCAGTGTTTCCATCCAGCGGCCGGGACGCGGCAACCAGCGCGACAGCGCGGGCACGAACCCCACGGCAAGAAACGGCAGCGACAAGCCCAGCCCCAAGGCAAGGAACACCGTGATGGCGCTGGCGATTGGCGCCACCAGCGCATACGCCAACGCGGTGCCCATGAATGGCGCCGTGCACGGGCTGGCCACCACCACCGCCAGCACACCGGTAAAGAAATCACCCGCAGGCCCGGAGCGGCTCGCCAGCGAGCTGCCCGTATTGCCGAGCGACGCACCGAACTGCACTACGCCCGACATCGACAGCGCCACCGCGAGCATCACCAGCGCAAGCACGGCCACCACCAGCGGATTCTGCAGATGCGCACCCCACGCCGTCTTCAGCGCGATGATGATGGCGCCCAGCGCGGCGAAGCTCACCAGGACGCCGGCCGTGTACATCAAGGCATGCAAGCGGCGGCGCGCAGGATTCTCGCCACTCTCGATCAAGCCGATCGCCTTGATCGAAAGCACCGGCAATACGCATGGCATCAAATTCAGCACCAGGCCGCCGCCCAGGGCGAGCAGCAGGGCGTACAAGAAGCTGACGCCGGATGATGCTGCTTTCTTCGCATCGGCCGGCGGCATTTCCGGCGCCGGATTGGCGGCCGTCGCGATCGTCGCGCTGCTGCCACCGGTCAGATCGATATGCGCTTCGCGCGCCATCAACGGGTAGCACAGGCCGCCGTCCTGGCAGCCTTGAAAGCTCGCCACCAAGGCCAGCGACTTGATGGCGGCGGTATCGCCGTTGATCGTCACCGGCAAGGTCAGCTCATCGAAATACACGGTAGTGTCGCCGAAATGCGCATCTGCATGCGTGACGCCCGCTGGCCACGTGGGCGACAGCGAAAGCTTCGGCGCATCTTTAACTGCGAGCTGGGTCTGATCGCGATACAGGTAATAACCCTTGGCGATGGTCCAGCGCAGCAGCAGATGATGGGCATCCTGCGTGATCGCATCGAAGCGGAAGGCCTGTTCCGCCGGCAACGGTTCGCGGCTGCCGCCGGTCAACGCCTGCGTGCGCGAACCGAACAGATCGTTGAGCTTGTTGGCAGGCGGTGCACCGGCAGTGGCGGGCACCGGCAGCGTCAAATGCTCGGTATGCGGCGGATAGCAGATCTTCGGGTCGGTTTCGTGGCAGCCCTGGTAGCGCACGTCCAGCTTCAGAGCCGTAGTGCCAGGTGCAAGCGTGTATGGAATGGTGGCGTCCACGCTGTGGTGATACGTCTCCACCGGGCCGAGGTAGGGATCATCATGTTTGGCGCCATCGGGTAGTTTCGCCTCGCCCAGTGTCACGCCATCGCCGCCCTTGAACGCCATGCGGCCGCGATAGAGGTAGTAATCCTGTGCGATATCCCAGTGCAGCTTCACCACGCCCGGTGTGCTGGCGTCGGCGCTCAGCTTGTAGGCTTCCGTGACCGGCAGCAGATTGTCTTCGGCATCCTGCGCGAAGGCACGCGTGCCGAACAAAAGCATCAGCAACGTGAAAAGGTAAGCGGCGACGCGGCCGTAACGAAGCGAGCGCATTCCAACTCCAGTCATGAGGATCGCGTGGGGCGCGATCGGGGATTATGGACCAGCTCGCGGTGGAAGCCGGAGCCTATTCGACCGCGTTCAGCGGCGCGGGTGCCGTAGGACGCATTTTCAAGACACCGGTCGTGAGTGCCACGCCGAGCAGGATAACGATGCATCCGCCGGCCATCGCCAGCGTCACCGTTTCGCGCAGGAACAGCGCGCCCCACACCACACCGAACACGGGGATCAAATACAGCACCGCCATCGAGCGCGTGGAGCCGATGCGCGCCAGCAAACGGTAGAACAGCACGTAGGCGAGCGTGGTGCAGCCGGCGGCCAGCCCGAACATCGCCACCCATGCTTGCAGCGTGGGTGATTGCGCCGGCCAAAACCATAGCGTGGAAGGAAGCAGCATCACCGCCGCGGCCACCTGGCTGCCGATGGCGACGGTCAGTGGCGACACGCTTTGCACGCGCCGATGGCTGTAGTGCGCGCCGAAGGTGTAGCAGATATTGGCGCCTACGCAGGCTGCCATCGCCCAGCCGACCGTCGCGCCGCCATGGCCGAAGCCCATGCTGCCGCCGATCAGCCACACCACGCCAGTCATGCCGATCACCAGGCCACTTGCCTGCATCGCGTTCAATCGCTCGCTCAGCCACAGCCAGCCGGACAGGGCCACCAGCAGCGGCGCGATCGCGTCGAAGATCGCCGACAGGCCCGCGGGCAGACTCTGCGCAGCGTAGGAGAACAACACGAACGGCAGCGCGGAATTGGCCAGGCCGATCAAGGCCACCGAGCGCCAGTTCGCGCGCAATTCGGCCAGACGCTCGCGCGACAGCAGCAAGGGAATCGAGCAGATCGCCGCGCCGATCGCACGCATGCCCGCCAAGGCCATGCTGCCGAACTGCGCCGCGCCCATGCGCATGAAGAGGAACGAAGCACCCCACACGGCGCCGAGCAGAATCAACGTGGCAATGTCGGATTTCTTCATGGCATAGGCACTCATGGAGGTGGCCCGATAACCCTAGACCCGGGCAATGACAACACCTGTCAGCAGTCTTTTCGGATGCGGCGGACTCAGGCGCGAATCTTTGCGCCCTGCTTGAACAGCTCGTCGCGTTCTTCCTCCGATATCGCCTGCTTGGGTGCATGGACATTCTCGACACCTTCATACGTACGCAAGGCGGCTGGCCGTGCCGCCATGCTTTCGAACCAACGCTTCAGATGGGGAAAATCAGCGAGGTTCTGTCCATGTGCTTCGTACGTAACGATCCATGGGTAACAGGCGATGTTGTTCGGCGACAGGGCGAGGCATTCCGGCTTGAACTGCTCGCCCTTGCCCAGGCTCACCGGTATCACGCGATACGGCAGTTGCGCTTCTTCCAGGAACAGCTTGGCCTTCAGGCCGTTCGGCGTGGCGGCAAAGTAGAGCTCGATCATGGCGTGAGACCTGTTTGATGGGTGGCTTGAGGCTGCTGACCACTGCTTGGAGATCAAGCGTACGCAGCCTGGTGGTCTTGCAAAAGATCCACATTAGATCAAATCTAAGGGTCCAGTTTGGCCAGGGTCCGCAGCATGGAGCATCCTTTCGAGTTTCCACTTCAATTGCCGGACCGCGGCTCGCGGCAGCGCATGGCCGCGCTGCATGGCCAGCTGCGCGCGGCCATCCTGGATGGTCGTTTGAAACCCGGGTTGCGTCTGCCCGCCACACGTGAGTTGGCCGAAGCGTTGGAGGTATCGCGCAACACCGTCGTGGCGGCCTATGACCTGCTGCTGGGCGAGGGCTACATCGAGGCGCGCCGCGGCGCCGGCAACTTCGTGGCCGACCTCGCCATGCGGCGGAGCGATCGGCGTGCACGCATCGATGTATCCGCCGCCGACAAACGCATAGCGTCGTACTGGCGAAGCTTCACGGGTTTGCCCAGGCCCATGCATGTCGGCACCTATGCGCATGATTTTCGCCTCGGCATTCCGGACAGCCGATCGTTTCCTTATGACATCTGGCGGCGGCTTTCCGCGCGCGCCTTGCGTAACCTGTCCAGATCCGCATCGCTCTACGATCCGGCGTCGGGGCGGTTGCCTTTGCGTCAGGCGATTGCGCAGCACATTTCCTTTGCACGCGCGGTGTCGTGCGAAGCCGAGGATGTGATCGTCACCAGTGGCGCGCAACAGGCGTTTGATCTGTTGGCGCGCGTGCTGGTGACGCCCGAGCGCACCGTGGTAGCGGTGGAAGATCCTGGTTATCCGCCGCTGCGCGAAGTGTTTCGTGCCGCTGGTGCGCAAGTGATAGGCGTGCCGGTGGACAACGAAGGCCTGGTAGTCGAACAACTCCCGCGCGATGCCAACGTGATCTATGTAACGCCTTCGCATCAATTCCCGCTCGGCGTGGTGATGTCGCCGCGCCGGCGCGTCGAGCTGCTGGCCTTTGCGCGCACGCGCGGTGCGCTGGTGATCGAGGACGACTACGACAGCGAGTTCCGCTACGGCGGCCGGCCGCTGGATGCTCTGCAGACGCTCGATCGCGACGACACCGTCTGCTACGTCGGCACGTTTTCCAAATGCCTGTTTCCCACTTTGCGGCTCGGCTACGCGGTAGCGCCGCCATGGCTGCGCACGGCCTTCGTCAACGCCAAGCACCTGGCCGATTGGCATGGCGACGTGCTGACGCAGGATACGCTGGCGGCGTTCATTGCCGAAGGACATCTGGTGCGTCACGTGCGGCATATGCGCAAGGTGTATGCGGAGCGACGCGAGGTGTTGCTCGATGCGTTGCAGCGGCATGGAAAAGGACGCTTGCAAGTGTGTCCTTCGGATGCGGGGCTGCATCTGGCGGCCATGCTCGACGACGCGGTCGACACGCCGGCCTTGGTCGAGCGTGCGGCGACGGAGGGCATCAACCTGGAGTCCTTGAATGCGTATGCGAAGGACGGCGTGGCAGTGAACGGCGTTGCCTTCGGCCTTGGCATGATCGATGTGGCGCGGATCGACGAGGGCATCGCCAAGCTGGTGAGGCTGGTCGCGTAACACACATCGCAAGGCGACATCTCTGCCTGCCCGTTCAACGCCACCCATTCGTCGCCCCGGCGAAAGCCGCGCCCCAGCGACTTGAAAGATCTCCAAAGTCACTAGGCCCTGGCTTTCGCCGGGGCGACGACATACAGGCATTGCCACGAATGTGGGAATTTCCCGGGCAGCTGAGCACTAGGCCGGTGGTCCACCTGGATTACCGCAAAGTGGCTCTTATGGCCCAGGCGCCAAATCGCGAACATGCGTTCATCCCATTCAAGGAGTGGATCGTGCGTATCGTGATTCTGTTTTTGTTGCTGGTATTCAGCGCGCTGGCGCAGGCCGAAACCGGCGAGCAGCACGCGCAGTCCGCGGCGCGTGGCCTGGTCGGCACTCCAGCACCCCGGTTGGTCTTGAAGACCATCGATGGCCAGACCATCGATCTGGCCAGCTACTACGGCAAGAAGGCGGTGTACCTGAAATTCTGGGCCACCTGGTGCGTGCCCTGCCGCGAGCAGATGCCGCACTTGAAAGAGGTGTATGAGCACGCGGGCTCGGATCTTGCGGTGATCGCCGTCGACGTTGGCTTTGACGATACCGTGGAAGACGTGCGCAAGTATCGGGACGCCATGGGATTGAAGATGCCGATCGTCTTTGATGACGGTTCCATCGGCGAAGCCTTTCATTTGCGCGTGACGCCGCAGCACGTGGTGATCGGCAAGGATGGGCGCGTGCTTTATGTCGGCCACGAGGTCAATGCGAAACTTACGGCGGCTTTGCAAGCGGCGCGTACCTCGGTGGCATCATCCGACGCGACAGTCGCAGCACCGCATGTTTCAGATCATGATGATTCAGAGCCCGTTACGAATCTCAGCGTACCCACGCTTGATGGCGAGTCATTTCAGTTCGATGCACAACACGCGCATCCCACGGTCTTGGTGTTTCTTTCGCCCTGGTGCGAAACCTATCTCGCCCACAGCCGGCCTGCGCTTGCGGCAAGTTGCAAGGCGGTGCGCGAACAAGTGACGTCGTTGTCGCGCGATAGCCCGGTGCGCTGGCTTGGCATCGCATCGGGCTTGTGGTCGGGTAAGGATGATCTGCTTGCGTATCAGCGCGAACACCATCTGACGATGCCGCTGGCATTGGATGCATCGGGTACGTTGTTTCGACGCTTTCGCGTCATGCACGTACCGACCTTGCTGCTGATCGACGCGCAAGGCCATGTCGTGCGGCGTATCGAAGGCGTCGATGCGCAGTTGCCGAGTAAGTTGAAGGCGCTTGCTGCCCATTGACCAGCACCTTGGCGGGAGAGGCTGTGCGTAGGCTGGGATGAAATCCCAGCCTACGCGAGCATCAGTGTTGCCTTAAGCTTCGCCGGCAGTGCGTACCCAATCGAGATAGGCTGCATGACCACGTTCTACCGGAACGGCGATCAGTTCCGGTAACTCATAGGGATGCAAGGCGAGCACGCGCTCTTTCAGTGCCTCGAAGCGTTCCACCGTGGTCTTGATCAACAACAGCTCCTCGACATCCGTGGTGACTTCGCCTTTCCAGCGGTAAGTCGAATGAATTCCTGGAATGCGATTGACGCACGCGGCCAGCGATTCGCCGACCAGCGCATCAGCCAGGTGCTGCGCACTGGCTGCATTGGGACAGGTGCAATAGCAGAGCAGGACGTTGTTCGGATCGGACATGGCGTGCGCTACTTTCTGGACATCAAGCCGTAGTTTCCGAATTTCTCGATCACTTGCGTAACTTCCTCGTCGCGCAGCATCACCGGTTTGCCCACTTGCAAGGCGATCGTGTATTGCCGGGCGAGGGTCTCCACTTCGATCGCGCGCCACATCGCCTGTTCCATGGTGGCGCCGGTGGCGATCATGCCGTGGTTGGCCAGCAGGCAGGCGAGGCGGCCATCGAGGGCCTGCACGACTGCATCGGAGAGTTCCTGCGTGCCATAGGTGTAGTAGCCGGCGCAGCGGATCGAGTCGCCACCGCTCACCGCAATCATGTAATGCGCAGCCGGGATATCCATGCGGCACATTGCCAGGCCGGTGGTGTAAGGCGGATGGGCATGCACCACGGCGTGCACATCGGGGCGCGCGGCGTAGATATCGCGGTGGAAGCGCCATTCGCTGGAAGGGCGCAGGCCCGGCGCATGGCTGCCGTCCATCGCCACCTGCACGACACCCGCGGGGGTGATTTCCTCATAGGGCGTGCCGCTGGGGGTGATCAGGAAGCCGTCGCCATGGCGCACGCTGAGGTTGCCGGAAGTACCCTGGCTCAGGCCCGAAGGGGTCAGCTTCAGGCCGTAGGTGACGATCTGCTCGCGTAATGTCTGCTCCGTGGTCACGGCCTGGATGCCCGTCTGCTCAGCTGGAAACGGGCCATCGTCGGCATTTTTGGCGTCGGTGTCGATCCCGAATTTCCAAACTGCGTCGTTTCGTTGAAAGGCCTTGAAAGGGCTCCCGTTTCCCCCATTAACCCTGGCACGACCCGTCCGGCCCCTACTTGCAGGGGTTTTTTTGGTGACTAGAATTGGCACTCACGTACCTCGAGTGCTAACAACGGCGCCAAGGCCGGTCCGGGGTCACCCCTTTTTCAATCCATCCATAGCTGGAGTTCATCTCATGAGCAAACTGCGTCCGCTGCACGATCGCGTCATCGTCAAGCGCCTGGAAGAGGAGCGTGTCTCCGCCGGCGGCATCGTCATCCCCGATAGCGCTACCGAAAAGCAGACCCGCGGCAAGGTCATCGCCGCCGGTGAAGGCCGCATCCTGGAAGACGGCAAGGTTCGCCCGATGTCGGTCAAGGCCGGCGAAACCGTGCTGTTCGGCAAGTACGCCGGCCAGGAAATCAAGATCGACGGCGAAGAGCTGGTCTTCCTGAAGGAAGACGACATCGTCGCGGTGATCGAAGGCTGATCGGCCTCTCCCGCCCCTCTTGGCATCCCAATTACTGAATTTGAAGGAATACCACCATGGCAGCTAAAGAAGTCCGCTTCGGCGAAGACAGCCGCGCACGCATCCTCAAGGGCGTGAACACCCTCGCCAATGCAGTGAAAGTCACCCTCGGCCCGAAGGGCCGCAACGTCGTGCTCCAGAAGAGCTTCGGCGCCCCCACCGTCACCAAGGACGGCGTGTCCGTGGCGAAGGAAATCGAACTGGCCGATCCGTACGAAAACATGGGCGCCCAGATCGTCAAGGAAGCCGCTTCCAAGACCTCCGACAACGCCGGTGACGGCACCACCACCGCAACGGTTCTGGCCCAGGCGTTCATCCGCGAAGGCATGAAGGCCGTGGCCGCCGGTATCAACCCGATGGACCTCAAGCGCGGCATCGACAAGGCCGTGGCCGCTTCGGTGGAAGAGCTCAAGCAGCTCTCCAAGCCCACCGCTGACGACAAGGCCATCGCCCAGGTCGGCACCATCTCCGCCAACTCCGACGCCGCCATCGGCGACATCATCGCCACCGCGATGAAGAAGGTCGGCAAGGAAGGCGTGATCACCGTGGAAGAAGGCTCGGGCCTGGAGAACGAGCTGGACGTCGTGGAAGGCATGCAGTTCGACCGCGGCTACCTCTCGCCGTACTTCATCAACAACCAGCAGAGCCAGCAGGTTGAGCTGGAAGACCCGTTCATCCTGCTGTACGACAAGAAGATCTCCAACGTGCGCGAGCTGCTGCCGGTGCTGGAAGGCGTCGCCAAGGCTGGCAAGCCGCTCCTGATCGTGGCCGAAGAAGTGGAAGGCGAAGCGCTCGCCACCCTGGTGGTCAACACCATCCGTGGCATCGTCAAGGTTGCCGCCGTGAAGGCGCCGGGCTTCGGTGATCGCCGCAAGGCGATGCTGGAAGACATGGCCATCCTCACCAACGGCCAGGTCATCTCCGAAGAAGTGGGTCTGCAGCTTGAGAAGGCCACCGTGCAGGATCTGGGTCGCGCCAAGAAGATCGTGGTGACCAAGGAAAACAGCACCATCATCGACGGCGCGGGCGAAGCCGAGAAGATCCAGGCGCGCATCAAGCAGATCAAGGCGCAGATCGAAGAGACCACCTCCGACTACGACCGCGAGAAGCTGCAGGAACGCGTGGCCAAGCTGGCCGGCGGCGTGGCTGTGATCAAGGTCGGTGCTGCCACCGAAGTCGAAATGAAGGAAAAGAAGGCCCGCGTCGAAGACGCCCTGCACGCTACGCGCGCAGCCGTTGAAGAAGGCGTGGTCCCTGGCGGTGGCGTGGCGCTGATCCGTGCGCTCAAGGCCCTCGACAGCCTGAAGGGCGACAACGAAGACCAGAACCTCGGCATCGCCATCACCCGCCGTGCGCTGGAAGCTCCGCTGCGCGAGATCGTGGCCAACGCCGGCGCCGAACCGTCCGTGATCGTCAACCAGGTCAAGGAAGGCAAGGGCAACTACGGCTACAACGCCGCCACCGGCGAGTTCGGCGACATGGTCGAGTTCGGCATCCTGGACCCGACCAAGGTCACCCGTTCGGCGCTGCAGTACGCGTCCTCCGTTGCCGGCCTGGCGATCACCACCGAGGCGATGGTGGCCGAGCTGCCGAAGAAGGAAGAGCACAACCATGCACCGGCCGGTGGCATGGGCGGCATGGGTGGCATGGACTTCTAATCGTCCATCGC
>NZ_DATEJY010000036.1:0-3758 GCF_035277725.1 Dyella sp. | reverse complement strand
GCGGGGTTTTTTGTAGATCGGATTCGCATTGAATGGCGTTTATCTGAATGCTTGCAATGATCCGCTCCCTCCCCTGCGTCAGTAGGGGAGGGAATAGTCGGTCGCGATGATCAAGATGCGCGCTTGAGAGTCATCCGGCTTTGCAAGCTACGGACTACCCACTTGCTGCAACGACCCCACCGTCACGTGTGCAGTCCATCCTTCGAACACCGTGTCAGCCTGGCGATCAATCGTCTTCACCCCTTGCTGGGATGTATCGACCAGCTGCCGATCAAGCGTGGACATGCCTTTCAGGCAAACCTGGTTGTTGCCCATATTCATATGCGCCAGCCGCCACATGCCTTCGATGTAACGCGCTTCCGCACGATTGGCGGCGGTGGCGTCGGCGTAGGTCGGGCGCATTTTTTCCAATAAAGGCGCTCATCGTAGGTTGGAGTGAGCGGAACGCGAACCCCGACATCTCGTGATACATGCATGGCATGTTGGGGTTCGGCGTTGCCTCACCTCAAACTACAGGCCAATTTGTGCGGGAACGGGGCAATGCAGGCTCGCGCAGATCACGCGCAGCAACTCCGACTCCGCAGATGTCACCACGCCATCCGCGCGAATCGCACTCAGCAAACTCTGCATGACGATCTCCTTCGCCGCAGGTAACAGGCGATCCAGGTCATCCAACGCACGGTCGAAAGGCGCCTGCCAATCCAGCGGCAAGGTCTGCCATGCGGCAGCCGCACCGGGAAAAGCCTGGTTCATCGCCAACAGCCATGCACGACGCGCAGCGGCATCGTCGTTGGCGCCATAAGTGGCCACGACAGCGCAAACGAGTGCCGCGCTGTCGCGGCATGCAGGCAACTTCTTCTGTCCATCAACCGGAGCGCTGCGCGGCTTGCAGGCTTCCAGCAAATGCATGCGCAGCAATCGCACCAGGCAGTAATCATCCAAGCCCACTTGCGGGTCGATGCCGACCACGCCATCGAGCGCATCCAGCAAAGTCTGCTGACGTCCTTGCGGCAACTGCTTGAGCGCAGGAAAGGCCAGCGACAACAGCGGCATGTGCGAGGTGGGCGGCAATGCTTCCACTTCGATCACAAATTCGCTTGCCGTCGATTGCACATCGTCACCGAAAGCGTTCGCGACCAGCCTGGCCTGTTTGGCGCGAAGCTCCGGATGCCTGGACATGACGAGCGCCAGCACGACGGCGATCGCGGATTCCGGCTGCCTGACCGCCTCTCTCAAGCGGGTGAACGTTTCCCGTGTTGAAACCGTGGCGTGCGGCACGGATTCCACTACGCCAGCGGCCGCCGGCGCCGCAACCTGCGTGGCCGCCACCACGGCGCCTACCATCTGGCCACCAGGCCACTCCAACGGCGGCAATTCGCGCGGTGCCTGCGTTGTGTCTTCATGATCAACCGAAGTCGCCTGGACTTTTGCCTTCAGCTCCACCAATTGCTGCTCGCGGAAATAAGGTTCCAACAGGCGAATACGTTCCATCAACGGCGGATGCGTAGCGAACCACGCGTTGAAGTGGTCCACGTCGCCAAGCATCATGTGCGCAATTTCATGGCGATTCGCGATTTGCAAACGCGAACCTTCCGCCAACACGGCGATCTTCTTCAGCGCACCGGCAATGCCGCTGGTCTGCCGGGTGAATTGCACGGCCGATGCATCGGCAAGCGTTTCGCGCGATCGAGCCACGGCTGCCTGGGTCAAGCGACCGAAGAAATGCCCGATCGAACCGATGATCATCAATGCGATGCCAACCAGGAACCAGGCCGACAATCGGTTACGATCGTCATCGCTATCCCAGATACCGGTATTGCCTCGCGACCAGGTCATTTGCCGACCGATGATCGACAACGCCATGATGCCGAACAGCAAACCCATCAAGCGAATATTGAGGCGCATGTCGCCGTTCAACACATGACTGAACTCGTGCGCGATGACGCCTTGCAGCTCATCACGCGTCAAATGATCCAGACATCCTTGCGTGACGCAGATGGCAGCGTCGGAAGGTGAATAACCCGCTGCGAAAGCATTGATGCCCGGCTCACCCCGTAACACATAGATATCGGGCACGGGCGTGCCGGAAGCGATCGCCACTTCTTCAATGACATTGCGCAATTGACGCAACGCCGGATCTTGCGTATCCGGCGGCACCGGTTCGCCACCCACATCGTCCGCGACCGCCTTGCCGCCCGCTGAAAGACTGCTGATGCGATACGCCGCGCAGCCGGCAATCAGGCCAAGCACGGCGAGTGTGCTGATGGTCAGCAGCGAAGCGTGCGAGATCTTCACCCAAGGTCCCACCACCAGCGCCACCAGCATGTCCACGGCAAACACGATGGCGAGTACGGCCGCAGCAAAAAGCATGACCAGCACGCGGGTGCTTTCCCGTACGCGCGCTTGTTCCGCAAAGAAGTCCATCCCGCCCCCAGGTCAGGAACGCTATATGCCTACCGACGATACCGCTCGGTCAAGCGAAAGAAACTTTGGGCGCTTCGCGCACGGCCGCATCTTCGATATGGAGCGGGTGAGCTTGCGTGAAGCTGAAGCTGTTGGCGATGAACGAGCTCGGAAACATTTCGCAGCGATTGTTGTACGTCATCACCGAATCGTTATACGCCTGCCTGGCGAAGGCAACGCGATTCTCCGTGGAGGTCAGCTCCTCGGAAAGCTGCGCCATGGTTTCGTTGGCCTTCAAATCCGGATACGCCTCGCTGACGGCAAACAGCCGGCCAAGGCTTTGATTCAAGCTCGTTTCGCTGGCGGCAAGCTGCGCCATCGCACCGGAATCACCTGGCTTTTCCTTTGCATCGGCCAAGCCTTTCACGGCCATGTTGCGCGCCTGGATAACGGCCTCCAGCGTGCCGCGCTCGTGCGCGAGATAAGCCTTGGCAGTTTCGACAAGATTCGGAATCAGGTCATGCCGACGCGTCAGCTGCACGTCGATCTGCGCAAACGCATTTTTATAACCGTTTCGCGCCGTGACCAGCCCGTTGTAGAGCGCCACCACATACACGACGGCCAGCACGATCAACGCCAAAAAGACGAACAAACCCATGGATATTCCCCCTTAGCGACGCCGCCCCGCGTCGTCGAAACGAGCATAGCATAGGGGTTGCAAGGGAGAATGTGCCGGCAAAAACGCTAGATCATTCGCGTTTTATCGGCGCACCAGGCGCCGGATCGAGGCCGCCGCGCGGGTCGCTTGCCACCGTACTGCCGGACAAACGCGCCTTGCGTGTTTCTTGCTGGCGCAGCCGATTGAGATGGGTGCCACCTGCCTGATACGTGTCTCCGTTTTCAGGCATCCGCAGCGCTGCTTCCTCACCCACCGGATTGCCAACCACTTCGCGCTCGTTGTCTTCGTCGCCAAAGCCGTGATGCGGGAGTGCCTGTCCCGTGCCGCTGATGCCGCCGGCGCCGCCTGCTTTCTTCATCGCTTGCGTGGCGACGTCGAACTGCGCTTCATCAGCATTCTGGCGATACGCGTTTTTTTGGCGATGACTACCGCTGCGTAGATCGGATGAACGATGCTCAACCATGACGCCTGCTCCGATGTCGAACGAGGCTTACAGGATGAACTTTCGCAAGTCAGCAGTATGTAGAAATAGAGTTTAATCTTACTGTGTCATAAATTCACGAGGTGTTCTGAACGGGTGCTCGTCCGCAACATGGACAGCGCGGCAAGCTAGCTGCGAGCGCGAGGCTGAGAACGTAGCGTAGTGATGGTATCGAGTCGGGCACGTGTCGCTGGA
>NZ_DATEJY010000035.1:0-50132 GCF_035277725.1 Dyella sp. | reverse complement strand
GCATTGGGGTTAGGGGGTGCGTGTGCGCCACATGATTCACACCGCGACATTCGGCGACACGCTAAAGCCCAAGCAACCCCACCCCAGCCCTCCCCTACTGCCGCAGGGGAGGGAGCGATCATCGCAAGACTGGACTGCTACATCGGATTTGTGATCAACAGACAGGGCTTGATCCGGGGACAGTCCAACCTACGCGGGACATGCATGACTTCTGGCTTAGTCGCGTAGCCGCGCAACGCCGCATGATGCCGGGATATCCACCCGGCCCTCATGACCCATGCGCCCATTGCGTCCTGCCCTGCTCGCGCTCAGCCTTGTTCTCGCCGTCGCTGGTTGTGCCAATGTCCAGCACCACCAGCCACCGCTCACCACGCTGACCGAAAACTCCGGCGGCGTGATGCCGGCCGAACAAAAACGCGTGCACTTCGATCACGCCGAATTGCACATCGCGGTGGATCCCGCGCAGCAACATATCGATGCCACGGCCACGCTGAGCTTTACCGCGCACGAGCCTACCGATGCGCTGGTGCTGGACCTGGATCGCAACTTGCCGATCAGCGCGATCGACGTAGATGGCAAACCGTTGGCGCCGAGCGCCTGGAGCAATCCGGAAGGACGTTTGCGTATCCAATTGCCGCATGCATTGAGCGCCGGCGAGCATGTCTCCACCACGGTGCATTACGGCGGCCAACCACACGTGGCGAAGAAGGCGCCGTGGGATGGCGGCTTTGTGTGGAGTCACACGAAAGACGGCCAGCCGTGGGTCGGCAGCGCGGTGGAAGGCGAAGGCTGCGATCTGTTCTGGCCCTGCATCGATCAGCCGGAAGGCAAGCCGGATCTGGTGGATCTGTACGTGACCGTGCCGAAGCCGCTGGTGGCGCCGGGCAACGGCGTGCTGATCGGCATCAGCGACGAAGGCGATAAACGCACGTATCACTGGCGTGCCAAGCATCCCACCACGTATGCGATTTCCATCAACGTGGGTCCGTATAAAGAGCTGACCGGCGAATACCACAGCCGCTACGGCAACGTGATTCCGCTGCAGTACTGGTATCTGCCGGGCGAAGACGAGCAGGCGCGCAAGCTGTTCGCCGAATTCCCGCGCATATTGGCGTTCAACGAAGCGATGATCGGCCCTTACCCATTCGGCGACGAGAAGATGGGCGTGGTGGAAACGCCTTATCTGGGCATGGAACACCAGACCATCAACGCCTACGGCAACGGCTACAAGAAAGATGGCAACGGCTTCGACTGGCTGCTGCAGCACGAGTTTGCGCACGAGTGGTTCGGCAACCAGATAACCAACGCCGACTGGGACGACATGTGGCTGCACGAAGCGTTTGCGACCTACATGCAGCCGCTGTACAGCGGGTCGATCAACGGCGACATGGGTTACTACGCGTGGATGCAGAAGATGCGCCTGTCGTTGCACGATCGTTTCCCGATTGTTTCAGGCAAAAGCCAGACCGAAGCACAGGTCTATGACGATGATCATGGCCCGGGCCTGGACATCTACGACAAGGGTGCGCTGATGCTGCACGCCTTGCGCGGTTTGATCGGTGATCGCGATTTCTTCGAGAGCTTGCGCGTGCTGGTGTATGGACGGCCTGATCCCAAACCCGGCAATTTCGCCCCGCATTACGCGAGCTCGCAGGATTTCATTCGCATCGTCAACCAGGTGACCGGGCGTGATGTGAGCTGGTTCTTCAACGTGTACCTGTATCAGGCGCAGTTGCCGGCACTGGACGAGCAGCGCGTGGGCCATGCGTTGACCTTGCGGTGGCGCGTGCCACGTGACTTGCCGTTTCCGATGCCGGTGGAGGTGCAAGTGGATGGAACGGTGCACACGCTGCCGATGACGCATGGCGAAGGCTCGTTGGAGGTGCCGGCGGATGCGCTGGTGGTGATCGATCCGCACTCGAAGCTGCTGCGGGATTTGCCGCAGGTGACGGAGTATCAGCAGTGGCAGAAAGCTCAAGCGAAGCCGTAGGTTGGGGTGCGAACCCCAACATTGCCATGTACATCCGTTCCGGATGTTGGGGTTCGCACCCCAACCTACGTGGTGGCGAGTTTGCGTAGGCAGGTGACCATGATGCGCAACCCGCGAACAATCTTCGGCAACAGCCAGCAGATCAGCGCCATGAACAGCGCCAGCACGATGAGCAGTACCAGCGGGTGCTGCCATGCCAGATACAGAATCCCCAGCAGCGAAATATCCTCGGTCGCACTCGCGCCCCAATTGCTGAAGGGCTCGGGTGATGTATTGATCAATGCGCGCGTACCCGATTTCGCCAGATGCGTGCCGGTAACGACCGCACCGCCAAGCAAGGCCGCTGCGATCTGTTCATCTGCGCCGGAATTCTTGAACACACCCCAGGCGAGCAAGGTACCGACGGGAATACGGATGAAGGTATGGACGGAATCCCACACGCTATCGAACACGGGGATTTTGTCGGCCAGGCATTCGCCGGCCATCAACACACCGGCGGTAACCAGTACCCAGTTGTGGCTGAGCACTTCCAACCCTGATGGCAAAGTGACGTAGCCAAGGCGGCCCAGCAGGCCAGCGATGAACAGCGTGGCGTAGAGGCGAATGCCGCTGGCCCAAGCGAGGCCGCCGGCGAGAGCGAGATTGGAAAGCAGATCCATGGCGGCAGGTCCTTGTCGCAAGGAGGTCTGCGGCATCCTCGCGCCAACGGGCCGGGAAATCCATGACCGTCCTTGCGCGCACAAAAAAAGCGGCACCGAAGCGCCGCTTTCGTAGGCTGGGATGAAATCCCACCCTCAGCATGCCGACGAAAGCTGGGATTTCATCCCAGCCTACGTGCCTACCGACTTATTTGCTGCTGGAACCCGCCGCCGCCGGCTGCGTCATTGGCGTCGGCAGCGAAGCCGGCCCATTGCTGGTTGAAGCCATCGACGCGCTGTCGCCCTGCTTGCCGCCGTACGGCAACACTTCGGCCGCCAGCTTTGGGTTGGAACCGATCAGGCCAACAGCGTCGAACAGGATGTGCGCAGTTTCCTGCAACTGCGGATCGGGTGCCTTCTTGGCGTCTTCCTGCTGCTTCAGTTCCGACTTGAGACTGCGCTCGCTGGGGTTGAGACCGTCGTCGAGTTGATCGTCATCGCTCACGTCGGCGGTGCCACCGTCGATCGCCTTGTGACGTGCGCGGAAGTCGGCCTGCATCGCATCCAGTTGCTTGCGCTCGGTTTGGCGCTGGTCGTAGTTGAGCGAGATGGAGGTGCGGTCGGCCAGCTTCTTGTACTGGTTGAGTTCGTCCAGCATCAGCTGCCATGCCGGCGACTTGGCCACGCGTGCGTCATGCATCTGCGTGAGTTGCGGCAAGTAGGCCTTCATGTCGGCCACCGGCTTGTAGTCGGCGGGTGCGATTTGCGTCCACGGCAGCGCGTTGTCGTAGGTCGACTCGCCGAAATCCTTGTCGTCGCCGTTGCTCGGATAGAGCAGATCCGGCGTCACGCCGCGCAACTGGGTGGAGCCACCGTTGATGCGGAAGAATTCCTGCACGGTCATCTTCAGCGCGCCGAAGTCCGGCTTGTTGTCGGTATCGGCGGCGAAGCGGTTGAGGTCGATCAGCGTCTGCACCGTGCCCTTGCCGAAGGTCTGCGTACCGATGATCAGGCCGCGGCCGTAATCCTGGATCGCTGCGGAGAAAATCTCCGAAGCCGAAGCCGTGCCGCGATTGACCAACACGGCCAGCGGACCGCTCCAGGCCATGCCCGGATCGTCATCGCCCTGCACCTGCACTTGACCGCGCGCATCGCGTACCTGCACCACGGGACCCTTGTCGATGAACAGGCCGGTGAGTTCGTTCGCTTCATACAGCGAACCACCACCGTTGTTGCGCAGGTCGATCACCACACCCTGCACGCCTTCGGTCTTCAGTTCGCCCAGCAGCTTGGCGACGTCGCGGGTGGCGCTCTTGAAGTTCTTGTCGCCTTCGCTGCGTGCACCGAAGTCGGAATAGAACATCGGCAGTTCGATCACGCCGATCTTGCGGGTGACGCCGTTGTCGGTGATCTGGATGACTTTCTTCTTGGCGGCCTGTTCTTCGATAGTGACTTTCTTGCGCACCATCGTGACCATGTCGTGCTTGCCATCGGTGCCCTGGTCGCCAGGGACGATTTCCAGGCGCACCGTGGTGTCTTTCTTGCCGCGGATCAGGTTGACCACGTCATCGATGCGCCAGCCGACCACGTCCTGGATCGGGCCGCTTTCGCCCTGACCCACACCCATCACGTAGTCGCCCACGTGCAGCTTGCCGGACTTGATCGCCGGACCACCGGGGACGAGTTCGCGGATCACGGTGTAGTCGTCGCGCTGCTGCAGCACGGCGCCGATGCCTTCCAGCGACAGCTTCATGGAGATGTCGAAGTTCTCGGCAGCGCGCGGGCCCATGTAGTCGGTATGCGGATCGGTGGAGTTCGCATACGCGGTCATGAAGGTCTGCAGCGCGTCCTGGTCATCGAGCTGCTTCATGCGGTCGATGTAGTTGCTGTAGCGCTTGTCGAGCGTCTTGCGGATGTCGTCGTCGCTCTTGCCGGCCAGCTTCAGGCGCAGCCAGTCGTTCATGGTGCGCTTGCGCCACAGGTCGTTGAGCTCGTTCTGGTCCTTGGGCCAGTCGGCCTTCTTGCGGTCGATGGTGTAGGTGTCTTGGGTGGTGAAATCGAAGCCCTGCTTCAACAGGCTGCGCGCATAGTTCATGCGGTCGATGGCGCGCAGGATGTACTGGTTGAAGATGTCGAACGAGCCCGACATGTCCTTGTTCCAGATCTCGTTGTCGAACTGGTCCTTGTACTTGGCGAATTTCGCCATGTCTTCCTGCGTGAAGAAGACCTTTTCGCCATCCAGCAGCTTGAAGTAGCGCGTGTAGATCTTCTCCGACATCGCGTCGTCGAGCGGCTGCGCGTCGTAGTGGAAGCGGGTGAGCAGATGCGCGGAGATCAGCGCCGCGTTGGCTTCGTCGGCGGTCGGCTGCAGCGGCAATGTGGAAACCTTGCGCGGCTTGCTGGCACCCATGTCGGCGGCCGATTGCGCGAAGACTGCCGTGGTGGTGACGCTGAGCGCGACCAACAGAGCTAGCAGGGGGCGAAAGCGAAGGGTCATGGGTATCTCTTCAGGCGTGCTCGGTGACGCCAGCCGCGTGAGCCTGCTGGTCGGCGTGATAGGAAGAACGGACAAGCGGGCCGGAGGCGACGTGATGGAAGCCCATCGCCTCGCCGGCTACGCGCAAGGATTCAAATTCGTCCGGCGTCCAGTAGCGCACCACCGGGTGATGATGCGGCGTGGGCTGCAGGTACTGGCCGATGGTGATCATGTCGACGTCGTGCGCGCGCAAATCGCGCATCGTTTCGATCACCTGTTCGTAGGTTTCGCCCAGGCCCAGCATGATGCCGGACTTGGTCGGCACGTCCGGATGCTGCGCCTTGAAGCGCTTGAGCAGATCCAGCGACCACTGGTAGTCGGCACCCGGACGCACTTCGCGATACAAGTGCGGCACGGTTTCCAGATTGTGGTTGAACACGTCCGGCGGGAAATCCTTCAGCACCTCCAGCGCGCGTTCCATGCGGCCTTTGCCGCGGAAATCCGGCGTGAGGATCTCGATGCGGGTGTTGGGGCTGGTGTGGCGCACGGCGCGGATGCAGGCGGCGAAATGTTCGGCGCCGCCGTCGCGCAGGTCGTCGCGGTCCACCGAGGTGATCACCACGTACTTCAGGCGCATGTCGCGGATGGTGTCAGCCAGGCGCGCCGGCTCCAGCGGATCGGGCGCAGCGGGGCGGCCGTGTGCCACATCGCAGAACGAGCAGCGGCGCGTGCACACGTCACCCAGGATCATGAAGGTGGCGGTGCCCTTGCTGAAACACTCGTGGATGTTCGGGCAGGACGCTTCTTCGCATACCGTGACCAGCGCGTTCTCGCGCAGGCGCGCTTTCAACTGCTGCACGGCGTTGCCTTGCGGCAGGCGCACCCGAATCCAGCTGGGTTTGCGCAGTGTGGGAACGTTGGTATCGAAGCCGGCGCGGTTGAGAGCGATCTTGTCGCTGCCGAGCTGCTTGTCGACAAGTGCGCTCTCGGCAGGTGCGCCGCTGACGACGCTGATCGGAATGGTCTTGCTGGAGGATGCGCTGGTATCGCTCATGAAATAGCTCAGACCGCCATGCGAGCGGGGAGTTCGGGGATCACGGGAGCAGCTGATTCAGCTTCGAAGCCGAACTGCCGGCAGAACTCGCCGATCAGCACATCCTCGACGTCCGACAGCCGCGACGGACCGCCCAAGTCTAGCACCTGAGTGACCGCCAGGCCCTTGTAACCGCAAGGATTAATGCGGTGGAACGGTTCCAGGTTCATGTTTACGTTGAAAGCGAGCCCGTGGAAGCTGCAGCCCCGGCGCACGCGCAAGCCCAGGGCTGCCACCTTGGCGTCCGCCACGTAGACGCCGGGCGCGCCTTCGCGACGGACGGCCTCGATATTCCAGTGTTCCAAGGTGTCGATGATGGCCTGTTCGATCCGGTTGACCAGCTCGCGCACCCCTACCCCGGCGCGACGCAGATCGATCAGCGGGTAGGCCACGATCTGGCCGGGGCCGTGATAGGTGACCTGTCCGCCGCGATCCACCGGCACCACCGGAATATCGCCTGGCGCCAGTACGTGCTCCATCTTGCCGGCCTGCCCAAGGGTGAAGACAGGGTCGTGCTCCAGCACCCAGAGTTCGTCCACGGTTTCGGCGGTGCGGTTGTCGGTGAAGGCGCTCATCGCCTGCCACACCGGCGCGTAGGGTTGGCGCCCGAGGTGGCGGATTTTCAGGGGGAGGGACATGAATCGAGGGGCCTGCGCGGGATTGGGGCCAATCTGTGGCCGGCGGCTGCGGCTTGCAAGTGACGGAAGGGGTGTATGTGCTTGCCGCGTTGCTGCAACATGCCTTGCAAGAGCCGCCCCTCACCCTGCCCTCTTCCCCCGGAGGGGAGAGGGGAAAAACAAGTGGTTCAGAGGGTATAGCGGATATCCGGATCGGCACGCAGCGCGGTATGGGCCAGGTCGTATTGCTCGCGGGTTTCGCAGCGGAAACTGACGGTGACGGACAGGAAGTTGCCTTCGCGTGAATGGCGATGCTTCACCGTTTCGTGCAGCACGTGCAAACCGATACCCTCCAGGATCTGCGGTACGCGGGCTTTCAAATCCGCGCTGGCGTTGCCCATGGCGGTGATCTCGAACTCGCCGGGGAATTGAAACCCCTGGCCTTCTTGTTGCGCCTTGATGTCGCTCAGGTCTTTCATAGGAGGCCCCATGGGCTCGTAGGTTGGGGTGCGAACCCAACATTGTCATGTCGATCAAGATCCCATGTTGGGGTTCGCACCCCAACCTACACGATCGGGAATCCTCATTTCTTGCCGCTGCCGTGGAACCACAACAGGATGCTGTCCCACAGGCGCTTGAAGAACCCGCCCTGCGGCGCATCGTTGAGTGCCACCAACGGCACGTCCATGATGTTCTGACCGTCCTGCGTGATGTGCAACGTGCCGACCTGCTGGCCCTTCTTGAAGGGCGCGATCAGCGTGGACGGAATGTCCATCGTCGCCTTGAGCTTTTCGTAGTCGCCGGTCTTCACGGTAACCAGCACGTCCTGCGTCACGCCGAGCGGCAGTTGATCCTCTTCGCCCTTCCACAGGCGCGGCGTGGACAGCGGCTTGTTGGCCTCGTAGAGCTTGTGCGTTTCGTAGAAACGGAAGCCGTAGTTGAGCAGCGCGATCGCCGCGTCTGCACGCGCCTTCTCGTTGCTGGAACCCATCACGATGGCGATCATGCGCGCATCGCCACGCTTGGCCGACGCGGCCAGGCAGAAGCCGGCCTCGGCGGTGTGACCGGTCTTGATGCCGTCCACAGTGGGATCGCGCCACAGCAAGGTATTGCGATTGCCCTGCTTGATGCCGTTCCAGGTGAATTCCTTGATCGCGGAGATCGCGTAGTCATCCGGGTAATCGTGGATCAACGCGCGCGAAAGAATGGCGATGTCATGCGCGGAAGAATAATGATCCGCGATCGGATAGCCGGACGCGTTCATGAAGTGCGAGTTCACCATGCCGAGTTGCTTGGCATAGGCGTTCATCAGGTTCGCGAAGGTTTCCTCGGAGCCGGCGGTGTGTTCGGCCAGGGCGATGGCCGAGTCGTTGCCGGACTGGATGATCATGCCGTACAGCAGATCCTTCAGCGGCACCTGGCTGTTGAGCTTGAGGAAGCTGGTGGAACCGTCAGTACCCGCACCGCCTGCGCGCCAGGCGTGCTCGCTGATCGTCACCGGATCGGTGAGGTGGATCTTGCCGGCGGCCAACTGTGCGGAAACCACATAGTCGGTCATGATCTTGGTGATCGAAGCCGGTTCCACGCGTTCGTCGGGGTTCTTGGAAGCGAGCACCTGGCCGGTGGTGTAGTCCATCAACACCCATGCCTTGGCATCGACATCCGGTGGCGGCGGTACCGGCACGGCGACGGCGGCCGGCGCGGGCGGCGGATTCGGTACAGGCTTGGGTGGCGTCTGTTGGGCAACGGCACTCACGCCGAACACCAATGCGGCGGCGGCGAACATGTGCAGGGAACGGCGGAACGGATTCATGTGGGCTTGCTTCCGGTTTCTATGTGCTTGGCGCACGCGGCGCCATGATTTCTTCGCAGAAAAGACGTCAGTCTACCGCGACCTGCGGCTGCGGCAGACCCATTTGTTCGATCTTGGTGCTCACCTGGTCAGCGCTGTCTACATCGCTCAAGGGCCCTACGCGTACGCGGTGCACGGTACGGCCGCCGATCGTCGCATCAGACACCTGCACGGGCGCAAAATTCGCGACACGCAATTGCGAGGCGACACGCTCGGCGTTGGCCGGATCGGAGAATGCGCCAACTTGCAGGTAAATACTGGGCGGATGTGCGGGCGTAGCGCTGACAAGTGGCGGCGGTGGCGCCTCCTCTTGCGGTGGCGCGGAGGGATCGATGCCCTGCACTTCCACCAAGCCGGTGCCCTTGGGCCAGATGCCGATCTTCACGGCAGCGGCGTAGGACAGGTCGATCACGCGGTCTTCGTGGAACGGCCCGCGATCGTTGATGCGCACGATCACGCTCTTGCCGTTCTGCAGATTGGTCACGCGCGCGTAGCTCGGCAGCGGCAGCACCTTGCTGGCGGCGGTGAACTTGTACATGTCGTAGTCCTCGAGGCTCGAGGTCTTGTAGCCATGGAACTTGCTGCCGTAGAACGAGGCGATGCCGCGCTCGTCATAGCCGCGCGCCGTCGGCAGCACGCTATAGGTGCGGCCAAGCACCGAATACGGCGACTTGTTGCCGTACAACGAGCGAGGTTCGACCTTGGGCACGGGTTCCGGCAGGTTGCTGACATCCGGCGGCGGGCCGTCCGGAATGCTGTCGGCGCCATCGCGATACCGGCTGCTTTGCGGCCGGCTGGTGTCGTCGTAGATGCCGCCGGAGCTTCGGCTCGAACCGCCATGCGATGGCGCGTAAGGCGAAGAAGAAGCCGGACGCGTACTGCGATGTCCGCCGCAGCCGGCCAGTACCAGGGGAACCGCGAGCAGCAGCGACAGGCGCCGGAGCGTCTTCATCGAGAGGCATTCTCCTGGGCGTGCACGACTTCGATGATGGACTGCGCCAATTGGTTTACCGCCATCGCATACATCACGCTGCGGTTGTAGGTGGTAATCACCTGGAAATTCTTGAAGGTGAACCAGTACTCCGGACCGTTCGCGCCCTGCAGCGTCTGCAGGCTGCTCGACGCACCTGGGTCAAGGTGCTGCAGCGGCGCGTAGCCCCACGCTTCGAGCTGTTCGATCGTCCACTGCGGCGAGGCATCTTTCACGGTCAGCACTTTCGCCGCGGCATCGGGCTGCGCGCGCGCTGCGACAGGACCGCCATTCACCCAGCCATGTTTGGCGAAGTAGTGGGCGACGCTGCCCAGGATGTCCGGCATGGAATTCTGCAAATCGATATGGCCATCGCCGTCTTCATCCACGGCGAAATCGCGAATGCTGCTGGGCATGAACTGACCCCAGCCTTGCGCGCCCGCATACGAACCGGTGAGCATGTCGACCGGACCGGCGAGTTGCGTACTCGGCAATTCCAGCAGGGTCTTCAGCTCGCTGCGGAAAAACGCCGCGCGCGGCGGGTAGTACAGGCCCAGCGTGACCAGCGCATCCAGCACTTTGTACTTGCCGGTATTGCGACCGTAAAAGGTTTCCACACCGATGATGGCGACGATGTACTGCGGATCGACGCCGTACTTCTTGCCAACCTGCTCCAGCAGCGCCTGATGATCGAGATAAAACCGCACGCCGGCGTCGATCCGCGCCTGGGTGAGGAAAATCTGCCGGTATTCGCTCCACGGCTTCGCTTCGGCCGGTCGGCTGATGGCATCGAGGATGCTTTGCTGCCGCTTTGCGCCATCGAGCAAAGCGTTCAAGGCGGCCGGATCCTTGCCGGTATCTTTCGCTACTTCAGCGACCAGTTTCGCCTGCCCGGGATGCTCGGCCCATGCGCTGAACGGCGTCGCGAAAAACAGCGCTGCGAGTGCAAAAACGATTTTTCCCTTCATGTCGTGGAGCGTAACACGCATGTGCGTTTTTGACGGACCATCAGTCATGTACCTTGCGATTGGCATGTATCGACATCAACACGCCAAACCCCACCAGCAACGACACCGCCGAGGTGCCGCCGTAACTGACCATCGGCATCGGCACGCCCACCACCGGTAGCAAGCCCGCGACCATGCCGCCGTTGACGAACACGTAGACAAAGAAGCTCATGCCGATCGCGCCGGCAAGCAGACGCGAGTACGTGTCCTTCGCCTCCATCGCGATCCACAGGCAACGGCCGATGATGAAGGCATACAGCACCAGGATCGCGCACACGCCGATCAGGCCGAATTCTTCGCAAAACACCGCAAAAATGAAGTCGGTGGTGTGCTCGGGCAAGAAGTCCAGGCGCGATTGCGTGCTCTGTTCGAAGCCCTTGCCGAAGATGCCGCCCGAGCCTACCGCGATCTGCGACTGGATGATGTGCCAGCCGTTGCCGAGCGGATCGGATTCGGGATTGAGCATGGTGAGGATACGGTCGCGCTGGTATTGATGCATGAAATGCCAGGCAATCGGCACCATGCCCGCTGCGCCGGCAAGCAGCACGCCGATGCGCCACCACGCCATGCCCGAGAGAAACAGTGCGAAGCCACCCGCCGCCGATACCAGCAAGGCAGTGCCGAGATCCGGCTGCTTGGCGATCAGGCCGGCGGGAATGGCGATCATGCCGCCCACCACGATGATGTCTTTCCAGCTCGGCGGCAGTTGGCGCGGATGCAGATACCAGGCCACCATCATCGGCATGGTCAGCTTCATCAGCTCCGACGGCTGGAAGCGCATGATGCCGAGATTGAGCCAGCGATCCGCGCCGCGGCCTTCGCCC
Source organism: Dyella sp. (assembly GCF_035277725.1). Lineage (GTDB taxonomy): Bacteria > Pseudomonadota > Gammaproteobacteria > Xanthomonadales > Rhodanobacteraceae > Dyella_B. Next base: position 38,665 of record NZ_DATEJY010000035.1, on the reverse strand, counting down.
AATACGGCAACCACCACCAACAGCATCACGCTGCCCGCGTAGAGCCAGGGCGTCCAGTTGCGCAGCACCGAGGGCGGGATGCGTGACATCAGCAGAATGAACGCCCCGCCAAGCATGAAGCGCGCGGCTTGTCCGACGACCAGGCCAACGTTGCTGTCGCCCGCGCTGTACAGCGTTACCAGGCCCACACTGCATAGCAGAAGCAGGGCAAACGCGAGCGGCAGGTCGATGCGCGGGCGTGTCCACACGCGGCGCAGGAAACGACGGAAGCGGATGCGCAGGGTATCGATCATCATGGCGTGTCATCTCCCGCGCTGGAACTGTCGGGAGCGGGCACGTCGCCCTGCGGCGTGTCTTCCGGCGTCGGCGGCACTGGTGTCGATGACGACGATGCCACGGCGGATTCCTGCAGCGGCTGGTGCGGCGGTACGGCACCGCCCTGCGTCGTCAGCCATGCGTCGAGAATCTTGCGTGCAATCGGGCCGGCGTCCTTGGCGCCCCATGCACCGGCCTCCAACACGACAGCAACGGCGATGCGCGGATTTTCGGCCGGCGTAAAGGCTTCGAACCAGGCGCGATGGCGTGCGGCGAGATAAGCGGTGTTCTTGTCTTCGTTGTACGCGTCGGTCTTACGCGAGAAACGCTCCGCGGTACCGCTCTTGCCGGCGATGCGGTACGGGAAACCATCGCCCAGTTTGGTGCCGAAGCCGGTCGAGGTCGGGTCCGTGCTGTAGATCACCAGCTGCATGCCCTCGTTCACCGCTTCCCAGTCTTTCATGTTCTTGATCAGCGAAGGACCGGTAGGCGGATTGAGCAAGGGCGACGGCTGCTTGCCGACATCCGCCGTCGACATCACCACGCGTGGCGCGTAGGGCACACCGCGGCCGGCAAACGTCGCCAACGCATGGCCTAGCTGCATGGCCGTGACTGACCAATAGCCCTGGCCGATACCGGTAATCACCGTCTCGCCTGGATACCAGTTGCGCTCCTTGGGCGAATGTTTGGCCTTCCATTCGCGCGACGGCAGGATGCCGGACACCTCGCCGGGAAGATCAACGCCGCTGGGATGTCCGAAGCCGTAGCTGCCCATGAACTCGCTGATGCGGTCGATGCCAAGGTCCAGCGCGAGTTTGTAGAAGTACGTGTTGACCGATGCGTAGATTGCTTTGTAGAGATTGGTCGTGCCGACGCCGCCACGCACGTCGTCACGATAACCGCGCGACTGCCCGGGGATGTAGAACACGCCGGTGGAAAGCACCGAATCCTGCGGCGTGCGAACGCCATATTCCAGGCCAGCCAGGCCCATGAACGGCTTCACCGTGGAGCCGGGCGGATAAGCGCCCCTGAGCGCGCGATTGAGCAACGGTTTGTCGGGTGCAGTCATCAACGCCTTGTAATCCGCACTGCTGATGCCGTTGACGAACAGATTGGGATCGAACGTCGGCACACTGACCATCGCCAGCACCTGGCCGTTGCGCGGATCGATCGCCACCGCGGCACCGGGACGACCCTCGAAAGCGTCTTGCGCCGCCTTCTGGATGCGCGAGTCGATACTCAGGTAGAGATTCTTGCCAGGTACCGGCGGATCGGTTTTCAGCACGCGCTGGATGCGGCCATCGGCATTCACTTCATCCAGCTCGTAGCCAGGGGTGCCGTGCAGCATGTCCTCGTAGGAACGTTCCACGCCGGTGCGGCCGATATGCGTGGTGCCTTTGTAGCGATCCGCGTCGAGGTTCTCCAGATCGTCCGCGTCGATGCGGCTGACGTAACCCACGACATGCGAGAACAATGGACCCAGCGGATACTGGCGCGTGAGATACGGCACCACATCCACGCCTGGAAAACGCCAGCGGTTCACTGCAAAACGAGCGATGTCGTCCTCGGTCAGGCGCATTTTCAGCGGCACGCTGTCGAAACGGCGCGATTGCTTGAGCTGCTTGTGGAAGGCGTCCAGATCGTCCTGATCCAGCGGAATCACCTTGCCGAGTTCCGCCAGCATCTGGTTCATGCCGTGTACTTGTTCCGGCACCACTTCGAGCCGGAAGGCCGGCACGTTGTCAGCCAGCAGCACGCCGTTGCGGTCGTAGATCAGGCCGCGCGCCGGCGGAATGGCACGCGGCTTGACGCTGTTGTTGACCGAGCGCAGCGCGAATTCGTCGTGGTGCAGCACCTGCAGAAATACATAGCGCCCGACCAGCGCAAACAGCCCGAGCAGGATCAGCGCAAAACCGGCAAACGCACGGCGCCGGAACAGCTCGCCTTCACCGCGCGTGTCCTTGTAGATGCGCAGGCGTTTTGCACCTGGCTTCATTGCAGCCTCAACCGCATCCGCAAGTCGTCAAGCAACAGGAACAGGAAGGGCCACAGCGCGGCACTGACGAAGGGCGAGGCCCACCACAACGCCGGCGGCGTGGATTCGCCGGCAAACGCGCGCACCACCAGCAGCAAGAAGCGGTCGTTGACCAGCAAGGCGAGTACCGCAAGCGTCTGCTGCCACATCGGGAAGAAGCGCAGGCGCGAGCGGAAACGCAAGGCGATGAACGCCAGCACGCACAAGCGCAAGGCCTGCTCGCCCAGCAACACGCCCGTCAATAAATCCGAGCAGAGGCCGAAGATGAAAGCGAGGCCCAGCGTGACGCGCTGGTCGCCCGACTCCAGCGCCCAGTACAACAGCACCAGCGCCGGCCAATACGGCTTGAATGCCTCCAGCACGTGCGGCAGCGGCACCAGCATCAGCATCAATGCCATCACCAGGGTGCCGACGAACCACCAGAAGGAGAGTCGTTGACGGCTCATGTCGATGGCGTCCCTGCGGGTGGTGTGGCTGCCGGCTTGGCGACTGACGCCGGCACGGCCGGCAGCGCTGCGCGAGGCGGTGCGGTGGTGGATGCTGGCGCCGGCGCATCGCTGGCGGGCGGACCGGCCGGCGTGACGGGCGGCGGCGGACCGGCCGGCTCCGGCAGGTCATGCAGCACCAGCACTTCGTCGGCGCGGTCCAGGTCGGCGCTGGGTTGCGCATGCGCTTCCAGGAACATGCCGGTGGCGGACGGCCCCACGCTGGTGATGTCGCCAACCGGGAAACCTTGCGGGAAACGACCGCCCAGACCCGAGGTAAGCAACTTGTCGCCCGCCTGCACGTCAGCCGCCATCGGTACGTTCGGCAACGTGAGTTGCTGGCCGTTACGCGAGCCATACGCGATGGTGCGCAAGCCAGTGCGCTGGATCATCACCGGCACGGCGTGATCCGGATCGGTCACCAGCATCACCGTGGCGGAATTTGGCAGCACGTCGATGATCTGCCCAACCACGCCACGCGCATCGATCACCGGCTGGCCAGTCTTGATGCCATCGCGGGCACCCAGGTTGATCATCAGGCGATGCCGGTACGCCCCCATATCCACGCCAACCACCCGCGCCATCTGCACGTGCAGTTCCAGACTGTGCTGGGTATCGAGCAATTCCTTCAGGCGCTGGTTCTGCTCGGCCACGGCCGCCATGCGATTGAGCTTGGCATTGGCCAGCAGCAGGTCTTCGCGCAGGCGCTGGTTCTGCTCGGTGAGCAGGCGGCGATCGGCAAAGGCCACACCCGCGGCATGAAAGCCATCAGCCGGCAGGCTGGCCAAACGATACACCGGCTCCACCACGATCGCCGTGGCATAACGCAGGCGCCACAGCCAGCCGTTGCGATGGTCGAGCACCATCAAGACCATCGCCAGGGCGAGATAGAACATCAGCCGCAGGGTTCCGGCCGCGGTACCGGCGAACAGGGGCGAGGATTCCTCGCGGGCTAGCGGCATACGACACGCTCCCTCTCCCCTCCGGGGAGAGGGCTGGGGTGAGGGGCCAACCTCGCCGGATACTCAGTGGTGAGTGTTTTTCCTAATGCGCTTCGAATCGACATGGACGCAAGCCTTGCCCCCTCACCCTACCCTCTCCCCGGAGGGGAGAGGGAATAAGGTGTCCTCGCACGCGAGGACGGTTACCACTCGGTTTATTCAGGGGCGAAGAAGTCGCTGCCGTGCTGATCGATCAGCTCCAGCGCTTTGCCGCCGCCACGGGCCACGCAGGTCAGCGGGTCGTCCGCCACCTGCACGTGCAGACCGGTTTCCTCAGACAGCAGACGATCCAGGTCACGCAGCAGCGCGCCGCCGCCGGTGAGCACGATGCCGCGCTCGGCCACGTCGGAGCACAGTTCCGGCGGCGTCTGTTCCAGCGCCGACTTCACCGCCGCCACGATGCCGGCGAGCGGTTCGTGCAGGGCTTCGAGGATCTCGTTGGAGTTGACCGTGAACATGCGCGGCACGCCTTCGGCCAGGTTGCGCCCGGAGATTTCGATCTCCTTGACCTGGCTTTGCGGGAAGGCGCAGCCGATTTCCAGCTTGATGCGCTCGGCGGTGGATTCACCGATCAGCGTGCCGTGGTTGCGGCGCACGTAGTTGATGATGGACTCATCGAAGCGATCGCCGCCCACGCGCACGGATTGCGAGTAGACGATGCCGTTGAGCGAGATCACTGCCACTTCGGAGGTACCGCCACCGATGTCCAGCACCATCGAACCACGCGCCTCATGCACCGGGATGCCGGCGCCGATCGCGGCAGCCATGGGCTCTTCGATCAGGAACACGTCACGGGCGCCGGCGCCTTCGGCCGATTCCTTGATCGCGCGGCGCTCCACCTGGGTGGAACCGCAGGGCACACACACCAGCACGCGCGGGCTGGGACGCAGCAGGCGCGAACGATGCACCTGGCGGATGAAGTGCTGCAGCATCGCCTCGGTCATGGTGAAGTCGGCGATCACGCCGTCCTTCATCGGGCGCACGGTGGCGATGTTGCCGGGTGTACGGCCAAGCATGCGCTTGGCTTCGCCACCGACGGCGGCAACCGTGCGGGGACCGCCCGGACCGCGATCCTGGCGAATCGCCACGACGGAAGGTTCGTTCAGGACGATGCCCTGGCCACGCACATAAATAAGCGTATTGGCCGTGCCAAGGTCGATGGAAACATCGTTGGAAAACATCCCGCGAAACTTCTTGAACATGGGTCCGCCGCGCATCGACTCTGGCTAAAAAGTAAGCGCGCCAGTCTAGTCAGCAAACCCCTTGTCCGCAAGGACATTAGCGTTAAGAAAGCGGTCTTTTTAAGGGCAATCGCGCAAGAGTCGACGCTTTTGCCAACCAGCATGTTCCCGCTTCCCTGTTTCCCGTTCCGGGCTCAAACGCTACGATGATGCGTTTGCCAACTTAACCCGGACCTTCATCTGCCATGTCTGCCGTCATCTGCGGATCGCTTGCCTACGACACCATCATGGTGTTCCAGGACCAGTTCAAGAACCATATCCTGCCCGACAAGGTGCACATTTTGAACGTGTCGTTCCTGGTGCCGCAGATGCGCCGCGAATTCGGCGGCTGCGCGGGCAACATCGCCTACAACCTCAAGCTGCTGGGCGGCGATCCGCTGCCGGTGGCGGCCGTAGGCCAGGATTTCGCCCCCTACCGCGAGCATCTGGACCGTTGCGGCATCCGCATGGACTGCATCCGCGTGTTCGACGACCAGTTCACGCCGCAATGCTTCATCACCACCGACCTGGACAACAACCAGATCACCGCCTTCCACCCCGGCGCCATGTCCAGTGCGCATGCCAACCACGTGCGCAATATCCCGCACATCAGCTTCGGCATCGTCGCCCCCGATGGCCGCGATGCGATGCTGCAGCACGTGGATGAATTCGCCGCGCGCGGCGTGCCGTTCGTGTTCGACCCGGGCCAGGCCATGCCGTTGTTCAACGGCGATGAATTCCGCTCGATGATCGAAAAATCGACCTACGTGATCGTCAACGACTACGAATCCCAGCTGTTGCAGCAGCGCACTGGCTGGAATGCAGAGGATATTGCGTCGCGCGTGAAGGCCTATGTGGTGACGCTGGGCCCGCACGGCTCGGTGATCCACGCCGAGGGCACCACCCACCAGATTCCGCCCGCACGCGAACGCCAGGTCGTCGACCCCACCGGCTGCGGCGACGCTTATCGCGCCGGCCTGATCTTCGGCATCATGAAGGGCTGGGATTGGCCCACCATCGGCCGCGTGTCCTCGCTGATGGGTGCACTGAAAGTGGAGCACCCCGGCACGCAGAACCAGTCGTTCACCTACGACGAATTTGCCGCCGAATTCAAGGAACAGTTCGGCTACGCGCTGGGCTGAGGCCGGGAAAGACCGCCATGTCGATCCTTACCAATGTCGTCGTCGCGATCATCGCGCTGATGCACCTGTGGTTCCTGATCCTGGAAATGGTGTTGTGGGACAAGCCCACAGGCCGGCGTGCGTTCGGCCTCACGCCCGAATACGCCGCGCAGACCAAGGTGCTGGCTGCCAACCAGGGCCTGTACAACGGATTTCTCGCGGCGGGCCTGGCGTGGGGGCTGATCCTTGGCGGTACCGAAGGCACGCACGTGAAGCTGTTTTTCCTGGCCTGCGTGCTGGTCGCCGGCATCTATGGCGGGCTGACCGCCACGCGCAAGGTGCTGTGGATCCAGGGACTTCCCGCCGCTATCGGCATCGCCCTGGTGCTGGTGGGCTGAACGTGGACGCGCACGATCGCGAAGCCGTCGGCCTGCGGTTCGATCCCGCGCTGATGCAGCGCGCCCGCGAGCTGAGCTGGCAGGCCGTGGACGGCATTCGCTCGCGCATGCGGCCCGGCATCAGCGAGGACGAGGCGCGCGCGGAAGCCAAGCAAGTGTTCGAGCAGCTTGGCATGGAGCGACTGTGGCACCCGGTGATCATCCGCATCGGCCCGAACACCGTCAGGACGTATCGCGAACCCTCTCAGCCGGGTGTGCGGCTGGCTGAAAACGACAGCTACTTCATCGACCTTGGCCTGGTATTCGATGGGCACGAGGGCGACGTCGGCGATACTTTCGTGGTCGGGCAGGCGCCCGAACGGGCCGCATGTGCACAGGCTGCACGCGATTTGTTCCAGGATGTCGCCCAGAAATGGCGCCATGAAGGCTGGAGCGGCCAAAAGCTTTATAATTATGCGTCCGAGCGTGCCGAGGCGATGGGCTGGCGCTTCAACCATGCCATCAAAGGGCACCGGGTGAGCGACTTTCCGCACTCGGTGCACAAGGGCGGCGACCTGGGAGATCTCGACCACACACCCGGCAAGGGGTTGTGGATTCTTGAAATCCAGATTGCCCACCCGAGCGAACCGTTCGGTGCCTTTTACGAAGATTTACTCGCCGACTCTGCGCCATGAACGCGCCTGGCCGGCAACGAGGCATACACATTTGACACGTACGCTGCGGATCATGGACGACCCGCCATCTTTTGATTCTCCTCACGGGGAGCGCACGCTTCTCTGAACAACAAAGTTCTGATCGACAAACGACTTCTACTACGGAACCAAGACTGTGGCCCGCCAGAAACCTCTCCACCTCTATCGCAACATCGGCATCATCGCGCACATCGACGCCGGCAAGACCACCACGACCGAGCGCATCCTGTACTACACCGGCAAGAAGCACCAGATCATCGACGTGCATGACACGAAGGATGGCAAGGGCTCCACGACCACCGACTACCTGGAACAGGAAAAGAAGCGCGGTATCACCATTCAGTCCGCCGCCGTGTCGACCGAGTGGAAAGGTCACCAGATCAACGTGATCGATACCCCAGGGCACGTGGACTTCACCATCGAGGTGAACCGTTCGCTGCGCGTGCTCGACGGCGCCGTGGTGGTGTTCGACGGCGTGGCCGGCGTGGAACCGCAGACCGAAACCAACTGGCGCCTGGCCGACCAGTACAACGTGCCGCGCATGTGCTACATCAACAAGATGGACCGCATCGGCGCGAACTTCAAACACGCCGTCGACGGCATCAAGAACCGCCTGGGCGCCAACATCGTGCTCTGCCAGGTGCCGCTGGGCAGCAGCGACGACTTCGTCGGCATGGTCGACCTGATCGCCGGCCAGGGCTACATCTGGGCCAGCAGCGACAAGGACAGCAAGTGGGAGACCATCCCGCTGGACCAGGTCGCTGACCATCCGAGGGTCAAGGAATTCACCACCACCGCCGACAAGGAATGGGTGGCCAAGCTTGCCGAACTGCGCGCGCACAGCATCGAAAGCGCCGTGGAAATGGACGACGACGCCATGCACGCCTACCTCGACGGCCAGGAGCCGACGCTGGAAACGCTGAAGAAGTGCATCCGCAAGGGCTGCGTGGCCGGCAAGCTGGTGCCGGTGTTCTGCGGCTCGTCCTACCGCAACAAGGGCGTGCAGCAGATGCTGGACGGCGTGGTCGACTACATGCCGTATCCGGGCGAAAACGGCGGCATCTCGATGGTGGACGAGGACGGCAACATCATCGGCGAACAGCAGGTGACCGACGACGCTCCTGTCCGCGCGCTGGCCTTCAAGGTGATCAACGACCAGTTCGGTACCCTCACCTTCACCCGCATCTACTCCGGTGTGATCAAGAAGGGCGACACGCTGCAGAACGTCACCCGCGGCAAGAAAGAACGCATCGGCCGCATCGTGGAAGTGCAGGCCAACGCCACCAAGGAAATCGACGAAGTGCGCGCCGGCGACATCTGCGCGTTCGTGTCGCTGAAGGAAACCGAGACCGGCGATTCGCTCACCGATCCGCAGCATCCGGTGCTGCTGGAGCGCATGCGCTTCCCCGACCCGGTGATCAGCGTGGCGGTGGAACCGAAGAGCCGCAACGACATCGACAAGCTTTCCACCGCGCTCTACAAGATGGTGAAGGCCGATCCGTCGCTGCGCATGGAAGTGGACCAGGAAACCGGCCAGACCGTGCTCAAGGGCATGGGCGAGCTGCACCTGGAAATCACCATCGACCGCATGCGCACCGAGCTGGGCGTGGAAGCGAACATGGGCAAGCCCAAGGTCAGCTTCCGCGAAGCCTTCGGCCAGACCGTCGAACACACCTACACGCACAAGAAACAGTCCGGCGGTTCGGGTCAGTTCGCCGAAGTGAAGATCATCTTCGAGCCGGGTGAACCGGGCAGCGGCGTGGTGTTCTCCGACGAAGTGGTCGGCGGCCGCGTGCCGCGCGAATACATCCCGGCGGTGGAACACGCCATCACGGTGGAATCGCGCCAGGGCCAGGTGGCCGGCTACGAAGTGCTGGACTTCAAGGCTCGCCTGGTCGACGGCAAGTACCACGACGTGGACTCCTCGGCACTCGCCTTCGAAATCGCCGGCCGCGCCTGCTTCCGCGAAGCGCAGAAGATGTCCAAGCCCAAGCTGCTTGAGCCGATCATGAAGCTGGAAGTCGTGACCGAAGCCGACTACCTCGGCGACGTCATCGGCGACATCAACCGCCGCCGCGGCTCGGTCAGCGAACAGGGCCAGAAGGGCACCAACGCCTTCGTGCAGGGCTTCGTCCCGCTGGCGGAAATGTTCGGCTACATCAACTTCCTGCGCTCGGCCACCAGCGGCCGCGGCACCTTCACGATGATCTTCGATCATTACGAAGAAGTGCCGGCGAGCATGGTGGCGAAGTTGATGGAGAAGGAAGCGAAGTAAGTCCTTCGCCAATCGTCTCAACGAAAAAGCCTGGGTTTTCCCGGGCTTTTTTGCATTCAGCGACCAGGATTGACATATATGCATAATATATGCATATTGCCGCTATGGAGCTTGAGTTCGATCCTGCCAAGGCGGCGGCAAATTTTAGAAAACACGGCATCAGCTTCGCTCACGCCGAACAAGCCTTGCGCGATCCTTCCGCCATCACCATCGAAGACTCTGATGCACTGGGCGAACAACGATTTGTTTCATTGGGCATGGATGCACTTGGGCGCATTCTGGTGATCGTGCACAGCCAACGAGGCGGCCGCGTGCGGATGATCTCCGCTCGCAAAGCAAGTCCAGGAGAGGTGGCTCAGTATTTTGCGTAGGCAAGGAGATTTCATCGATCACCATCACCAACGGGCGCCTCGCCAACTCAGGGGCTAGGAAAAACGCCATGAGCAAACCGTACGATTTCAGCAAAGGCAAACGCGGCCCGGTCATTCCATCTCCGGGCAAAACACGCATCACGATCATGCTCGACAACGACGTGATCGAGGCTTTTCGGGCACGCGCAGAAGCCCATGGCACGGGCTATCAAACTGCCATCAACGAAGCGCTACGGGCCGCCATCAGCGCAGAGCCTCCGCTCACAGCCGAGACGCTGCGACAAATCCTCAGGCAGGAATTGCACTCCGTGTAACACCTATCGTGGCTACTCTCATCGCTTATGCAAGATGCAACGCACGTATTGAAGCTTCTCGACGGCATCGCTCGCGGCGAGCGTGCGCTTGAGGAACAGCACACATTTACCCATCAGCAGGCCGAGGAGCGCCTGCGCCGATGGCTAGGCAAATATGTCCTTTGCGGCCTGGAGCAGCGTCATCCAGGGCGATGTCCAGCGAAACATGGTCTCGCGCCAAAGCGGTTAAGCCTCATGAAGTAGCAAACACCCGTACCTGCGAGCCATCCAAGCTACAATTGCGGGTTCGCATGCCAGCCGGACTACCCATGTCTGCCCACCTACAAGAAACCCACCGCCGCCGCACCTTCGCCATCATCAGCCACCCTGACGCGGGCAAGACCACGCTGACGGAAAAGCTGCTGCTGTTCGGCGGCGCAATCCAGATGGCCGGCTCGGTGAAGGGCCGCAAGGCGGCGCGGCATGCGACGTCGGACTGGATGGCACTGGAAAAGGAGCGCGGCATTTCGGTGACCTCGTCGGTGATGCAATTCCCGTACGAGGGCAAGATCGTCAACCTGCTCGACACGCCCGGCCACGCGGACTTCTCCGAAGATACCTACCGCGTGCTGACCGCGGTGGATTCGGCGCTGATGGTGATCGACTGCGCCAAGGGCGTGGAAGAGCGCACGATCAAGCTGATGGAAGTGTGCCGCCTGCGCGATACGCCCATCATGACCTTCATCAACAAGCTCGACCGCGAAGGCCGTTCGCCGATCGAGTTGCTGGATGAAGTGGAATCCGTGCTCGGCATCGCGTGTGCGCCGCTGACCTGGCCGATCGGCATGGGCAAGCGCCTGAAGGGCGTGTATCACCTGCTGCTCGATGAAGTGCACGTGTTCGAGCAAGGCAAGAATTTCACGCGCCAGGATTCGACCATTTTCAAAGGCCTCGATGCGCCAGGCGTGGAAGAAGCGATCGGCACGGAAGCCTTGAACGAATTGCGCGACGAATTGGAGCTGATCCAGGGCGCATCGCATCCGTTTGATCTGGAGCAATACCGCGCCGGCAAACTTACGCCGGTGTTCTTCGGTTCTGCCGTGAACAACTTCGGCGTGCAATTGCTGCTGGATTTCTTCGTGCAACACGCACCTGCCCCACGCCAGCGCGCCACGCTCTCGCGCGAAGTAAAACCGGAAGAAGAAAAGCTCACCGGCTTCGTATTCAAGATCCAGGCAAACATGGATCCGGCACATCGCGACCGCGTCGCCTTCATGCGCATCTGCTCGGGCACCTATACCGCCGGCATGAAGATGATCCAGACGCGCACCAACAAGGAAGTGCGCATCGCCAATGCACTCACCTTCATGGCAAGCGACCGCGAGATCGTCGAAAGCGCCTACCCCGGTGATGTGATCGGCTTGCACAACCACGGCACCATCAGCATTGGCGACACCTTCACCGAAGGCGAAGCGATCAGCTTCACCGGTATTCCCAACTTCGCACCGGAACTGTTCCGCCGCGCACGCCTGCGCGATCCGCTGAAGATGAAGGCGCTGCAAAAGGGCCTGGCGCAGCTGTCGGAAGAAGGCGCCACGCAGTTCTTCCGCCCGCTGATGAGCAACGACTTGATCCTCGGCGCAGTCGGCGTGCTGCAGTTCGACGTGGTGGCGTATCGCTTGAAGGACGAATACGGCGTGGACGCCAGCTTCGAGCAGGTCGGCGTGGTCACCGCCCGCTGGATTCACTGCGATGATGCAAAAAAGCTGGAAGAATTCCGCGAGAAAAACATCATGAACCTGGCCATCGACGCGGCCGGCGAACTGGTCTACCTCGCCCCCTCTCGCGTGAACCTGCAACTGACCCAGGAACGCTCGCCCGCCGTGCGTTTCTCCGCCACCCGCGAACACGCGGCGTCGGTCGACGTCTAAGCGCGGCCGAAAGCCCTCTTCACACAACCGTCACGTTCGCCGGGCAGTACCGCCCGGCCGTGCATCTCGCTAATCTGAGTGCAAGGGGACCGCGTCCCGGCTACCGGACGCGGCATATCCAACTGTCATCTCAGCGGGATTACGCATGGTCAGCTCCAATGTGACGCCGACTCCTAGGAAGTATGGCTGGCTGGCTCACCTGCCCATTCGCTACAAGATCATCCTGGCGATCGGACTGCTGCTGGTCGTCTTCATCACCGACAACGTCACCGACATCGCCGCGGAACATCGGCAATCGGAAACGCGGCAATGGGTGGAACATACCTATCAGGTGATCCAGCAGATCGGGCAATTGCAGCGCACGGCCTTGTCCGGGCAGGTTGCGTTACGCGGATTGCTGCTTATCCAGGACCCGAAGGAACTCCAGCACGTCAAGGATGACGATGCGAAGTTCCTCCTCCAGCTTGGCGAATTGCAAAAGCAGACGCAGGACAACCCGCTGCAGCAGTCGCGCATCGACCGGATCAAGCAGCTGGCCCAGCAATGGGACCGAGACCTGCAAGACCTCGTCTTCACTCCCCTGTCCACCATCAAGTTGGGCGATCCGCAATCAGCTTCGCAGGTAGCTCCCATCCGCGCGAACTACTTGGCCCATCGCAGCGTACACGTCGAAGACTACATGGCGATGCTCGACGATATGGTCGCCACCGAACGGCAATTGCTCGACTGGCGCACGCGCAGCGCGGATAGCCAGATCAACAACTCGATCTACCTCAACATCGCCAGCACGTTGATTGAGTTCACGCTAGGCCTGATCGTGATCTCGCTGACCACGCGCATGGTTGCGCGGCCGATTCGCCGCCTGGGTGAATCGATGACCCGGCTCGCCAATCACAATCACAATATCCAGATCCGCGGTGTCGAGCGGCGCGATGAAATCGGTGAAATCTCGCGCGCCTTGCAAGTGTTCAAGCAGATGATGATCGAATCGCATCTGCAGTCGCAACTGAAGAGCCACGCCGCGGCCATTTCCACCAGCCTGCAATCGGCCACCAACCATCGCGACTTTGCAGAGCGGCTGGTCACCCAGGTGGCGCCGTTGATCAACGCCGGCGTGGCCTTGTTCTATGGCTTCGATGAATCACGCCAGCGGCTGGATCTGCTCGGCAGTTATGGTTTGCGCATGCAGAACAGTCCGGATGCCTACATGCCTGGCGAAGGACTGGTGGGGCAATGCGCAGCATCGCGCCAACCCATCGAGCAGGATCACGTTCCGGCCAATTATTTCCGCATCGACTCGGGCAGCGGTTCGGCGGCACCGAGCCATCTCACCATCCTGCCGCTGCTGGTGCGCGGCCAATTGGTCGGCGTGCTGGAATTCGCCGGCTTCGCCGCACCCACAGCCCATAACGAACAACTGCTCGAAGAACTGCTGCCGCTGGCGGCGTTGACGCTGGAAAACCTCAATCGCGCCGTCAATACCGAGCAGCTGCTGGAGCAGACGCGCGAGCAAACCGATGAGCTGCGCATCTCTTCCGTCACCATGCGTCAGCAACAGGAAGCATTGCGTGCCGCCAACGACACGCTGCAAGCCAAGACGATCGAACTGGAAGAGCAATCCCAGCGCCTGCTCGCTTCCGAGGAAGAACTGCGCGTGCAGGCCGACGAACTGCAGGCCTCCAACGAAGAGTTGCGCCTGATGACCGACTCGCTGCGCCAGCAGAAGCATCAGGTGGAAGAGCTGCAGCGCGACACCGAACAGAAGGCCGAGGAACTGGCGCGCGCCAGCCAGTACAAGAGCGAGTTCCTGGCCAACATGTCGCACGAGCTGCGCACGCCGCTCAACAGCTTGCTGATCCTGTCACGCAGCCTGGCCGACAACCGCGAAGGCCATCTGGACGGGGAGGAAGTGGAATCGGCACGCATCATTCACGACGCCGGCTCAGGCCTGCTGCGCTTGATCAATGACATTCTCGATCTGTCCAAGATCGAAGCCGGCAAGATGGAGCTGGCGCTGGTCGATTACCCGCTGCAGAGCCTGCTCCGCAGCGTGCGCCGCAATTTCGATCACGTGGCGCGCGAGAAAAAACTCGATTACCAGGTAACGCTCGACGACGGCCTGCCGGAAGTCATCCACACCGACCCGACGCGCCTGGAGCAGATCATCAACAATCTGCTGGGCAATGCCTTCAAGTTCACCCAGCAAGGCAGCATCCGCGTGCATATCGGCCGGCCGGCCAGCACGCTATCGGTGCCTGATTCCCTGCACGGCCAATCCCTGCTGGCGATCAGCGTGAAAGACACCGGCATTGGCGTGGCTGCCGACAAGCTGGAACGCATCTTCAACGCGTTCGAACAGGCTGACAGCAGCACCAGCCGGCAATTCGGCGGCACCGGCCTGGGCTTGAGCATTTCGCGCCGCATGGCGACCTTGCTGGGTGGCGATATCCTGCTGCGTAGCGAAGTCGGCCAGGGCAGCGAATTTATCTTGCTGCTGCCGGAACACAGCATCAGTCCGCCGACCACCGCCAAGGCGCCCGTTCCCGTGGCCAGCCGTCCGCCGGCGCCGAGACCCGTGACGCGCGCCATGCTGCCGGCCGAGGGCATGCAGGACGATCGCGATCGCATCGAACCGGGCGACAGCGTGATCCTGATCGTGGAGGATGATCCAGCCTTCGCGCGCATCCTTGCCGACATGGTGCGGCAGAAAGGTCATCGCATGCTGCACGCTCCGCACGGTGAAGCCGGGCTGGAGCTGGCTCGCCGCTATCACCCGATCGGCATCCTGCTCGACGTCATGCTGCCGGGCATGGACGGGTGGACCGTGATCGAGCGATTGAAGGGCGATCCAGCCACCCGCCACATTCCCGTGCACTTTCTCACCGCCACCGATGACGCCAGCCGCGGACGCGAGCTGGGCGCCGTGGGCTTCCTCACCAAGCCGGTGACACGGGAAGCGATCAACCAGGCGTTCGAACGATTGCTGCACTTCGCCAAGGGCCGGCTGCGCCACGTGCTGGTCATCGACGACGACGTCTCCGCGCGTAGCGCCGTGCACGACTTGCTGAGCCTGGACGATGACGTGGAAGTCGACGAAGCCGGCAGCGGCGAGGAGGCGTTGGAAAAAATCGCCGGTACCAGCTACGACTGCATCGTGCTCGATCTCACCCTGCCCGGCATGTCCGGCATCGACCTGCTCGAAAAGCTGGCCGCCGGTGGCAGCATTCCGCCGGTGGTGGTGTATTCCGGGCGTGAACTGAGCCGCGAGGAAAACCTGCGCATTCGCCAGTACACCGACAGCATCGTCATCAAGGGCGCCCGCTCGCCGGAGCGGCTGCTGGACGAAGTCAGCCTGTTCCTGCACAGCATCCGCGACACCAAGCATGCGCACGACAGCCCCGGCCCGGCGCCCAGCCATGACGGCTTGCGCGATCATCACGTGCTGCTGGTGGACGACGACATGCGCAACCTGTTTGCCCTCTCCAAGGTGCTGCGCGACTGGGGCATGCGCGTGAACATGGCGCAGGATGGCCAGAAAGCCTTGCAGACCCTGGCCGAGAATCCACAGATCGAACTGGTGCTGATGGATATCATGATGCCCGGCATGGACGGCTACGAAGCCACACGCGCCATTCGCGCCCAGCCGGGCCTTGCCAGCCTGCCGATCATCGCCTTGACGGCGAAAGCCATGCGCGGCGATCGCGAGCGCTGCCTGGAAGCGGGCGCCAACGACTACATGTCCAAGCCCATCGACGTGGACAAGCTCGCGTCGCTGATGCGCATGTGGTTGCGCGACTGACCCGGAGGGCCTAAGCGATCATGGACGCCGCCGAGCTGGAACGCATCGAAATGGACCTGTTCGTGCAGGCGCTGCAGAAGCGCCATGGCTACGATTTCAGCCAATATGCACCCGCCTCGCTCAAACGCCGCACGCATCTGCTGGCCAACCAGCTTGATTGCAAGACCCTCACCGCCCTGACCAACCGCATGCTGCACGAGCCGGAACTGCTGCCGCGCGTGCTGGAAGGCCTTACCGTGCCCATGTCGGACATGTTTCGCGATCCGGTCATGTTCCGCGCGCTGCGCGAGCAAGTGTTTCCGTTGCTGGCGTCCTATCCGCACATCAACATCTGGCAGGCCGGCTGCGCGCATGGACAGGAAGTGTATTCGCTGGCCATCCTGCTGGAAGAAGCCGGGCTGTACGAACGCACGCAGATCTTCGCCACCGACCTCAGCGACCGTTCCTTGCAACGCGCCAGTGAAGGCATCTATCCAGCGCAGGAAGCGCAGCAGTGGTCGCGCAACTACCAGGCCGCCGGCGGCAAACGCTCGCTGGCCGATTACTGCAGTGCCGGCTACAAGCTGCTGAAGCTCAATCAGCGTCTACGCAAAAACGTTACGTTCGCTGTGCACAATCTCGCGACAGACGGCGTATTCTGCGAAGCGCACCTGATCCTCTGCCGCAACGTGCTGATCTATTTTTCCAACTCGTTACAAAACCGCGCCCTCTCGCTGTTTCGTGACAGCCTGGTACGCGCCGGCTTTCTATGCCTGGGCGTCCGCGAAAACATGGATCGATCTCCGGTGGCGCAAGCCTTCGTGCCCTTCATCGAGCCTGAGCGCATTTACCGGCTCGCCAGCCACCTGGATGATCTCGTCGAATGAACGTACCTGCCGCTATCGCGATCGGTTGTTCGGCGGGTGGCGTGGATGGACTCATGACCCTGCTTGGCGGCCTCGACAACGGGCTTCAGCAAGCGATCGTGGTGTGCTGCCATCGTTCCGACACGATGGATATTCTTAGCGACGTGCTGGGTCGAGCCGCAACACTGCCCGTACGTGACGCCGTCGAACGCGAACCGGTGCGCAAAGGCGTGGTGTACCTGGCGCCAGCGGGCTACCACCTGCTGGTGGAGCGCGAGATGCAGTTCGCGTTATCCGCCGACGCGCGGGTGAACTATGCGCGACCCTCCATCGACGTGCTGTTTTATTCCGCCGCCGAAGCATGGCGCCAAGGCCTGGTCGGCGTGATCCTCACCGGCGCCAATGCCGACGGTGCCGCCGGATTGCGACGCATTCGGCAACTGGGTGGCGTGGCGGTGGTGCAATCTCCCGCCGATGCCGAAGCCCCGGCCATGCCGCAGGCCGCGCTGGATGCGGCCGGTGCGGATTACTGCTTGCCCTTATCGGATATCGCCCCGCTGCTCAACCGACTTTGCCTGGCATGAATACACACATCCCAAAGATTCTGGTTGTCGATGACACACGCGCAAACCTCATTGCCATGCGCCACCTCTTGGCCGACTGCGGCGCCGAACTGGTGGAGGCGAGCAGCGGCAATGAGGCCTTGTCGCGCTGCCTGGATCAACACTTCGCGTTGATCCTGCTCGACGTGAACATGCCGGACATGGATGGTTTCGAAGTGGCCAGCCTGCTTGGCGAAACCGAACAGCTGCGCGATACGCCAGTGATTTTCGTTACCGCCGCGTACTCCGACGACATCAACCGGCTCAAGGGCTATCGCTCCGGCGCAGTCGATTACATCGCCAAACCGATCAACGACGTCATCCTCACTTCGAAAGTGCGTGTATTCCTGGAACTGCACAACGCGCGCATGCAATTGCAGGAAACGCTGGAGCAACTGTCGGCACGCAACCAGCAATTGCAAGCCGAGATCGCCGAACGCCAGCGGGTCGAGGCGCAAGTGCGGCATCAGGCGACGCATGACATGCTGACCGGCCTGCCCAACCGCATGTTGTTCCATGAGCGGCTGCGCTCGGCAGTGCAATACAGCATGCTGCATGGCATTCCGTTTGCGCTGGCACTGGTCGACATCGACGGCTTCAAGGCGGTGAACGATACCTACGGCCATCCTGCAGGCGACGCACTGTTGCAGGCGATTTCGTCGCGGCTGGTGGGCCAAGTACGTGCCGACGATACCGCGGCGCGCCTCGGCGGCGATGAGTTCGCGTTGATCTTCCAGGGCGCGGACCAGATCGAGCCGCTGTTGCAACGTTGCCAGGAAATTTGCAAGGTGCTGGCGCAGCCATATCCCTTGCAAGGCGAACATGGCGCGTTTCTGGCCCATGTAAGCGCCAGCATCGGCATCGCCTTGTGGAACGCGAAGATCGACACCGACGAGGCGCTGATCCAGGCCGCCGATCGCGCGCTCTACCAGGTCAAGGAAAACGGCAAGAACGGGTGCGTGCTGGCATCCGTGTGACGCGGATGAATCGTTTGGGTAAGCGCCGCATAAACCCAACACGGTCCAAGCGCATCATACGGTGACGCTGCGCCAACCAGCGCCAAACCAACCTATGCAATCAAGGGAACCCATGGTGTCCAACCAATCCGCCTTTCGCCCCCCGCTCGTACCCACATGGCAGCGCTGGCTGATCTATTCGCCGCTTGCACGCATCGTCATCTTTGCCGCCGTGGCCTTTGCGGTTGGTTATGCAGTCCATGGCGCGCTGTCGTCACTGGGCTGGCTTGGCAATGCGGTGACACCGATGCAACGCGCGCTGGACATCCTCTCGATCGAACTTTCGTCTTCCGTAATCGGCTATCTGGTGCTGGTGTACGGGGTTGAACGGCGATCACCGCGTGAGTTGTCCTTGCGCGCATTGCCCACTTATGGCTTGGCATGGTTTTTCGGCGGCTTCCTGCTCTTCAGCACCGTGGTGGGCGTGCTGTGGCTGTGTGGCAGTTATCACGTGCTGGGCGTTAATGCACACGTGGATTGGTTGCCCGAAGTGCTGGTGGCCGGTGTCAGCGCCGGCATCGGCGAAGAAATCATTACGCGCGGTGTGCTGTTCCGTCTTATCGAAGAAGGGCTCGGCACGTGGTGGGCACTGGCCATCTCCGCCGTATTTTTTGGCGGCGCGCATATCTTCAATCCCGGCGCCACGCTGTGGAGTTCCGCCGCCATCGCCATCGAAGCAGGCATCCTGCTCGCCCTGGTTTTTCATGTGACACGCACGCTCTGGGCGTGTATCGGCTTGCATGCGGCATGGAACATCTCGCAAGGCACGATCTATGGCATTCCGGTTTCGGGCGGTGATGTCAAAGGCTGGCTGCAATCGACTCGTACGGGGCCAGACTGGTTGAGCGGCGGCATATTCGGTGCGGAAGCCTCCGTCGTCGCGTTGGCCGTATGCACATCGGTGTCGCTGGTGTTGCTGGTGATCGCCATCCGGCGCAAGAGCATCGTGCGGCCATTCTGGTCGCGTCGTGTCAGTGCGGCTTACGGGGCGATACCCACATCATGATGCGTGCGCGGAACACCGGCGTGCCTGATGGATCGATAACTTCCACCTGCACCGGCCATTCCCTGCCGGCATGAACCTCTTCGAGCGGCGTCTCCGGCGTGGCGACGGCATGCATGCTGCCTTTCGCTCTGCTCAGGTATTCCACGTTCATGCCTTTGGGAATCCAGCGCATGTTTGCAGGAATAGTAACTTCCGTCATCACGCCGGCGCTCAGTTCGGCGAGATTGCAAAGCGCAATGGCGTGCACGGTGCCGATATGGTTATGCACGCGGCGGCGATCGCGAATGCGCACTTCGCAACGTCCCGGTTCGAGCGCAATGAATAGAGGAGCAATGGTGGCGAAGTAGGGAGCACGCAGGCAGACGGCGCGGGAGAACAGCCAGTGGCCGCATGGCCAGCGGGTGATGCGCCGGTACAAGGACAGTAGTGATGCGCTCAAGTGACTCCCCTTTTCGTCCTCTGCGGCGTAGGTTGGGGTGCGAACCCCAACCATCGGATATCTGCACACACAGCAATGTTGGAGTTCGGCGTTGCCTCACCCCAACCTACAGACTTATGCAGCATCAGCCAGCTTTTTCGCATCCTTGCGCGTGATCGCCGATTGCAATTCCGCCGGATCGAAATCGTCCACCGAGATGAACTCGAATACGCCTTCACGCACGCGCTTGAGCAAGGCCGCTTCTGCAGCATCGATGACGCCGGCCTTGACCGCTTCGTCCAACTGCCCGAGGTAATCGTGCGAAGTGACCTGACCTGCCTTCTGCGCCTTGAGCAATTTGCGCTCGACCGGTTCGGCGGCAATGACTTCCGGCAGCAATTCGTTCATGCGACCAACAGTGTTGTTGGACGTCGGCGTGAGATATGTCCACTCCAGCAAGCGGTCACGTGCTTCACCGGGCGCCGTAATGATCGCGGCAACGCGGCGCCCCAGGCGATCCGACGGCGGCACTTCGCGGCGGCCAAACGGGAACACCAGCACGCGCAGCAGCCACGAAACCGGACGCACGGGGAAATTGCGGATCGCACCATCCAGCGCCATCTGCGTGCGCCACATGCACTCGTGGAACGCCCAGGCCAACAGCGGGCGATCCGCTTCCGGACGGCCGGTATCTTCGTAACGCTTCAACATGGCGCTGGCGATGTAGAGATAACTCAATACGTCGCCAAGCCTCGCCGAAAGTTTTTCCTTGAACTTCAGCTTGCCGCCCAGCACACCCATGAACGTATCCGCACACAGCGCCAAGGCCGCGGAGTAGCGGTTGAGCTTGCGGTAGTAACGGCGCACATACGCATCGCCGGCCGAATCGCCGATGCGCGCACCGGTAAGGCCGAGCACGAGGCTGCGTACCGCATTGGAAATGCCGAAACCCAGATGGCCAAACAGCGCGCGGTCGAACGCTTTCAGACGCTCGCTGTAATCGGCGATCGAGAGTGCCTGCATTTCCTTCAATACATACGGATGGCAGCGGATCGCACCCTGGCCGAAGATCATCAGGCTGCGCGTCATGATGTTCGCGCCTTCCACCGTGATCGCGATCGGCACGCCCTGCCATGCACGTCCGGCGTAATTTTTGGGGCCGAGCTGCACAGCCTTGCCGCCGTGCACGTCCATCGCATCGCCGGCGATGGCGCGACCCCATTCGGTCGCGTGGTACTTGGCAATCGCGGAAGGCACGGCCGGCTTCTCGCCACGATCCACGGCGGCTGCCGTAGCACGCGACAGTGCTGCCGTTGCATAGGTAAGCCCACCGATACGCGCCAGCGCTTCTTCCACGCCTTCGAAACGTGCGACCGCCAGGCCGAACTGCTTGCGCATGCGTGCATAGGCACCCGTGCCCGCCACGGCCATGCGCACACCACCGGTTGCGTTGGAGGGCAGTGAAATCGCGCGACCTACCGACAGGCATTCGACCAACATGCGCCAGCCATGGCCGGCCATATGCGGACCACCAATCAGGGTGGACATCGGTACGAATACGTCCTTGCCCCGCACCGGCCCGTTCTGGAAGGGAATATTCAAGGGGAAATGACGACGGCCGATTTCCAGACCCGGCGTGCTGCGCGGCAGCAGCGCAAGCGTGATGCCGAGGTCTTCCTTGTCGCCAAGCAGATGTTCCGGGTCGTACAAACGGAAGGCCAAACCCACCACGGTGGCGATCGGCGCGAGCGTGATGTAACGCTTGTCGAAGTTCAGCCGCATGCCGATCGTTTCGACGCCATCGACGACTTGCTTGCAGACGACGCCATAATCGGGAATCGACGTTGCATCCGAACCGGCATAAGGACCGGTGAGCGCGAAACAGGGAATTTCTTCGCCAACCGCAAGGCGCGGCAAGTAGTAGTTCTTCTGTTCATCGCTGCCGTAATGCAGCAGCAATTCGGCCGGCCCCAGCGAGTTCGGCACGGCCACCGTAGAAGCCACCGTGGCCGACATGGTGGCGAGTTTCTGCAACACCGCCGAGTGCGCCAGCGCGGAGAAACCCAAGCCGCCGTATTGCTTCGGAATGATCATGCCGAAGAATTTGTGCTTCTTGATGAAGTCCCATACTTCCGGCGGCAGATCGCCCAGTTCGTGGGTGATCTGCCAATCATCGATCATGGCGCACAGTTGTTCGACCGGGCCGTCGAGATAGGCTTTTTCTTCTACGCTCAGTTCGGGCTTGGGCTGTTTGAGCAATTCGTGCCAGTCCGGCTTGCCGGAGAACAATTCACCCTCGAAACCGACGGTGCCCGCTTCCAGCGCCGTCTGCTCGGTATCGGAGAGTTTCGGCGTCACTTTCGCGAAGACCTTCAGCAACGGCGCGCTGATCTGCTTACGGCGAAAAGCAATGTTCAACAACGGCAGCGCAATCGCCAATTCGATGATCAGCAGCACCACCGTCGTGATCGGTGCGTGCGCCAACAGACCCACGGCGAGCGTGGTGACAATCGTGGCGATCGCCCAGGTGCGCAGACTGCTGCGATGATAAGCGCAGGCGCCGGTCGCAATCAGCGCGGCCAACACGGTCAGTAGAACGGACATATGCAACACCTCATGGCAATGAGCTACGCCGCATCCACGGCGGATTCCAGGTCTTCGATAAAACCGGCGATGGCAGCAATGAATGCGTCATTGGCATCGCCGGCCAACATATGGGTCGCGCCCGGCACCTGCCTATGTTGGGCGTGCGGCGCCAGGGCGAGGAATTCTTCAACGGTGTGCTGCGAGACGACGTCGCTGCGCTCGCCCGACAGCAGCAGTACCGGCACGTCGACGTTCGCGGCGGCGGCGAACAGGCGTGGCTGATAGCGTTCGCTTTCGCCGATCAGGTCACCGCTGAGCAAGGCCGGATCCCAATGCCAGCGCAGGCGGCCATCGGCGCCTTCGCGCAGCAAGGGACGCAATTGCTGCTCGCTTTTGCGTTCGCGACGCTGCGGCAAATAGGCGGCAATCTGCTCCGCCGCTTCGGCGTAACTGGCGAAGCCATCCGGATGCGCTTGCATGAAGGCGAGAATACGTTCCACCCCAGCGGTTTCCCAGCGTGGGGTGATGTCCACCAGTACCAGCGCGCGGAACGGTGACGGACGCATCTCGCCGCCAGCGACCAGGCCCAGCAATCCACCCATCGAGGCGCCGACCAGGATCGGCGGCTCAGGCTGGGCATGTGCCAACGCGAGCAGGTCATCGACGAAGGACTGCATGTGATAGTCGCCGCCCGGCATGCGACCGCTTTCACCGTGCCCACGGCTGTCGAAGCTCACGCAACGGCAACCGCGCGCCGCCATCGTGGCCGCCGCGGCATGCCAGGCCCCACGGGTCTGGCCAAAACCATGCGCAAACAACAACGTCGGCTTGCCCGATGCGTGACGCACGTCCACCGCCAAAGGCAGGCCGTCAGCAGCGCTGAACGTGGTTGGGTTGGCTTGGCTGGATTCCATACGCACGAGTATGGGAGGCGCGCCCGGGCGCCGTCAACCCGACACAAAATCGGCCAATTCTCGCCGTTCCAGGGATCGCGCCGGCCCCAGTTGGGGACCGGCATGGGCTACCATACGGGTATGAATGTCCGCCAGAAACCCGAACGTACGCGCCTTTCCGCCGAAGACTGGGAAGACGCCGCCCTCAACCTGATCGCCGAACAAGGCGTGGGAGCGCTGGCCGTTGAAGCGCTGGCCCGTCAGCTGGGCGTTACCAAGGGCAGCTTCTACTGGCATTTCCGTACGCGCGAGGCCTTGCTGCAAGCGGCGCTGGAACGTTGGGAACAATACGGCGAACGCGAAATCATCGGCCAGATCGAGGCGATACCCGACCCGCGTGAACGCCTGCCGGAATTGTTCCGCCGTGTGGCGCACGAACTGCATCCGCATCGCGTCTATGCGGCGCTGTTGAAAGCGCTGGATCATCCTCTGGTGGTGCCCGTGATGGCACGCGTTTCCAAGCGCCGCACCGAATTTCTTCACACGGCCTACACCGAAGCAGGTATGGAAGCCGGCGAAGCGCTCAACCGCGCACGTCTTACCTACGCCGCCTATGTCGGCTTTCTGCAGCTGAATTTCACGCTCGGCCTGCCCAGGTTGAGCCACGAAGAGTTCGACGCCTACGTCGAACACATGATCGCCACGCTGATTCCTTCGTAAGCAAGCCGCGCATCGAAACCGAGTTTGAGACCCGTAGAAGCGGTACACGCCGCCTCTACGGTTTTTGAGTGCGCCGTTTTCGATTTAGTCGTACTTATGCTGCACCACACCTTGCCATGCCAGTACTCGTAACTTAGCGTCGCGCCTATCTTTTATGGGCATACCAAAAGTGAGGAAAGCATGACGAGCAAGCTCATGGCGCTCGCGCAATGGGTCAACGACGTGGCAGCAAAAACTCGCCCGGCGAAGATCCATTGGTGCGATGGTTCGGACGCCGAATATCACGCGCTGGTGCAGCAGATGCTGCAGACCGGCGATCTCATCGAACTTAACCAACAGACTCATCCGGGCTGTTATCTGCATCGTTCCAACCCGTCCGATGTTGCGCGCGTGGAGCACCTCACCTTCGTGTGCACTGAACACGAAGAAGATGCAGGCCCGAACAACCATTGGATGGCGCCGGCCGAGGCGCACGCCAAGGTCGATGCGCTGTTCGAAGGCTGCATGGAAGGCCGCACCATGTACGTGATTCCGTATTGCATGGGGCCGATCGATTCGCCGCTTTCGCGTTGCGGTGTGGAAATCACCGACACCCCCTACGTGGTGGTGAACATGCGCACGATGACGCGCATGGGTGCGGCAGCGCTGGCACGCATCGAGCGCGAAGGTCATTTCGTGAAAGGCCTGCACTCCACCGGTGAACTCGATCCGGAGCGCCGCTTCATCATGCATTTCCCGGAAGAGCTGACGATCAAATCGTATGGCTCCGGCTACGGCGGCAATGCGCTGCTCGGCAAGAAGTGCCATGCGTTGCGTCTGGGCAGTTTCCAGGCACGACGCGAAGGCTGGCTGGCCGAACACATGCTGATCGTCGGCATCGAGAATCCGCAGGGCCAGACGCACTACATCGCCGCTGCCTTCCCTTCCGCTTGCGGCAAAACCAACCTGGCGATGCTGATTCCGCCGGAGGGTTATCGCAAGAACGGCTGGCGCGTGTGGACCATCGGCGATGATATCTGCTGGATGCGTCCTGGCGAAGATGGCCGTCTCTATGCGATCAATCCGGAAGCCGGTTTCTTCGGCGTGGCGCCGGGCACCAGCATGAGCAGCAATCCCAATGCACTGACCTCGATCTCACACGACACCATCTTTACCAACGTCGCCGTGACTGCCGACAACCAGCCATGGTGGGAAGGTCTGCCGGGTACGCCGGTGACCGACTGGCAAGGCCGTCCGTACGATTCGGCCAACGGCCCGGCCGCACATCCGAACTCGCGCTTCACCGTCAGTGCCAAGCAATGCCCGACCTGGTCGCCGAAGGCTGAAGAGGCGCAAGGCGTGCCGATCAGCGCCATCGTGTTCGGTGGCCGCCGTCCATCGCTGCTGCCGTTGGTGATGGAAGCACAGGATTGGACACATGGCGTGCTGATGGGCGCGGCGATGGGTTCGGAAACGACAGCTGCCGCGACCGGTGCCGTAGGCGTGCTGCGCCGTGATTCGATGGCGATGAAGCCGTTCTGCGGCTATCACTACGGTGACTACTTCAATCATTGGCTGTCGTTCGACAAACCCGGCGCCAAGCTGCCGAAGATCTTCCACGTGAACTGGTTCCGCAAAGGCCGCGACGGCAAGTTCCTGTGGCCTGGCTTCGGCGAAAACTTGCGCGTACTGGAGTGGATGATCGCCCGTGTGGAAGGCAAGGCACGCGGTGTCGCCACCCCCATCGGCACACTGCCCGCCACCGGCGAACTCAAGCTGGACGGATTGGATCTACCGCGCGAAACCCTGGCCGAACTGATCGATATCGACCATGCCGGCTGGGATGCCGAACTGCATGCCATCGGCGAATACCTGGACAGTTTCGGCGATCGCCTGCCCGCCCGGCTGCGGCAGGAACAGCAACGTGTCCATCAGGCCCTGCAGATGCCGCGCAAAGCGGCGAATGCCTGATGTTTAGGAGCCTGTCGGGCTTTGGTGGTCGAGGCGAAAAGCTGGCTACGCGAGGACAGATTTTCGACGATGCGCCGACCCATAGTGGTTCTATGGGTCAAGCATCGACGGAAATATGGACCGCGTAGACAGATTTGCAGCCCGGCCAACCAAAGCCCGGCAGGCTCCTCATCCCTCTCTCTTTCGGGGAGAGGGACGTTCAAGCGTCTAAACCTTCCTGCCCTCACCGGCATCCAAGCTGGCAAGATGATCGCCGCTTGTATCGCCACCGGAAGCGCCATGCCCCCTGCGCTCGCTGCGGGAAACAACAACGATAAGGATGACGTGCGTGCGGCAGCCGCAGGCGACCGTCAGGCGTTCCAACGTCTGTATCGGCAGCATGCGGGGCGTATCCATGGCGCCATGCTGCGGCTGTCCGGCTACGATCATGCGCGGGCGGAGGATCTTACGCAGGATGCATTCGTACGCGCTTGGCAGAAGCTGGACAGCTTTCGCGAGCAAAGTTCGTTCGGTACATGGCTTTACCGGCTGGCGGTGAATGTGGCACTCATGGACATCCGCGCGCGCGGCGCCGATCCGGTCGGCTATGTCGACGAAGACAACGTTCCGGAACATGGCGAAACGCCATTCTGCGCCGCCGAGCGCGAGGAACTGGAACGCGCGATCGGCAAGCTGCCGCCGCGAGCGCGCGCGGTGCTGGTATTGCACGACGTGGAGGGTTGGCGCCACGAGGAAATCGCCAGCGAACTGGAGATGGCAGTAGGCTCGTCCAAAGCGCAACTGCATCGTGCACGGGGTTTGTTGCGCAAGGTACTGGGAGAAACGCGATGAATGAATTCGAATGGCTGCGCCAGATGCGCGAATTGAACCAGCCGGTCGCGCCACTGAGCGATCTGTGGTCGCGTATCGATGCCGCGCTGGACGACACCGCATCGCTTCCTGCCGCGACGCCGGCAACACCATCACGTGCGCGACGCGTTCGCGTCTGGGCCATGGCTGCCAGCTTTGCCGCGGTCGCGCTACTCGCCTGCGGTGTCATCTGGCGCATGCATGCGATATCGCAGAACGCGCCGCAGATCGCCGATACCGCGACCCACACGGAAGACAGCCACTGGAAGCCGAGCGATCCACGTCTGGCCGGCGCCGCACTCGAATTGGATGCCGCGCGCATGGAATTGCAACAGGCCATGCAGCAAGCTCCCGATTCACCCGCCCTGCAGCGCCTGCTGCAGCAAACCCACGCGCAGCAGAACTATCTGCGCGAACTCGAGAAACAAGCCGGCTGAAGCCATCAGGACATAACAACGATGAAAACCACCCGATATCTGCCGCTGCTGCTCTGCCTGCTGCCAGGAGGGCAGGCGTTGGCCGACACACCACTGGATATCAGCCATCCGGCTGCACCCACCGCGCATATCACGATCACCAACGTAAAGGGCGAGGTCACCGTCACCACCTGGAACCGCAATGAAGTGCATGTGGCCGGCAAGCTCGGCGATGGGGCCGATCCGCTGACCATCGAAGGCAGCGACAACAACCTCACCATCAATGTACAGGCCAAGGGACATAGCGGCTGGTTCAACTGGAGCGGCGAGAACGCGATGGGGCCCACCCATCTGGATGTGACCGTGCCGCACGGCGCGTCGCTAAAGGTAAGCGTAGTGAGTGCCGAGGCGAGCGTGGACGGCATCGACGGTGGCGACATTGACGTGAACTCGATCAGTGGCCGCATACGTGTCAACGCACAAACGCCGATGCTCAACGCCGTCAGCGTCAGCGGCAATATCGCGTTCTCCGGCAACGCGAAACAAGCGAAGCTGCAAACCGTAAGCGGCGACATTCTTGCGCCGTCGCTCGGCAACACGGTCGACTTGCAAACCGTTTCCGGCCGCATCCAAGCCGGTGGGGGTCCCTGGCAGTCGCTCAGTCTCAGTGCGGTATCAGGCGACGTGCAGCTCACTGGCGTGGTGGCCAAGGGCGGCAGCATGAACGTCAATAGCATGAGCGGTGACGTGCAATTGCTGTTCCCTGCTCCACTCAACAGCAACGTGCATGCAAGCACCTTCAGCGGCAGCGTGCATACCGACTTCGGTGAACCCACGCATCCCGAACATGGTCCTGGCAGCACGCTCGATACGGTAGCCGGCGATGGCTCTGCCACTATCCACATCGAGACCTTCAGCGGCGATATACGACTCAAGAAGGGCGAGCGTTAGCGAGACGGCACGCCAGGCTCTCGCCAAAAAAATGCCCCCGGCAAACGGGGGCATTTTTATTTAAGCGGAATAGATCAGAGATCCTGGTGGTACTGCACGTAAGGTGTACGTGACTGATCCGGTTCCGGCGGACCGGCCGGCGTGTTTGCCGCGTTGCCGGACGACCACAGGTTCTGCGCACCGAAGCTCAACGAACCCTGCCACGGCAAATGCCACGTCACGCCGAGATCGATGCTGTTCCAATGGCGATCGGTATTGAGCATGCCCGGCACTGCCGTACCCGGCTCTGGCTGCATGGTGCGGCCGACGATGCTGGTGCTGACCGAACCGTGCTCGATGCCGAAGCTCAGGGCCTTCTGATCGAGCGTGGTCAAACCCAATTGATTGCCAGGCAGCAAGCGGATGCGGCCCATGCTTGCACCGAGCAGCACGCCGCTGTTGCCGTTCAAGGCAAAACGCCCGCGCGCATTGACTTGCGTCGCACTGTCAAAGTCCGGCAGCCCATTGACGCCAGTCACGGCGCCCGGCAACACGCGCGGCAGTGGCGTGGCGTTGGGAACCTGATCCTGCGCCACGCTGACACCTAGACTGTAACGGCCAGCGTTATAGGTGGCGCCCACTTCGCTGCTGATGATGCGCGGCTGCGTGGCCCACGAACGCTGCGTGATACCTGCTTGCGCAGAAACATTCGGGGTGACGCCATATTGCACAGTGCTGCTGTTGACGGCGCCACCAGCAAGCGGGTTGAGCGATAGCGAACCGTTGTTGCTGTTCTGCACGTCTGCCGTGGCGCCGTTTTCCGATTGCACCAGCAGCGAACCCTGCATCGGCTGCTGCTGGCCAGTTTTCAGCAAAGTCTGAGGTTGCTGGGCCAGTGTCGGGTTGCTCAGCGGATCGCCCGGCAGCGTCTGTCCTGCCGCGATGAGCGGCATGCAGAGCAGCGGTAACGTGAGCAGCAATCGGCGCATGAAAATTCGAAAACCTTCCAACAACCCCGTCCGGGCTCACCATCGAGCTCGGACACCCTGGGTTAAGTATACCTTACTTTACTTTTTACTAACACCTGAAAGAGGAAGGTTTTTCTGTGGCAGGGCTGACAAAAACGGTCTTGCGAACAAGGATTTGCTGGCACGGCGGATGCATGGGGAAGGCAGTCCCGCCGTACAGGTTTGTGAAAACCATGAGCACCGCCACATGACGGTATCTTCACTATATAGTCGCCCGACGTACCGCGATGGACCCCGCTCATAGGTTATGAGTTCCGTGCCAGACAGCCGCCATTTTGCCTCAGCCTCCGGTGAGATCTTGCCGGCGCTGCTGCGCGAAACGCTGGAACGGCTGTTCCGCGCGGCCGATGCCTCCAGCGTCCTGGAGATCTGTGAGACGGCGCTGGGCCACCTGGGGCTGCATGGCGCCCTTCGCTGGTTGCCGCCCGAGGCCGACAGCACACAAGGACCAGGCCGGATCAACCTGGCCGTGGATCCGCAAAACCTGCAAATGCTGGTGTGGGAAGGAGATTTGGTACCCGGCCAGGACGCCAGCGCGGAATTGGCCTGGCTGGGCCGCCTTGCCGGCATTCGCCTGCGGCAGCTCAGCGAAACCGGTCGGCTGTACGAATCCATTTCGCGCCTGGCCATGGCCGAGCGCCTGCAGCGCGCGCTCTACGCCATCGCCGAGCTGGCTGGCACCGCGCACAACATGGCCGAGATGATGCAATCGCTGCATTCCATCGTCGGCATGCTGATGTACGCGGAGAATTTCTACATCTTCCTGTACGACCCGGCGAGCGACAGCGTGCGCTTCCCTTATTACATGGACACGGTCGATCAGAAGCCGCCGGCGCCGGACGAAAACTATCCGCTGCAGGACATGCGCTACAGCCTGACCTGGAACCTGCTGCAAAGCGGCCAACCGGTCATCGGTTCGGTGGAAGAGCTCGCACGCCAGTTCGAGGGCCGCTTCACCCTGGTGGGACCGGCCTGCGAGCACTGGCTGGGCGTGCCGCTGTTGCGCGGTAGTCAGGCGGTCGGCGGCATCGTCGTGCAAAGTTACCGGCCGGATACGCACTACACCCACCACGATCGCGACCTGCTCAATTACGTCGCGCAACATATGCAGACGGCGCTGGAACGACGCGAAGCGCATGCCGAGCTGGAACGGCGCGTGGCCGATCGCACCGCGGCGCTGCGTGCCACCAACCGCGTGCTGCGCCAGCAGGTGTTGCAGCGCCAACGCGGCGAGCGCCTGCAATCCGCGCTGTTCCGCATTGCCGAGCTGGCCAGTGCGCCGGAAAGCCAACAGAACTTCTACGCCGCCGTGCATCGCGTGGTCGGCGGCCTGATTTACGCGCGAAATTTCTATATCGCGCTGCTGGATGACAACAACCAGAACATCACCTTTCCTTATTCGGTGGACGAGATCGACACACGCATCTCGCGACCTGTCGCCAACGGCGCCACCGAATACGTGCTCAAGCACGGCAAGCCGTTGCTGGCAGACGGACAAACCTTCGAGCGGCTGGCCGCCGAAGGCGAGTGCGTGGAGATGGGCACCAAATCGGTGTGCTGGCTCGGCGTGCCGCTGATGTGGGACGACCGCGTCAAAGGCGTGCTCGCCGTGCAGAGCTACTCGCCCAAGCACATTTATGACGCACGCGACCAGGAACTGCTCACTTTCGTCAGTTACCACATCGCCAACGCGCTACAGCGCAAGCAGACCAGCGAATCGCTGAAGCAGGCGTACATCAATCTGGAGCGCCGCGTTACCGAACGCACCCGCGCGCTCGCCTTGGCCAACCGCGACCTGCGCGAACAAATTGCCGAGCGCGAGCGCGTCGAACGCCGGCTGATGTACGAAACCCTGCACGACTCGCTCACTGGCCTGCCCAACCGCACGCTGTTGCTGCAGCGTCTGGGCCAGGCGCTGCAGGCGTATCACGCCGATACCAACAAGCTGTTCGCCGTGCTGTTTATCGACCTGGATCGCTTCAAGGTGATCAACGATTCGGTCGGCCATCTGATCGGCGATGACCTGTTGTTCCAGGCCGGCAGCCGCATCCGCGCCTGCCTGAAAACGCGCGACCTGGTCGCGCGACTGGGCGGTGATGAATTTGCCGTGCTGCTGGAAGGCATCAGCGACGTCGGCAAGGCCAAACTCGTGGCCGAGCGCATCATCGCCGAGTTGCACGTGCCGTTCCGCCTGGGCGTGAAAGAGATCTTTACCTCCGCCTCGATCGGCATCGCCCTGCCCGGCCCGCATTACCAGCAACCGGAAGAATTGCTGCGTGACGCGGATGCCGCGATGTACCGCGCGAAGGACGAAGGCCGCCACCGCGCTGCCGTGTTCGACGATCGCCTGCGTCGCGAAGTGCTGTCGTTGCTGGAAATGGAAGGCGATCTGCGCCGCGCGCTGAGCCGTAACGAGTTCGTGCCTTTCTATCAGCCGATCGTCGCGCTGGAAGACGGCCGTACCGTCGGCTACGAAGCACTGCTGCGTTGGCATCATCCGGTACGCGGCTTGCTGTGTCCCGGCGATTTTCTTGCCGTGGCCGAAGAAAACGGCAGCGCGGAAAGTATCGACTGGCAGATTTTCGAACAGATCGCTTCGCAGGTCGGCACGTTGGCCGGCACCGAAGGTTTCGTCAGTCTCAATGTATCGGGCCGGCATTTCCGCCAGCCCGATCTGGATGACCGGCTGCTCAATCTGCTGAGCACCTATCGCGTCAATCCACGCTCGCTACGCATTGAAGTCACCGAGCGCACGCTGCTGGAAAATCCGGCCCAGGTGAAGCGCATGCTCGACAATCTGCGCCAGCACGGCGTGAGCATTGCGCTCGACGATTTCGGCACCGGCTATTCGTCGCTGAGTTACCTGCATCAGTATCCGATCGAAACCTTGAAGATCGATCGCAGCTTTATCATCGAACTGGCCAAGGACAACAGCCACAGCGTACCGGTCGTACGTGCGATCCAGGTGCTGGCCGATTCGCTGCAGATGCAGGTGATTGCCGAAGGCATCGAGGACGAAGAGCAACGCCGGATGTTGCGACAGATCGGTTGCCGCTTTGGACAAGGCTTTTTGTTTGCCGAGCCGCGGCCGGTGGAAGTGTGGGTGAAATAGCCGCCTCACCTGCCCCGCAAATGTAGGTTGGGGTGAGGCGCAGCCGAACCCCAACATGGCAACAAGCCACCGGCATGTTGGGGTTCGCGTTCCGCTCACCCCAACCTACACCATCACTGCACGGTGGAATTTGCCGCCGTACCACCACTCAGCAAATGCTCCGCATCCACGCGGTCGAAGTGATACGTGCGCGCACAAAACTCGCAGGTGACTTCGATCGTGCCCTGCTGGGCTTCCAGCGTTGCCTCGATTTCCTCGCGGCCCAGAGAACGCAGCATGGCCTCCACCCGCTCGCGTGAGCAACTGCAGCCGAAGGCCAAGGGACGCGGCTTGAACAACTGCACGGTTTCCTCGTGATAGAGGCGGTAGAGCAATTCTTCCGGCTGCGTGCTTAGCAGTTCGTCGCGTCCCAAGGTGGCGGTGAGATGTTCGACGCGCGGCCAGCCATCTTCATCGTGCTGGGCATCGTGACCACCCTCGCCCGGCACTTTCTGCAGCATCAAGCCGACCGCATGCTGCTCGTTGGCCGCCAGCACGAAGCGGGCGGGCAACTGCTCGGATTGCTGAAAGTAATTCTCCAGCGCCCCGGCCAGGTCGGGATGGTTCAGATCGACCAGCCCCTGGTAACGCTGTCCGCGCTCGGCCTTGCCGATGGTGATGGCCATCAGCGCTTGCGGCAGTTCGTTCAAGGTGAGCGATTCTGGAATTTCTGCGTTCCAGCGTGCCAAGCCGCGCAGGCGGCCGGCATCGGTGCATTCGGCAAACAGCAAACGCAGTGCGCCCTGGCTCTTCAGTTCGACCGACAGCGCGCCTTCGAACTTGATGTTGCCGGTAAGCAGCGCACTCGCAGCCAGGGTCTGGCCCAGCAGATCCAGCAACGGTGCGGGATAGTCGGCACGGCCGGCCACCTCGCGCCAGGCGGAGCCCAGCCGCACGATGACGCCCCGGACGCCGGCACGTTCCAACAGGAAACGATGGAGCACATCCTCGGCAAGCACGTTTTCCACGCAGGACTACCTCACAAATGCAAAGGTTCGGATATGGGGATGGGCGCCGGTGTGAACAATGGCCACTAGGAGCCTGCCGGACTTTGGTTGGCCGGGCTGCAAATGCGCCTACGCGGTCCATATTTCCGTCGATCCTTGACCCATGGAACCACTATGGGCCTGCGAACCGCTGAAAATCTGTCCTCGCGTAAACGCATTTGACCAGCTCCGCTGTTGTAAAGCGCCTCGCCTCGACCACCAAAGTCCGACAGGCTCCTAGCAGCTTTTATACTTCACCGGCTTTCCCTGCCGATCGACGCCATGCCGCATCTTCCGCCTTTTCGTCGCCTGTTGCGTTACGCCGGTATCGTGGTCCTGTCATGGGTGGCCCTGAGCTGGTTCGTGGTGCTGGTCTTGCGCTTCGTATCACCGTGGACTTCGGCGGTGATCATGGAGCGCCGGCTCGACGCGCTCATCCATGGTGAAAAGGATTTCCAACTGCAGCACCACTGGGTGCCCTGGTCGCGCATCTCGCCATGGGCGCCGATTGCGATGGTGGCCGGCGAGGACCAGAAATTTCCGTTCCACCACGGCTTCGACTTCGGCTCCATCGAAAACGCGATCGATGCGGCAGACGATGGCAAGCGCCTGCGTGGCGCCAGCACGATCAGCCAGCAGACGGCCAAGAACCTGTTCCTGTGGAACGGACGCAGCTTCGTGCGCAAAGGAATGGAAGCGTATTTCACCGTGCTGCTGGAACTGACCTGGCCGAAGCAGCGCATCCTGGAGGTGTACATGAACATCGCGCAGTTCGGCGATGGCATCTACGGCGTGGGTGCCGCCAGCGACGCGTTTTTCCATGCCGCGCCCGCGCAACTCAGCCCGGCGCAGGTGGCACGGCTGGCCGCGGTGCTGCCCAATCCGGATCGCTTCCGCGTCGATCGCCCCAGCGGTTACGTACTGGAGCGCGCACGCTGGATCGAGCAGCAGATGCGCCAGTTGGGTGGTCCTGCCTACCTGGAAAGCCGGCAGCCGCCGCGCGATGTGCGTCCTGCGCGACGCCGTTAGAGCACGCGCTACGCGCCTGCGTTTACACTTTGCGCATCCACCGACTTGAACAGGGTTACCCGGCATGCCGCGACTCACGGTTGTCGTTCCTGCGTACAACGAATCAGCCGTGCTCGCCGCCTTCCATGCGCGGGTTTCCAAGGTGCTGGACGAGCTGCCACTGACGTGCGACGTGTTGTACGTCGACGACGGCAGCCGCGACGACACCTGGGCCATCATGCAATCGCTGGCGGCGGCCGACCCGCGCGTGGGCACGCTGAAGCTGTCACGCAACTTCGGCAAGGAAGCCGCACTTACCGCGGGCCTGGATCACGTCGATGCAGACGCCGCGGTGGTGATCGATGCGGATTTGCAGGATCCGCCTGAAGTGATTCCGCAACTGGTGGAGCAATGGCAAGCCGGCTACGACGTGGTGTACGCCACCCGCTCCGCGCGTGCCGGCGAGACCGGCTTGAAGCGATTCACCGCTGCCGCGTTCTACCGCACGATGGAATCGCTCTCGGAGGTTCCCGTGCCGCGCGACACCGGCGACTTCCGCCTGCTTTCGCGCCGCGCGCTGCAGGCCTTGTCACAGCTGCGCGAACGGCAGCGTTTCATGAAAGGCCTGTTTGCCTGGATCGGCTATCGCCAGACCGCGGTGAAGTATCTGCGCGACCCGCGCCTGGCCGGCAAAACCAAGTGGAACTATTGGCGCCTGACCCAGTTCGCCATCGAAGGCATCACTTCGTTTTCCAGCGCACCGCTGAAGCTGGCCACCTGGACCGGCCTTGTCGCCTCCGTGGCGGCTTTCCTGTTTGGGCTGAAGGTGATGCTGAAAGCACTGCTGCACGGCGACCCCGTGCCTGGCTATCCGAGCCTGATGGTGGTGATCCTGTTCCTCGGCGGTATCCAGCTGCTGGCGCTCGGCGTGATCGGCGAATACCTCGGCCGCAATTACAACGAGACCAAGCAGCGGCCGCTGTATTTCATCGAGGAAGAACATTTTCCCGCCGCACGCACGCCGGTTCACACCGACGCAACGGCACAGCGCTAAACTGTCCCCACGCGGCCATTGCTGCGGCCGCCGGGGAGGTCTGATGCGTCAGGTCAAGCATTTGCTGGACAGGAAAGGCAACGACATCTACGCGATCGCACCGGAAGCACCGGTACTGGAAGCGATCAAACACATGGCGGAACGGCGTGTCGGCGCATTGTTGGTGATGCGTGGCGAACAGCTGGTGGGCATCATTTCCGAACGCGATTACGCACGCAAAGTCATTCTGCAGGGCAGGTCATCAGCGCAGACGCCGGTGTCGGAAATCATGAGCAATCCGGTGCTGACCGTGACACCGGACACCGACGTGTTCGATTGCATGCGCATGTGTACCGACAGCCGCGTACGCCATCTGCCGGTGGTGGACGGCCATCGCGTCATGGGTGTGATCTCGATCGGCGACCTGGTCAAGGAAGTGATCAGTGCGCAAGCGGAACAGATCGAGCAGTTGCAGCGATACATCACCAGCTAACAAGTTGGATCAGGACGGCCACGGGGAACGCGAAGCGTCAGGCGAGGCTTTCGTTCCCCGTTCGCTGTTGCCCCTTGCCCGCCTTGGTCTCCGGCGCCAGATCCGGCGAAGTCGCTGCCTTGCGCGCAATCCACGCGGCCAGTGACGAAGCCCCCACGCCGATCAGTGCAATGCTGCCCACGGCGATACCGAGTTTTACCAAGCCGCTGATGCTGGTGGTGATCACCACATCGCCGAAGCGCCACACTGCCGTTTCCACGAAGTTCTTGCCCTTGTAGCGCGTCTCGCGCGGCACACGGGTGTAGAGCGCATCGCTGGCGGGCTTGGTCATGCCGTACATGAAGCCGCGCGTGCCGACCATCATCAGTGCCAGCAGCGGCACGCTATAGCCCAGCACGCTTAACTCCGCGTGGCCACCGATCATCACCATGACCAGCAAGCCGAAATTCACCAGTTGCGGCAGCACCAGCGCCCACACGGCACCGCGGCGCATCAGCAGCCATGGTGACAAGGTGAGCTGCAATAGCGCCCCCAGCAGGTTCACCGCCAAGTCAATGTGCGCATAGAACGCCGTACGCATGGGCGCAGATGCCATGTGTGCTTTGACGTAATCGGCCAGCAATGCATAGGCCAGCGTGCCAATACCGTCGCCCAGCAGCATCAGGATGGCCATCAAGCGGAGGAATGGGCGCGACCACAGTTCCCGTATGCCAGCCCAGAGCGAACCGCCGATCGGTTGTTCCGCGTTGTCGCTTTCCGCGCGTTGCACCGAAATACGCAACAACAGGAGCAATGCCATACCCAGCATGGTGGCCGAAACCAGTAGCAGAGGCGCCACGCCGATCAAGCCCACCAGCAGGCTCGTTATCGATGGACCAAATATCGCGCCAGCCATGCCGCCCAGCGCAATCAGCGAAAACACCTCGCGCGCGCGGCGGCTGTCGAAGACATCCGCCATGAAGCTCCAGAACAGCGACACCACAAACAGGTTGAACACGCTGACCCAGATGAAGAACACCACGCCCAGGACACGCGCGCCGATGCGATCCTGCGCCAGAAACGCCGGGATAAAACCAAGCAGGCAGACTATGAAGAAGCTGTAGCTCCAACTCAGCAAGCGCCGCCGAGGAAAGCGCGCCACCAGCATGCCGAACACCGGCGTCAGCAGCAGCATGGCCACGAACGTCGCCAGATAGAACAGCGGCAATTGCGCCGAGCCCACCGCTCCGCCCAACTGATCACGCACCGGGCGGACGATGTAATACGAGGTCAGCAGGAAAAAGAACGCGAGTGCCGACACCATGGGCGTGGCGTCTCGGCGTGGAGAATCAGGGAGCGGCAAACGCACCGGTCAGGTTCCAGCGGGAGGCGGCGCAAGACTAGCACGCCGGCCTGCTGAACCCGGGGTCGTAACGGCCTGTTCCGACGCAGTGCAGCACGCCGAGCCCGGCGGCATCACAGCGTTGTGACGCCGCCCGAAGTACAGCACAATTCCGGCACTTATCCATGGACGATTCCAACTGGCTGCTAGCCTGGCAATACACCTGCAAGAAGCGAGTCGCATGCAGTTTCGTAAGCTTCCCCTGCTGATCGCCGGCTTGCTCGGCCTCGCCACCACCTGGCTACCCGCTTCCGTCCTGTGCGCATCGACGAGCACGACATCCACGCCGGACATCCGCTCGCCGAGCCAGGATGCCACGGCGCTCATCACCAGCCTTCCACCCGAACGCATCAAGGCCGCCACGGATGCATATGCGCACTGGCTGGACGTGGTGGCACAGCGTAACGAAGTGGCCGGCATGGCCACTGCGGTAGTAGTGGACAACAAGGTGGCTTTCGAACGCACGATCGGCTACGCGGACGTGGCCACGCAGGAGCCGGTCACACCCGCCACGGTGTTCCGTCTGGCGTCGCTTTCCAAAGCGTTTGCCACCGCCGTTGCCGGCTTGCTGATCGACGATGGCCACTTCAACTGGAATACCAAGCTGGCCGGCGTGCTGCCGTTCTTCCAGCTGAAAGACGCGCAAGCATCTGGTGCTGCCACGGTGGGAGACATCCTCGGACAACGCCTGGGGCTACCGCACAACACCTACGATCAGATGCTGGAAGACAACGTTCCCTACGAGGAACTGGTGCGCAAGCTCGACGAAGTGACGCTGACCTGCAACGTCGGTGAGTGCTACGGCTACCAGAACGTTGCCTTCAGCCTGATCGGCGATGTGATCTATGCCGAGACCGGTGACTTTTTCTATCACCAGGTGGATAAGCGGCTGTTCTTTCCATTGGGCATGACCACCGCCAGCTACGGCCGCGAAGCACTGGAAAGCAGCAAGAGCTGGGCGCATCCGCATCGCCCGCATGGCGCGCACGAGTGGGAATCGTTCGAGCCGAAGGAAGCCTATTACCGCGTGGCTCCCGCCGCCGGCGTCAACGCCAGCCTGCGCGACATGGAGCAATGGCTGATCGCGCAGATGGGCGGCCGTCCCGACGTACTGCCGCAATCGTTATTGGATGTTCTGCACGAACCGGGCGTACCGACGCCAGGCGAGATGCACGGCTCGCCATGGCGACGCGCCCGCCTCATGTCGGCGAGCTACGCGCTGGGCTGGCGCGTGTTCAATTACGCAGGCGAAACCATGATCTTCCACGCCGGCGCCGTGGAGGGGTATCGCACGATGATCGCGTTCCTGCCGAAGTATCACGTCGGCATCGTCTCGATGTGGAATTCGCCAGGTTCGGTCGGCACCGACCTGATGCCGATGGTGTTCGATGCGATGCTGAACTTGCCACATGTGGATT
>NZ_DATEJY010000034.1:0-7371 GCF_035277725.1 Dyella sp. | reverse complement strand
TTCCCCAGCACCGTCAAACGTGGAGTTCAAGTTCCAATGATTTTCGAAACCATCGCTAAAACAGGCCACGAAGAAGTCGTCTTCTGCCACAACCAAGACGCTGGCCTGAAAGCCATCATTGCGATCCATAACACGGTGCTGGGCCCGGCACTGGGCGGCCTGCGCATGTGGCCGTACAAGACCGAGCAAGATGCAGTGAACGACGTGCTGCGCCTGTCGCGCGGCATGACCTTCAAGAACGCGGTTGCCGGCCTGAACCTGGGCGGTGGCAAGGCGGTGATCATCGGCGATCCGTCGAAGGACAAATCCGAAGCGCTGTTCCGCGCGTTCGGCCGTTTCGTCAACTCGCTCAACGGCCGCTACATCACGGCCGAAGACGTCGGCATCGACGTCAACGACATGGAATACGTGTTCCGCGAAACCGAATACGTTACCGGCGTGCACCAGGTGCATGGCGGTTCGGGCGATCCCTCGCCGTTCACGGCGTACGGCACGCTGCAGGGCTTGATGGCCGCGCTCAACTTCAAGTACGGCAACGAAGACGTGGGCAAGTACAGCTACGCCGTGCAGGGCGCCGGCCACGTGGGCAGCGAATTCATCAAGCTGCTGCGCGAGCAAGGCGCGAAGGTGTTCGTCACCGACATCAACAAGGATGCCGTGCAACGCTGCGTGGATGAGCTGGGCTGCGAAGCCGTGGGCCTGGATGAAATCTACGACGTGAACGCCGACGTGTACTCGCCCTGTGCACTGGGCGGCACGGTGAATGAACAGACCATCGATCGCATCAAGGCGAAGATCATCTGCGGCGCGGCGAACAACCAGCTCGCCACCGACGCCATCGGTGAAGAACTGCAGCGCCGTGGCGTGCTGTACGCACCGGACTATGCCGTGAACGCCGGCGGCGTGATGAACGTGTCGCTGGAAATCGACGGCTACAACCGCGAACGCGCGATGCGCATGATGCGCACCATCTACTACAACCTGGGCCGCATCTTCGAAATCAGCAAGACGCAGAACGTGCCGACCTACAAGGCGGCCGACCGTCTGGCCGAAGAGCGCATCAGCTCGATCGGCAAGATCAAGCTGCCGCACATGGGCAACGGCGCGCCGCGCTTTGCCGGCCGCATGCGCGGCCAGTAAAACTGTACTTGTCAGTATCGAAAACGCCGGTCGCCCGACCGGCGTTTTCTTTTGTCCGCGCCGGCCGTTGGCCCTGACAGTTCTGCTAGACTTTTCACCGCAAGAACACGTGCGGTAAGGCCTTGCTTCCATTAGTAAAGGTCTCAGGGGAACCCGCTTTGCGGGTTAGGAACAATCGATGCTTCTCCGACAGCCCTGCAGCGCAATCAAGGCCTGCCGATAAGGGCACGGGGAAGGTATGCAGGGCAGCGAGCAGGCTGGGTGTGTATGAACGCAATGTTGGAAACCGGGATCAGCGACGAGGACATCCTGCTCAGGCTCAAGGATGTGCTGCAGGAAACCTTCGAGATCGATCCTGCGCGGGTCACGCCTGACAGCCATCTGTTCACCGACCTGGAACTCGACAGCATCGATGCCGTAGACCTGGCCATCCAGGTGCAGGACATGACTGGCATGCGCATCAAGCCCGAGGATTTCAAGAACGTGCGCACGGTCGGCGACGTGGTCGCCAACGTGCGCACGCTGCTGACGCGCTGAACGCAGGCAGGCTCCCTCATGCCGCTTGCGCCAGCTGCTGCCGCGGGAGCATTCCACCCCTGCGCACTGATTCCCATCTACAACCACAAGGACACCATCGCCGCCACGGTAACGGCGCTGCGCGCGCATGGCTTGCCGGTGGTGATCGTGGATGATGGTAGTAATGAGGCTACGCGCGCAGTGCTGGATGGATTGGTTTCTGAACACGTACAAGTGATTCGCCTGGTGCGCAATGGCGGCAAGGGCCGCGCCATTACGGCGGGATTTATTGCCGCACGCGATGCCGGTTTTACGCACGCGCTGCAGATCGATGCCGATGGCCAGCACGACGTGGCCGACGTGCCGCGTTTTCTCGCCGAAGGCCGTGCGGATATCCACGCGATGGTGTGCGGCCAGCCGATCTACGACGCGAGCGTGCCACGAGCGCGGCTCTACGGACGCTACGTCACGCACGTGTGCGTGTGGATGGAAACCCTGTCGTTCACGCTGCGTGATTCGATGTGCGGCTACCGTCTCTACCCGCTGGACGCGACGTGTGCCGAGATCGATCGCGCGCCCCTGCCCGCGCGCATGGATTTCGACACCGAGGTGGCGGTACGCCTGATCTGGCGCGGCGTACCGGTGCGCAACCTGCCGACCCGGGTGATCTATCCGGAAAACGGCCTGTCCCATTTCCATATGCTGCACGACAACCTGCGGATCTCCGCGATGCATACGCGATTGTTGCTTGGGATGTTGCCGCGGGCGCCGGGGTTGTTGTGGCGGAAGTGGCAGAGGGGTGTTGCATGCGTGGCTTGATACACGTATTCCAGATGAACTCACCTGGCCGTCATTCCCGCGAAAGCGGAGGCGCTTTTGAACAGCGAATGCTGGTCAACCCACTGCGCTCTGATGCATCCGTGAAAATGGATTCCCGCTTTCGCGGGAATGACGGCCTTCTGAACATGCTGGCGAAATACACATTCGTTGCGCTGCTGTTCGCCTGCCTCAACGCCCATGCCCAAAGCAGCGACCTCCTGCACGCCATCGTCAACCAGCTAAGCCAACACACCGCCATCCGTGCCAGCTTCACTCAGCAACGCCAATCCCCTGCGCTCACGCAGCCGCAAACCAGCAGTGGCCAGCTGCTGTTCGCCACTGGCCACGGCATGCTGTGGCAAATCCAGCAGCCGTATCAGGAAACGCTGGCATTGACCGACAAGCGCACCGTGCGCATCGATGCCAATGGCCGCATGCAATCGGTGCGCAACGAACGCGGTGTCGGGCAGATTTCGCAGATGCTGCAAGGCATGCTCACCGGGCAGCTGGATGAGGTAGAACGACAGTTCACCGTGCAAGCGAACGGCACCGTTGCGCAGTGGAACCTGCACTTCACGCCCAAGCAGTCACGCGTGGCGCAAGTGCTGCGCGATATCCAGCTCGACGGCGGCACATACCTGCAACGCATCCGCATCGACATGCAGGACGGCACCCAAACCGATATCCAGATGACCGACACCCGCGACGCCGGCCCGCTGAGCGCGCAGGAAAAACACGCGCTCGGTCTGCCATGACGGAACGGAACCTGCGGCTGCGCGCAATCGGCTTCACGGTGGCGACGCTGCTGATCGCCGCGCTTGGCGCATGGCTGCTGTTCGGGCGCGATCGCTCGCCGATCCAGACGGACTTGCTGGCGATGCTGCCGGCAACCGAACACGATCCGCTGGCCGAAGTGGCCGCGCAACGGTTGGCGCATGCCAATGGCGATCGCGTGGTGCTGGTAGTGGCGAATGCCGACGATGCACAAGCGAAAGCGGCTGCGCGCGACCTCGGACAGAGGTTGGCAAAGAACAACGTGTTTGCCTCCGTCACGGCCGAATTGCCGCCGTTCGATCTGCAGCAGCTGATCACGCCTTACCTGGCGCATCGCTTCAACCTGCTGACGGACGCAGATCGCCAGGCACTCGCGCAACCTGGTTACGATCCCAAGCAGGCATTGGCTCAACGCATCAATGAGCCGTTCGTCACCGGCGTGGGCACGCGTTTGCAGGATGATCCATTCGGCTGGCTGCAGCATTGGCTGGAACAGCAACCGTGGAGCCGCTCGCCGCTGTTGCCGGAAGATAATCTGCTGACCGCGCATCGCGATGACGGCAGCTACGTACTGGTGACGGCGACGCTGAGTGGATCGTCGTACGACGATGCCATCCAGCATCGCGCCCTGGATGCATTGGATCAGGCCGAGCGCAGCATCGAACACGATCATCCCGGCACGCGCGTGCTGCGTACGGGCGCCCTGTTCTACGCCGCCGCCGCACGCAGCGGTGCCGAACGCGATGTGCACCGTGTGGGCCTGATTTCCACGCTCGGCATTGCCGTGCTATTGCTGCTGGTATTCCGCTCGCCCGGTCCGCTGTTGCTGGCGTTTCTTTCCACCGCCATCGGCATCGTCGCTGCGACGGCGATCAGCGTGCTGGTATTCGGACAGATTTATCTGCTTACGCTGGTATTCGGTGCGGCGCTGCTCGGCGAAGCGGTGGACTATTCCATCCAGTACCTCACTGCGCGCGCCAATGCCGGCAATGCGTGGGAGCCGCGCAAAGGTTTGCAGCAAGTGCGCCCCG
Organism: Dyella sp.; assembly: GCF_035277725.1. Classification (GTDB taxonomy): domain Bacteria; phylum Pseudomonadota; class Gammaproteobacteria; order Xanthomonadales; family Rhodanobacteraceae; genus Dyella_B. The sequence continues at coordinate 3,091 of NZ_DATEJY010000034.1, read as the reverse complement.
CCCTGCTGTTGGCATTGGGCACCTCGCTGCTTGGCTATGCCTTGCTCGGCATGGTGCCGTTCCCGGCATTGCGGCAGATGGCTTGCTTTGCAGTGGTTGGCATGGCGGCAGCTTGCTTGAGCGTGTTCTTCCTGCTGCCGGCGTTGCTGCAGCGGACGGCCAAACCGTTGAGCAGCCTCTCCGTTGGTTGGGCGCTGGTATTGCAAAACATCGTCGCCCGCTGTACGGCGGGATGGCGCGGCGTAGCTCTTGCGGTACTCGCTTTGCTGCTGGCGATACCGGGCTGGATGCAGATGCATCACGACGACGACGTACACCTGCTGATTTCGCCTCCGGCTGAGTTGGTCGCACAGGAAAAGCAGATTCGCGACATCACCGGCCTCGGCAACGGCACGCAGTTCTACCTGGTGCAAGGGGCGGACCAGGAACAGGTATTGCAACGCGAGGAAGCGCTGGAACAACGCCTGCAAGCGATGACGGATGCCGGACAACTGCAAGGCTGGGTCGGCCTGGCCGGGATGGTGCCTTCGCTGCAACGACAACGCGCGAACCAGGCCTTGCTGGCGCCGCTTTTTGCGCAGCCGGAACGCATGCGCCAACGGTTGCATGATGCCGGCTTTCGCGATGCCGACATCGATCGCTACCTGCAAGCGTGGCCCGGCACGTCGCTGAACTTGCAAGACTGGCTGAAGACACCGGCCGCCACGCCCTTCCGTTATTTGTGGATGGGGGATGACGCCCAAAACGGCGTGGCATCGCTGGTGCTGCCACAGGGTGATGCCTCCAGCATATTGCTCAAGCAAGCCGCCGCGAATCTGCCGGGTATCACGCTGGCGGACAAAGCAGCGGGCGTTTCCCAGCTATTCGGCCGATACCGGCGCTACGCCAGTGTCTGGCTGCTCGCCGCCGTGTTGTTGATCGTGCCGGTATTCGGTTGGCGCTATGGCTGGCGCAGCGTACCGCGCGTACTGGCGCCGCCGGTGCTGGGTATCGGCTTTACGCTGGCGACGCTCGGTTATCTGCATCATCCGCTCACGCTGTTCCACTGGATGGCCTTGATGCTGGTGCTTGGCGTGGGTGCGAACTACGCCGTCTTTCTGCGCGAAGGCGAACCGCATGTTAGGCACCGCCCCGGCGCGATGTACGCCAGCGTGTTGCTGTCCGCCGTCACCGCGTTGCTTTCGTTCGGCCTGCTGGCGTGGAGTTCGATGCCGGCGTTGCAGGATTTCGGCCTTACCCTTTTGCTTGGCATCGGTTTCACTGCCGTGCTGGTGCCTGCCAGCACGGCACCCAGGGCATCATCGCTATGAACTCACTTTTTGCATGGAGCACTCGCCCATGAAGCGCGTTGTTATTACCGGCATGGGCGGCATTACGCCGCTGGGGCACGATTGGCCGCAGATCGAGTCGCGTTTGCGCGAAGGCCGCAACGCCGTGCGCAGGATGCCGGAGTGGGATTTCTATGAATCCTTGAACAGCCGGCTGGGTTGTCCGGTGGACGATTTCAAGATTCCCGATTGGCCGCGCAAGCATCTGCGCTCGATGGGCCGCGTGGCGCAATTGGCGGTGGCGGCCAGCGAACGCGCACTGCGCGATGCCGGCTTGCTGGATGACGCCAGCATCGGCGATGGACGCATGGGCGTGGCTTACGGTTCGTCTGGCGGCAGCGTGGAACCGGTACGCGTGATGGGCCGCATGCTGGAAACCGGTTCCATGCAGGGCGTGACGGCCACCAGCTACGTGCAGATGATGGCGCATACCACGGCGGTGAACGTCGGTGTGTTCTTCGGCTTGAAGGGGCGCATCTTGCCGACCTCCAGCGCTTGCACGTCGGGCAGCCAGGCGATCGGCTATGGCTTTGAGACCATCCAGCAGGGCAAGCAGAAGCTGATGCTGTGTGGCGGCGCCGAAGAACTCTCCGGCCCGGGCGTGGCAGTGTTCGACACGCTGTTCGCCACCAGTACGCGCAACGACGATGCACCGTTGACGCCACGCCCGTTCGACAAGGCGCGCGATGGCTTGGTGGTCGGCGAAGGCGCGGCCACGCTGGTGCTGGAGGAATACGAACACGCCCGCGCACGTGGTGCACGTATCTATGCGGAAATTGTGGGCTTCGGTTGCAACTCCGATGGCAACCACATCACCCAGCCCACCAGCGAAACGATGGCGACGGCCATGCAGCTTGCGCTGCAGGATGCGCAGCTTGCTCCGGATGCGATCGGCTATGTGAGTGCACATGGCACCGCGACCGATCGTGGCGACGTGGCAGAAAGCCATGCGACAGCGCAAGTGCTCGGCAAGCGCGTGCCGGTGAGTTCCATGAAAAGCTACGTCGGGCATACGCTGGGCGCGTGCGGCGCGCTGGAATCGTGGTGGGCGGTGCAGATGATGCGCGATGGGTGGTTTGCGCCGACGGTCAATCTTGTCGAACCGGATGCGGCATGTGCAGAGCTGGATTACATCGTCAATGGCGGGCGGGCGATGCGGGTGGAGTATGTGATGAACAACAACTTCGCGTTTGGGGGGATCAATACGTCGCTGGTGTTCAAGGCACTCGATTGATGATCGCGATGATCGCCAACTCCCCTCACCGTCATTCCGGCGAAGGCCGGAATCCAGTGAAACATGGCGTGCGCTGCACACGGCATAAAAATGTGTTGAGTGCTGCGCACGGCGTATTCGTACTGGATTCCGGCCTTCGCCGGAATGACGGTGAGGCATCTGTGCAGACAGTGGTGACCTGATGCACTTCCACATCCACCACCTCCATCTCTGGGCACCCACCCTCGACACCGACGACGCCTGGCAGGCCTGGGCCAGCCACCCAACGCCCCTGCCCGACAACCAGGAACAGCCCGCCTGCGATTTCCTGCCCCCCATGCAACGCCGCCGGCTCAGCCGCTTGGCGCGCATGACCATACACGTTGCCTGGCCGCTCTGCGGCGATAACGAACAACTGCCGTTCGTGTTCGCCTCGCGCCATGGCGAAACGCCACGCACCTTCGCATTGCTCAGCGAAGTCGCGGACGAACAGCCGCTTTCGCCGACCCAGTTTGGTTTATCCGTACACAACGCCATCGCCGGCCAATGG
>NZ_DATEJY010000033.1:0-25625 GCF_035277725.1 Dyella sp. | reverse complement strand
CCGCAGGGAGAGGGAGCGAGCGACAGCTGGCTGGCAATTTATAGAAGTGCCCTTTAGTAAAAAGCGGACATATCAAAATTCCTGGTCAGACCGAACGAGACCAAACCAGCATCCGCAGCATTTACGGAGCCAAGTAAAAATCCATAGGTATCAGCTCAACGGCCCATTCACCTTCTTCACCCAGCGTGGCGGCCGGGTGCATGGATGCGATGCGCAGCGCCTCTTCCTGGCTGTCCGCCTCGACAATGAACAAGCCGCCCACTACTTCCTTCGACTCCGTGTAGGGGCCATCGCTGACGAGCATCTTGCCGCTGCGCGTGCGAAGTGTGCGCCAGCCTTCCAGATCGCCAAGCGAGGCGGAAACCAGAACCTTGCCGGTAGCGCGCATTTTCTCGTCCAACGCCGGGCATTGGCTTACCAGCGCCTTGACGTCGTCGGGCGCCATGGCGGCGAATTTTTCGGGGGTGAAGTAGGCGAGGCCGAGGTATTTCATGGGAATTCCTTTGGGTTGGGATGCTTGGACGACGAAGCTGGTAGTTAGAAATCGACATGTTTCCCTGCAAATACCCACGGCGATATAGTGCCGGCGGGCCCTGAGCCCTGGGGATTCACGCCCGCCACGCCTGACTTAAGGAATAGCCATGCGACGTGTGATAGCAGCTGCGGTAGCCATATCGATCGGTGCGAGCGCCATCGGCGCCACGACGCTGGACCTTGCTCCCGTCGTTTTGCCGAAAGCCCCAGCGCCGGGCAAGGCCGTGCAGCCGTTCGTGCAGGTGAATGCCGCCGAGGTCGCGTTGACGCACGTGCGCGTGATCGACGGCACCGGCGCCCCGGCGCACGATAACCAGACGATTTTGATCGAGAACGGCAAGATCGCCGCCGTAGGCGCGAGCGATATGGCGATTCCCGCCAAGGCCAAGCGTATCGATCTTTCCGGGCATACCGTTTTTCCCGGCCTGGTCGGCATGCACGATCATCTCTTCTATATCGCCGTGCCCAATCTCGACGCGAAGTTGCACAGCGATTCGCCGCTGCTGCTGCCGGAAATGGCGTTCTCCGCGCCACGGCTTTATCTCGCCAATGGCGTCACCACGCTGCGCACTACCGGTAGCGTCGAACCGTATACCGATCTCAACCTCAAGCACGCGATCGACAAAGGCGAGCTGCCTGGCCCGCACATGGATGTGACGGGACCGTATCTGGAAGGCGCCAACTCGCCTTTTATCCAGATGCATCCCATCCGCGATCCCGACGATGCGAAGCAAACCGTGGCATTCTGGGCGAAGCAAGGCGTGACCTCGTTCAAGGCTTACATGGATCTGACGCGTGCCGAATTGAAGGCCGCGGTGGACGAGGCGCATAGCCTGGGGCTAAAGATTACCGGCCATTTGTGCGCGGTCACTTACCGCGAAGCCGCTGACATCGGTATCGATAACCTCGAGCACGGCTTCTTCGTCAACACCGAACATGATCCTGGCAAAGCACCGGACACCTGCACCGATTCCGACGGCATGGATACGCTGCATGCCATGGACCCACAAGGCAGCGACGCCAAAAGCCTGATCCAGGATCTTGTCGCGCATCATGTGGCGATCACCTCCACGTTGCCGGTGTTCGAACAGGATCTGCCGCATCGCTCGCTTGGGCCGCAAGCCATGGCCATGCTCAGCCCGCAGGCAAAACATGATTATCTCTTGTGGCGCGCGCATGCCGACGCACTGTCGGCCGAACGGGTGAAGCAGCGCGCCATCACCTTTCAACATGGCATGGCGATGGAACGCGCATTCGTCGCTGCGGGTGGATTGCTGTTGGCGGGCCCCGATCCCACCGGCGATGGCGGCATCGTGCCTGGTTTCGGCGATTTGCGCGAAGTGGAATTGCTGGTTGAAGAAGGCTTCACGCCGGAGCAGGCGATTCATATAGCCACCTATAACGGGGCGCTTTATCTAGGTTTGCAGGACCGCATCGGTTCGATCGCCGCAGGCAAGGATGCTGACTTGGTGATAGTGAAAGGTAATCCCGTGCAGCACATTGATGACATCGAGCATGTCGAAACCGTGTTCAAGGATGGCGTGGGTTATGACACGCAGGCGTTGTTGAAATCGGTGCAAGGGCGGTATGGCGAATATTGATGACCGCCAAAGAGTGATATGCAAGTACCTGAAGGTTGGGGGTCGCATTCGCTCACCCCAACAATCGTGCGGTTCCGCTACTCGTTGTGATGAAAGTCCCTCCATCACCGTCGCCCGGCGAAAGCCGGGCCTAGTGTCACGGCAACCCACGCGGGTATTGGCGAGACCTTATGCTGCGTTGCGGATCTGGGTAAAGATCACCTGCCACTTGCCATCGCGTTTCGTCCCTACGTCGACGAAACGAGCATGCAGCACAAAGGATTTGCCGTGGCTGGTTCCTTTGGCATCGACCATGCCGCCAAGCACGGCGCTGTTCGGCCAGATCTTGCGCATCTGTTGGCTGATGGCGACATAAGGGCATGTCTATAAATCAACACATCCGTTTCTGAATGCCCTGGATGGCCATCTCCGCGTAGGCTGGGGTGCGAACCCCAACATAGCGTGATGATCGCCATGGCGATGTTGGGGTTCGCACCCCAACCTACGGTTCTGGATTCAGCCGTTCCAAGTAGGCACAGAACATTTCCCCAACCGCCGCTGCAAATTTATCGACCTCGGCACTCGGCCGCTCCTGGCTGGAAATGGCCTTGCCGACAGCGGACATGACGGTGCCAATCATGTCCGCTGCAAACACACGCTCTTGCTCGGATGCGGTGGGTAGCGCATCCCGCATGAAGTTTTCCATCAGCTGGCGACCTTCCTCGGCATGGCTGCGCGACTCGGGCGCCTCGCGGTACAACGGCGCTGCCTCTTCCAAGGCGCTGCGGAAAGCCGCCTCATCGCATTCGGAACGGAAATACACTTCAACCGCCGTCTTCAGCCGCTCAGCCGGTTGCACGCTTGCATCGCCAAGAATGCGCTCGAGCTGACCCATGGTTTGCCGCCATTCTTCCGCCTGCAACCGGAACAGGATCGCCTCTTTGTTCGGAAAGTATTGATACAGCGATCCCACGCTGACGCCCGCGGTTTCCGCGACGCGGGCAGCCGTGAAATGACGCGCGCCATCGCGCACAAGAACGCGAATAGCCGCTTGGAGAATATCCGCGACGAGTTGCGTGGAGCGCACTTGACTAGGCTGTTTTCGCGCGGAAATGACGGGTGTCTTGCGCTTTGCCATGGAGGCTCCTGGAACGCGAATAGTGAATGCGAATAGTTATTCGTATTCTAGGGATGCTCTGATCTATTCCATGTACCCGTCACCGCACGGTATGCGCGGCTTGAACAGACGGCCAGTCTGCCCTGCGCTACGCAACACACCCTGCGGGCCTTCTGGACGTCATGCCGGGTGCATGGAATAGATCAGAGCATCCCTAGTTTGACGACAAGCTTTCGTGCTTCGGCAGGTAATGACCATGACAACAGCGACGAACCCCAGCCACCCGTCACGCAAAACAGTGCTGATCATCGGCGCCTCACGCGGGCTTGGCTACGCCATGGCGGAGGAGTTTGTGAAACGCGGCTGGCATGTGCTTGGCACAACGCGAAACTCGGCCGGCACCCAACTGCACGCGCTATCGCAGCGCCTGCCGGAACATGTCCGTGTCGAGCACGTCGATATCACGGTGACTGAGCAAATCGCCGCACTTCGCGCTCGCCTGGCCGGGAAAACCTTCGACATGCTGTTCGTCAATGCGGGCGTCACCAACCATCCGCAGCAAACGATCGGCGAGGTATCCACCGAAGAATTCATCCGCGTGATGGTGACCAACGCATTGAGCCCGATGCGCGTGGTGGAAGCGCTCTACGACCTCGTCGCCGACGACGGCATCGTAGGCGTGATGTCGTCCGGCCAAGGCAGTGTCGCGAACAATACCAACGGCATGCGCGAGGTGTATCGCGGCAGCAAGGCGGCGTTGAATACGTTCATGCGCAGCTTTGCGGCGCGGCATCGGGATGGGCGGGCGATGGTGTTGATGGCGCCGGGGTGGGTGCGCACGGATATGGGCGGAGCGGATGCGCCGCTGGCCATCGAGGAAAGCATTCCCAACGTGGTGAACACCTTGCTTGCCGTGCGCGGCAAGCCGGGTTTGCAGTACCTGGATTATCTCGGGCGGACGGTGCCGTGGTGATGGCGCCGCCGCAGCACCGGCAGGCTGGGTTGGCGCCAATGGCACTAACTCAGGCATCGTCGCCCGGCGAAAGCCGGGGCTTTCGGCGCTCCAAAAAGTCACTGGGTCCCGGCTTTCGCCGGGACGACGATTTAAGCTATTCGAGCAAGGTACGGCCTAAGTAGCCCAACATTTTCGGAGCGATTCGTTGGGTTACGCTGCGCTCACCCAACCTGCGCGGCATCGATATCGATCTGGATATGGCATAGCTGCAATTTCTTATTGGAAGGTTATCGCCCTTATTTCTAGACTGCGGTTGCCCCATCTACCCCCTCACGGACCATGTCGGCTAACAAACCCAAGTTGCGGTCTCAACAGTGGTTCGGCACCACGGACAAGAACGGCTTCATGTATCGAAGCTGGATGAAGAACCAGGGCATTCCCGACCACGAGTTCGACGGTCGGCCCATCATCGGCATCTGCAACACCTGGTCGGAACTCACGCCCTGCAACGCGCACTTCCGCAAGCTGGCCGAACACGTCAAGCGCGGTGTCTATGAAGCCGGTGGCTTTCCGGTGGAATTCCCGGTGTTCTCCAACGGCGAATCGAACCTGCGCCCCACGGCGATGCTCACGCGCAACCTCGCCGCGATGGATGTGGAAGAGGCGATCCGCGGCAACCCTATCGATGCCGTGGTGTTGATGTGCGGCTGCGACAAGACCACACCGGCCTTGTTGATGGGCGCAGCGAGCACCGACGTGCCGGCCATCGTGGTCACCGGCGGCCCCATGCTCAACGGCAAGCTCGAAGGCAAGAACATCGGCTCGGGCACCGCCGTGTGGCGCCTGCACGAAGCGTTGAAGGCCGGCGAGATCGACCTGCATCATTTTCTTTCCGCCGAAGCAGGCATGTCGCGTTCGGCGGGCACCTGCAACACCATGGGCACCGCCTCGACGATGGCCTGCATGGCCGAATCGCTCGGTGTCTCGCTGCCGCACAACGCGGCGATTCCCGCGGTGGATGCGCGCCGCTACGTGCTCGCGCACATGTCGGGCATCCGCATCGTGCAGATGGCGCTTGAAGACCTGACGCTCTCGAAGATCCTTACGCGCGAGGCATTCGAAAACGCCATCGCCACCAACGCGGCGATCGGCGGCTCGACCAACGCCGTGATCCACCTCAAAGCCATCGCCGGCCGCATCGGCGTACCACTGGAGCTGGAAGACTGGACGCGCATCGGCCGCCACACCCCTACCCTCGTCGACCTGCAGCCATCGGGACGCTTCCTGATGGAAGAGTTCTATTACGCCGGTGGCTTGCCCGCGGTATTGCGCCGGCTGGGTGAAGCGAATCGTTTGCCGCATCCCGATGCGTTGACCGTCAACGGCAAGTCGATCTGGGACAACGTGCGCGAAGCGCCGATCTTTGACGATGAAGTGATCCGTCCGCTCGACCACCCGCTGATCGCCGATGGTGGCATCTGCATCCTGCGCGGCAATCTGGCGCCGAACGGTGCGGTGCTGAAACCTTCGGCGGCGACACCCGAGTTGCTCAAGCATCGTGGCCGCGCGGTGGTGTTCGAGAATTTCGATCACTACAAGGCGGCCATCAACGACGAAGCGCTCGAGGTCGACAAGGATTCCATCCTGGTGATGAAAAACTGCGGCCCACGCGGTTATCCGGGCATGGCCGAAGTCGGCAACATGGGCTTGCCGCCCAAGCTGTTGCGCCAAGGCGTGAAGGACATGGTGCGCATTTCCGATGCGCGCATGAGCGGCACCGCGTATGGCACGGTGGTGTTGCACGTGGCGCCGGAAGCGGCTGCCGGCGGTCCGTTGGCGGCGGTGCGCAATGGCGACTGGATCGAGCTCGATTGCGAGGCCGGACGATTGCATCTGGATATCAGCGATGAAGAGCTGCAGCGCCGCTTGAGCGAGATCAATCCCGCTGCTGCACCTGGCGTGGCGGAGCAGCAAGGCAAGGGTGGCTACGCGCGGCTTTATATCGATCACGTGCTGCAGGCTGACGAAGGCTGCGATCTGGATTTTCTGGTGGGCAAGCGTGGTGCTGGCGTGCCGCGGCATTCGCATTGAGGGGTAGCGCGTGTATTGCCGTCACGCCAAAAATTCCCCACTCGTCATTCCAGCGGAAGCTGGAATCCAGTGCCTTTCCGCTCCAAAGTCGCTGGATGATTCGCTTCGCTCACCCCTTCGGGGCCGTCCATTCGGACGTTCTCCGCGCTTCGCGCTACGTCCAGCTTTCGCTGGAATGACGAGCAAAAGTTTCCGGCGATTGCTGATCACGGCAAGCAATACGCACTACGCGCTGTGGGCTCCTTTCAGTAAAAGCAATTTGGGTGAAATACGATGACCTCCATAACCGGTGAATCACTGATCGCGGGCAACACACATCGCGGCGAAGGCACAGCGTTCCGCGCATCCGACGCATCAAGCGGCGAGCCCATCGCCCAACCCGTCTTCCACAGCGCATCGCGCACCGACGTCGACCGCGCCTGCGAACTGGCAGACGAAGCCTTCGATACCTACCGCGCCCTGCCCCTCGAAACGCGCGCGCAATTCCTCGAAGACTGCGCCGCACGCATCGAAGCACTCGGCGATACGTTGATCGAACGCGCCATGGCCGAAACCGGCCTGCCCCGCGTGCGCCTGGAAGGCGAACGTGCGCGCACGGCGAATCAATTGCGCATGTTCGCCACGCTGGTGAGAAGCGGTGACGCACTCGACGCGCGCATCGAACCCGCCCTGCCCGAGCGGCAACCGCCGCGCACCAGCCTGCGCTTCTGGCGTATCGGCATTGGGCCGGTGGCGGTGTTCGGCGCCAGTAATTTTCCGCTGGCGTTTTCGGTAGCGGGTGGCGATACGGCGTCCGCACTCGCGGCAGGTTGCCCGGTGGTGGTGAAGGCACACCCGGCGCATCCGGGCACGTCTGAATTGATCGGCCGCGCTATCCAACAAGCGGTTACGGCCGCCGGCCTGCCTGCTGGCGTATTCGCATTGCTGTTCGATGCGGGCCATGAAGTGGGCAGCGCCTTGGTGCAGCATCCGGCGATCCGCGCAGTGGGCTTTACCGGATCGCGCGCGGGTGGATTGGCGCTGGTGAAACTGGCGGCGGCGCGGCACGAGCCGATTCCCGTCTACGCTGAAATGAGCAGCGTGAACCCGAATCTGTTGCTGCCCGGTGCGCTGGCTGCGCGCGGCGAAGCACTGGCACGCGAATTCACCGCGTCGGCCACGTTGGGCTGCGGGCAGTTCTGCACCAATCCGGGATTGATGATTGGTTTGGCCGGCGCTGACTTCGACGCCTTTGCAGCGCATGCCGCGCGCGAATTCGGTGCCGCACCGGCAGGTGTGATGCTTACCGCCGGTATTTTGCGTGCGTATGAACGCGGCATCGAAAAGCTTACGCAACATGCCAAGGTGAGCACGCTTGCACGTGGCGCCTCCGCACCGGATCGCGCGCAGCCGGCACTGTTGCGCGTACGCGCAAGCGATCTGCTCGCCGATCTTTCGCTGGGTGACGAAGTATTCGGCCCAAGCAGCATGCTGGTCGAATGCGTGGATATCGCCGAACTGCGTACGCTGCTGCGCAAGCTCGAAGGCCAGCTCACCATCACGCTGCACATGGAGCCTGCCGACGCCGAACTTGTCCACACGCTGCTGCCCTTGATCGAACGCAAGGCCGGCCGCTTGCTGGTGAATGGCTTTCCGACTGGCGTGGAAGTGTGCGATGCGATCGTGCATGGCGGTCCGTTTCCGGCGACGTCGGATGGACGCAGTACGTCGGTAGGTACCGCGGCGATCGAGCGGTTTTTGCGGCCGGTGTGTTATCAGAATTTTGCGGATGGGCTGTTGCCGGAGGCGTTGCGTGATGGCAATCCGCTCGGCCTGCACCGGCGGTTTGCGGGCAAGCCGGAAGCTGCGAACAAATAATGTCCCTATTCGCTGCAGTGCTTCATGCATCGTCGTCCTGGCGAACGCCGGGACCCAGCGACTTTAGGCCTCTCGACGACACTGGACCCCGGCGTTCGCCGGGGCGACGAGAATGGGGATCGTGTGGGGCAACATGAAGGAAACCAGATGACTGAATCAACAGACACCCGCCGCACACCCCGCTACCGCGGCATCTTCCCCGTCGTACCCACCACCTTCACCGAAAGCGGCGAACTGGACCTGGCCAGCCAAAAGCGCGCCGTCGATTTCATGATCGACGCCGGTTCCGACGGCCTGTGCATCCTGGCCAACTTCTCCGAGCAGTTCTCCCTCTCCGACGAGGAGCGCGAGACCATCACGCGCACCGTGCTCGAACACGTCGCCGGGCGCGTGCCGGTGATCGTCACCACCACCCACTACGGCACCGCCATCAGCGCCGCACGCAGCAAGCGCGCGCAGGAGCAAGGCGCGGCGATGGTGATGCTGATGCCGCCGTATCACGGCGCCACCTTCCGCGTGCCCGAACCGCAGATCTACGAGTTCTACGCGCGCGTCTCCGATGCCATCGACATTCCCATCATGATCCAGGACGCGCCCGCCAGCGGCACGGCACTCTCGGCCGCGTTCCTGGCGCGCATGGCGCGCGAGATCGAGCACGTCGCCTACTTCAAGATCGAAACGCCCGGCGCCGCCAACAAGCTGCGCGACATGCTGCGCCTGGCGGGCGATGCGGTGGAAGGCCCGTGGGATGGCGAGGAAGCGATCACCCTGCTCGCGGACTTGAACGCCGGCGCGACCGGCTCGATGACCGGCGGCGGCTATCCCGATGGCATTCGCCCGATCATCGAAGCGCACCGCGAAGGACGCTACGACGACGCGTTTGCGCAGTATCAGAAGTGGCTGCCGCTGATCAACCACGAAAACCGCCAGGCCGGCATGCTTGCCTGCAAGGCGCTAATGAAGGAAGGTGGCGTGATTGCCTGCGAACGGCCACGCCATCCGCTGCCCATGATGCATCCGGACACGCGCGCCGAGCTGATCGCCATCGCTCGCAGGCTTGATCCGCTCGTCTTGCATTGGGGTAAGTAAATGACAGAACAGAACGCGTGCTACACCGTAGGTATCGTCGGCGTCGGCAAGATCGCCCGTGACCAGCATCTGCCCGCCATCGCGAACAACCCGGGCTTTCGGCTCGTTGCCGCTGCCAGCCGCAACGCGCAGGTGGAGCATGTGCGCAACTACCCGGATATCGACGCGCTGCTCGCCGCCGAACCGGAACTGGACGCCGTATCGCTGTGCGCACCGCCGCAGGTGCGCTACGAACAGGCCCGCGCCGCCTTGCTCGCAGGCAAGCACGTGATGCTGGAAAAACCGCCCGGCACCGGCGTGAGCGAAGTGGAAGCGCTGCGTGCGCTCGCGCACAAACAAGGCCGCACGCTGTTCGCTACCTGGCATTCGCGCTACGGCAGCGCGGTTGAGCCGGCACGCGCATGGCTTGCCAATCGCACCTTGCGCTCCGTGCACGTACGCTGGAAAGAAGACGTGCGCCGCTGGCATCCGGGCCAGCAATGGATCTGGGAACCGGGTGGCCTGGGCGTATTCGACCCTGGCATCAACGCACTGTCCATCGTCACCGAAATCCTGCCGCGCGACGTGCTGCTGCGTGACGCCACGCTGCATATTCCCAGCGATTGCGCCACGCCGATTGCCGCTGAACTCGATGGCATCGATGCCGATGGCGTGCCGGTGCGCGCGGAATTCGACTGGCGCCATGGCCCGGTCGAACAATGGGAAATCGACGTCGACACCACCGATGGTCTGCTCGCGCTCAGCGAAGGCGGCAAGCGCCTGGTGATTGCCGGCAAGCCGGTGGAACTTGGCGCCGAACGCGAATATCCGGCGCTGTATGAGCGCTTCCATGCACTGATCGCGCAACGCACCGACGACGTCGACGGGCGCCCGCTGCGCCTGGTCGCCGATGCGTTCCTGCTGGGAAAACACATCGGCGTGGAAGCGTTCGGCCACTGACTGCAAAAGCTATCGCCATCGTTACGTCTGGGGAGACTGCACCATGAGCCGCAAGATCCATCGCCACGCTTTCCACGCCATGCTTACGGCCATGGCCTGTCTCGGCATTGGCGCGTGCCATCACGCCGATGCACCCATCAAGATCGGCTTTCTGGTGAAGATGCCTGAGCAGGCATGGTTCATCAACGAAGAGAAAGCCGCCACCGAACTGGGCAAGAAGGAAGGTTTCTCGGTAGTGAGCATCGGCACGCCGGACGGCGAAAAAGTGCTGGCAGCCATCGACAATCTCGGTGCACAAGGCGCGCAAGGTTTCGTGATCTGCGCGCCTGATGTACGCCTGGGGCCGGCGATCCGCGCACACGCCAAGCAATACGACATGAAGTTCGTGACGGTTGACGATCGCCTGGTCGACGGCACCGGCAAGCCGCTGGAAGGCGTGCCGCACTTGGGCATGTCCTCCACCAAGATCGGCAACCAGGTCGGCCAGGCCATCGCCGATGAAATGAAACGGCGCGGCTGGAAACCGGAGGAAGTGGGCGCCTTGCGCATCACCAACAACCAATTGCCCACCGCCAAGCAGCGCACCGACGGCGCCACCGAGACATTGCTTGCCAGCGGCTTCAAGCAGGAAAACATCTTCGACGCACCGCAGCGGACCACCGACGACGAGGGCGGCTTCAACGCGGCGTCCCCGGTGCTTGCACAGCATCCGGATATCAAGAAATGGGTGATCTACGCGCTCAACGAAGAAACCGTGCTCGGCGCGGTACGTGCGACCGAGCAGTTGCATATTCCGGCCGAGGACGTGATCGGTGTGGGTATCAATGGTGCCGGCGAAGCGTTCGCGGAGTTTCAGAAGAAAGAGCCCACCGGGTTCTACGGCACGATTGCGGTGAGTTCGACCCATCACGGCCGCGACAGTGCGCAGAACCTGGTGGATTGGATTCGCACCGGCAAGGAGCCGCCAGCAGATACGCAGACGGCCGGGGCCCTGATGACACGCGACAATTGGCAGAAGGTACGCGAAGAGCTGGGTATCTAACGTAAGTTTGGGTGCGAACCCCCACATCGCCATGCATGTACATCGGAATGTTGGGGTTCGCACCCCAACCTACACAAACAGGCAAACAATGAAACCGTGAGCAACACGAGCACAGCCATTCAACAACCCGACCACGCCTGCCTGGAACTCGACGGCATCACCATGAGTTTCCCCGGCGTGCGCGCGCTCGATGGCGTATCGCTGCAGGTGCGTGCAGGCGAAGTACATGGCCTGATGGGCGAAAACGGCGCCGGCAAATCCACCCTGCTGAAGGTGCTCTCCGGCGTCAACCACCCGCAGGCCGGCACGCTGAGCTTGAATGGCGTCACGCACACCTTCGCCAGCACACGCGCCGCGATCGACGCCGGCATCGCGATCATCTACCAGGAACTGCACCTCGTCCCCGAGCTGACGGTGGCCGACAATCTGATGCTCGGCCAACTGCCCCACCGCCTCGGCGTCGTCGACAAGCGCGCTCTGATCGCGCGCGCCATGAATGAACTCAAGCGCCTTGGCGAACACATCGATCCACGCACGCCGGTAAAGCATCTCTCCATCGGGCAGCGCCAGATGATCGAGATCGGCAAGGCGCTGATGCGTGATGCGCGCGTGATCGCCTTCGATGAGCCCACCAGTTCGCTCTCGGCGCGTGAAACCGAGAATCTGTTTCGCATCATCAACGCACTGCGCGACGATGGGCGCGCGATCATCTACGTCACCCACCGCATGGAAGAAGTGGATGCGCTATGTGACCGCGTCACAGTGTTCCGCGACGGCAAGCACATCCAGACGTTCGAATCGATGACCAACGTCGATCGTCATGCACTGATCACCGCGATGGTCGGCCGGCCGATCGCCGACGTCTACGGCTATCGGCCGCGCGCCGCCGGCGGCGTGCTGCTGGAAGCCAAAGGGTTGCTGGGACCTGGCCTCGCCGAACCCGCATCCTTTACTGCACGGCGTGGCGAAATCGTCGGCTTCTTTGGCCTGGTCGGCGCCGGCCGCTCCGAGTTGATGAAGCTGATCTATGGCGCCACGCGCGCCAGCGCAGGCCATGTCGAACTCAGTGGCAAGCGCGTTGATTTCAACAGCCCGCGCGATGCGGTGCGCGCCGGTATCGCACTTTGTCCTGAAGACCGCAAAAAAGAAGGCATCGTCGCGATCGCGTCGGTCGCCGACAACCTCAACCTCAGCGCGCGCCGCCACTTCTGCCGCGGCGGCTTTCTGCTCGACGCCAAGCGCGAGCGTGCGTTGACACAGGATTACATCCGCAAGCTCGCCATCAAGACGCGCAACGGCGACACTGCCATCGGTACGCTTTCCGGCGGCAACCAGCAGAAGGTAATCCTGTCGCGCTGGCTGGCCGAGCGTATCGAGGTATTCCTGATGGACGAACCGACGCGCGGCATCGACGTCGGCGCACGCGCAGAGATCTACCACCTGCTTTACGAGCTGGCGGAAGCGGGACGCAGCGTGCTGATGGTGTCGAGCGATCTTGCCGAAGTGATCGGCGTGGCCGACCGCATCATCGTCATGCGCGAGGGACGCATCGTGGGCGACGTACCCAAGGCCGAGGCGACGCCCGGCGAATTGATCAAGATGGCGCTGCCGCGCTGACGCACTACCGATGAGCTAACGATGAGCCAAGCCATGCAACCCGAGCAGACCCCATCCAGCACCCAGGCATCTGCGCCGCCCACCGTGCCACTGCGCGTGCGTGCGTGGAACCTGCTCAACAAGTCAGGCATCGTGGTGGCCTTTGTCGTGTTGTTCGTGGTGTTGTCGGCGACGGTCCCGGATTTCCTCACCACGCGTAACATCCAGGGGCTGCTGCTTTCCGTCACGCTGATCGGCTCGATTGCTGTCACCATGATGTTCGTGCTGGCGCTGGGCGAGGTCGATCTGTCGGTCGCCTCCATCGTGGCGTTTGCTGGCGTGGTCGCAGCCACCGTCATCACGCAGACGCATAGCGTGTTATTGGGTGTTATCGCCGGCATCCTGGCCGGCGGCGCGGTGGGATTGATCAATGGCGTGCTGGTGGCGCGCTTCAAGATCAACTCGCTGATCGCCACGCTGGCGATGATGGAAGCAGTGCGCGGCCTCGCCTACATCACTTCCAACGGCGATGCGGTGATGATTTCGCAGGAGGGCTTCTTTGCGCTGGGTAGCGATTCGTTCCTTGGCATCTCCTACCCGATCTGGAGCAACATCATCGGCTTCGTCGTGTTCGGCTTTCTGTTGAACAAGACCGTGTTCGGCAAGCACGTGCTCGCGGTTGGCGGCAACAGCGAAGCCGCGCTGCTCGCGGGTTTGCCGGTGACGCGTATCAAGATCATGGTGTTCGTGCTGCAAGGCCTGGTGACAGGCTTTGCCGGCGTGATGCTCGCCTCGCGCATGAGCCTGGGCGATCCAAAAACATCCGTGGGTTTGGAGCTTGGCGTGATCTCCGCCTGCGTGCTTGGCGGCGTATCGCTTACCGGCGGCGTGGCAACGATTTCCGGCGTGCTGGTGGGCGTGCTGATCATGGGCGCCGTACAGAACGTGATGAGCCTGTTGAACGTGCCGACGTTCTATCAATACCTGATCCGCGGCGGCATTCTGCTGCTCGCCGTGTTGTTCGATCAGTATCGGCGCAGCCGACGCCGCGTATAACCGTTCGCACGAATCGTAGGCTGGGATGAAATCCCAGCTTTGTTGCGGCTCAACCTGCTGGGATTTCATCCCAGCCTACGGGCTCACGCGCCAACCGCCACAACGCAATCCCTGCACGCATCGGAACGTTGGGGTTCGCACCTCAACATCGCCATGCATGCAACGCTCACATCATCAAAAACTTGCGCGCACACCCGCACTCGCGCGCCATCCGCCGGGCACCGCATCGGATTTCGACACCTGTCCTGCTTCGGCGAAAACACTCCAACGCCCAGCCAGCGCAAGATGCATACCCACGGCCACTTCACCGGCCGTGCCATGTCGCGAAGGCAAGCCCACCGGCACAGCGCCGCCGTCGAGCGATGCGTTGATGTTTGGCCGACTGCCTACGGCATGGACGGCCGACGCACGCAGATACATATCGGCTTTGATGGATGCCGCGGGCGTGAACGCCTGGCCGATCAGCACACCCGCACGCGTGAGGAACGCATGGTTGCGGCTGACGTCGAAATGCACCTGATCGCTGGCGACATAGCTGCTGGAACCGATCGAACCGTAGGCGGCCTGCACTTGCGGCTCCACATAGCCACCATCGTCCGCCTGATAGCGCCATCCGGCGCGCGCGGAGACGCTCGCTGCAAGCGGGCGATAGTGACCCGACGCGCTGCCGAAGGCATCCGTCGAGGTGTAGCTGTCGCGCAACTGGCCCACGCGCGCCACCGCATCGGCAAACACGCCGTTGCGGGAATTCCACGAATCGTAAACACCGATCGAATCGGCGCGCACATCGGCACTGCCGTTCTGCAGGCTGGCATGGGATTGGGTGTGCGTGTAGACCATGCCCAGCGCATTGCGGCCGCCGTCGAAATCAGAGAGACGTTCCGCGCCGAACGATGCGCTGGTTTGATGTTGCCGGTAGCTGCGGCCGTCGCTGCTTTGTCCCGTGAAATCGCCAACATCCGTATCCACCCATGCACCGGATGCGCCGGACAGCTGGCTCAGGCGGCCCGATTCGCTGCGGCGGGATATGGCTTGATCGTCGATCTGCCATGCGTTGGCAAGTGCAAGCGCGGCATCGCCCGCCACCAGCACACCCGTGGATGGCGTCATCGCGCCGATGTTTTGCGTGCTGTCACTGCCGGTACTCGTGTTGGGTGGAGTCACCGGTGGCGTGGTTGAACTGCTGCCTCCGGTGCTTGCGGTACTGCCTGTACCGGTGGAACCTGAAGAGGGTGGCGTAGACGTGCCCGTCGTCGAACCGCTGCCGGTACTGCCGCCCGTACTGCTGCCATTACCGATAATGTCGATACCGGTAAGCAGAATCTGCTTGTGATCGGCGCTCAGGCTTACCACCGGCACGTAGGAGTAACGCACCAGCGCATTTTCGTAGGTGGTGCCCCATTGGCTGGTCAATCCCGCCACGCTCGGAAAGCTCGCCGTGCCGTTCGCCGCCGCACTCGCATCAACGATCACGATGGGGTTGGGCGCGGCAATCGTTACGCCCTTCCCGATCGCATTGGCGTTGACCCACGACGTATCGTCCAGCACCGGGTCGTAGGCGATGCGCACTTGTTGAGTGCCCGTGGCGTTGAACGTCGCGATGCCGGCGCCAAAACTCACATGATCTGCCTGCGCGTTGCGGATGTCGCTCAGCAGGGTGAACGTAGCGCCGTCGGTAAGATTTACCGTGGCGCCGCCCGTTGAGCTATCGACGCTCAGATTGCGCAGGCTGTGCGTGGGCACGCTGCCCTGCGCAAACGTGCCCCAGCTGCCAGCCATGTCGATGGCACTGCCGTTGCCGAGCGAGAGGCTACCGGCACCAAAATCGCTGGCCAGCGTGCTGGTGCCGGTGGGCATCCAGCGGGCGCCATTGGCGAAGGCAAGGATGGGCACGCCCGCACTAAGGGTGCCCCCTTTGCTTGTGGTGCCGCTACCGCCCAGCACCATGCCCTTGAGGAACGACGCATCATCGTTGAAGTTCAGCTGGGTGGTGGCGATGAAATGCGTGCCGGCGGCATTGACCAGGTTTTGCGTCAGCACGTCACCGTCCACTTTGACGGACTGCCCGCCAGCCTGGTTGACGCTTAGCGGGCTTTGGGCTTGCCACCCATCGGCCGCCACGTTCCATATGGCATAGCGTGCGCCGCTACCGGTATTGCTCACCGCTACGTCCAGGCCGCCGGCCAGCGTGAGACTGCCGCCGTTGTTGGCCACGCCGTAGGCGTCGCAAGCCGCGCAGTCCACACTCGTGCGCAGGACCGCGGTCTTCGCGGCATTGGTGAAGGTCATCACGCTATTGTTGTTGACCGCAAAGCTCGTGCTTACGCCGCTGACGCGCGCATCGACAGCGCCGTCCAGCGTCATGGAACCGTACGTGTGACCGTACGTGTTGCCCAACGCGGTGGGGGACCCGAACGGGTTGTAGTTGGTGTGGCTGGTTACCGTCACTGTCAGGTCACCGCCGACATGAAAGCGTGCGGAGGCATGGGTGTTGTTCACGCCGAAGGCTGAGCGCGGTCCGTCGGAGGTAATCGTGACGTTGCCCGTCACATACATCGTGCCCTGGTTGCGGATGCCCATTACCGTCGAGCCGTTCGACGTGGCGGCGACATTCAGATCGCCATTGACCGTGATGCGGGTGTTGACGTTGTCGTTGTAAATGCCCTGGACGGTATCGTTGGGCCAGTCGCCGTAGCTGACGATGCCCAGGTTGCCGTTGAACACCACGTTGCCGGTGCCGCCGCCGGAGTTGTAGATGCCGGCAGTGTCGGTGCCGGGCCCATGCGTGACGATGGTGGTGTTCCCATTGACGGTCAGGAAGCCCCGGTAGATCCACAGGCCCTTGCTCCAGGCCACGGTCTTTGTATTGACGTCCAGATTGCCGTTGAAGGTGGCCGTCGCCCGATCAAGGTGCAGCCCCTCCCCCTCCGACCCGATCGTCCACTGGCCGTTGACGTAACGCCACGGGTCACTCGTCTGTGCGATGGTCGAGGTATTGCCGTTCACCGTCAGATTCCCGCCCGCCTCCACATCGATGGCGTAGGCGGAACCAAACGTGCCCGCGGCCGGGCGGATGGCGGACACCGTCAATGCGCCCTTGCCGTCGGCGCCCACCTGAAGCACCACCTTGGGCGTGCCGCTCTGCAAGCCGATGCCGGCGACGTTCTGCGTACCGTTCGCGGTCACGCCGATGCTGTCGCCATCGATGAGGCGATAAACAAGGTTGCCGTTGGCATCGGTGCCGCTCTGGTAAGCGGTGTCCGCGGTCGTGCCGGTGAGCGTGGTGGTGTAGGCCGTCGATTTCGCCTTGCTGGCCGTCACCGCCGCAAGGGTCGCCATGATCGAAACGGGTATCGCCTTGCGCCGCTGCCGCATGCGCATCCGCTTCATCGCGTCGTTGTAGTTCGCTTCCACCGATAATTGCCACGCTTCCGGCAGCTGCGCGAACAGATACGGTTGCCGGCGGTAATAACGCCATAGCTCGATGCTGGATGCGTCGATGTTCTTGCTCATCGTTGTGTCCCCTGACGGATGTGCATGCGCCTGTAGGTTTTGTAGGTTAGGGGGCGAACCCCAACATTCGGATCTATGCAGGCATGGCGATGTTGGGGTTCGCACCCCAACCTACGGTTGCATGCCGCGAATGCTCAAGCATCACCAATTGATACGCACACCCACTTTGCCGCTGTAGCCCTTGCCGTGGTCGTTGACGCCCACGTCATAGCCGGCACTCGCATACACGAATACATTGCGCGCCAATTGCGAGCTGATGCCCGTGCGCAACCCCACCCATGAGCGCTTGAGATCGGAGTGGAAACTCACTGGTGTGGTGGGCGTGGAGAACGACACGCCGGGGTTGGCCATGAATTCGCGCCACAGGTCGACGCGGATCCACGTACTCATCAACATCGGGCGCTTCGGATCGCTGCCGAAGAACCAGTTTTTCTTCACCTCCGTGCCGACGCGTCCGGCCAGTGCATTGGCGTTGCCGAAATACACGCTGGACGCCGCGTCGGCAGCGTTGTTGAACGAGGCATGCTGATAGACGAGCTGCGCCTGCGGCACGAATACCCAGCCATGCGGCAGCGTTATCGGATAGCCGCCTTCGGCGGATGCGCCCACGCCGCGGCCCGCAGTCTTCAACGGTGCCATGCGTGTGGACGTGGCGGTGACGCTGTAGCTCGTACCTTGCATCACCACGCCCGTATACCAGCCGGATGGACCGAAGTGCGTCCAATAGCTGCCCAGCGTGGCGTTCTGCAGACGATCGTGGCCGGCGATGCTGCCGTCGAAATGCTTCACGTCACCCGCGATCTGGCCGAGCGCGATGTACACGCCGGTGGCATCGCTGCCGCTATCGTGCTGGCCGCTATACAGCTCGACACCGGCTTGCAGGGTGAACACGTCGTCGCGATAGCTCGGACCCTGGTTGCCATAGATGCCGTATGCACCGCCATCGCGCGAGTCGTGCTGCGCGATGACGCGCGCCCAGCTGGCCTGGCCGTGCGCATCGTCGGGCGGAAGATCCTGGCTACGCTCCTGCAGGTTGTCCATCAGGGTTTGCCCGTAGGACAACGCCATCGACGGCACCGCGGCGTAAAGCGATACCTCCTGGCGATAGAGCGGCACGGTCTTCTGCGTGGAAGGTGCGCCTGAGCTGGGTGTTGGTGCAGGTGTGGGTGTCGGTGCAGGTGTCGGTGTCGGTGTCGGTGTCGGTGTCGGTGTCGGTGTCGGTGTCGGTGTCGGTGTCGGTGTCGGCGTCGGTGTTGGCGCGGGCGTCGGTGTTGGCGCGGGCGTCGGTGTCGGCGCAGGTGTTGGTGTCGGCGCAGGCGTTGGCGTCGGCGCAGGTGTGGGCGTCGGCGCAGGTGTCGGTGTCGGTGTGGGCGTAGCACACGCAGGCGCGCTCGGCATCAGCGAGCAATCCAACTGCGAACGCAAATACCAGTCTTGCGCACTGCTTCCATCAGTGCTGCCGCGGAAAAGCGAATACTCGTAAGGGCCAGCCGCTACCGCGCTGGCCAGCGTAAATGCGTTGACCGCGGTTGTACCGCCGTTGATGGCATCGACCACTTCGATGCCGTTGGCGGTGGTCAGCGCACCCGGGCCACCCGCGTTGGTGATGCGCAACGCCGTGCTGCCGGTCGCCGTGCCGCCATTGATCACCAGCAAGTCCGACGCCGAACCATCACCGCCAAGATACGTATTGAGCGCCACGACACTGTTCGCGCCGCCCACATAGTTGTTGACGATGAGCTTGTTGCCGGTGCCCGTTCCGCCCACTTGCACCAGGCCGTTGTTGTTCAACGTGCCGTTGACGGTGAAGCTGCCCGCGGTGGTACCCAGTGCCGACAATGCGTCGGCTACGGCGATGGTCCCGTTGTTGGTGACAGTACCGGTGATGCTGCCATAGCCGCTCAGCGTCGCGCCCGAGGCCACCGTGGTGGTGCCGCCGCCGCTCAAGGCCGCGCCCGTGTTGCTGCTGTCGCCTACCGCCAGCGTGCCCGCATTGACGTTAGTGTCGCCGGTGTAGGTGTTGTTGCCGTCGAGAATGGTGGTGCCGCTGCCGAGCTGGTTGACGCCGCCCGCACCGGAAATGACGTGGTTGTACGTATAGGTGTCGGTGCGATCGAACGCCACCGTGCCGTCGCTGGCGATGTCGCTGTTGATGCCACCTACGGTGCCGCCATTGCCGAGCTGCAGCGTGGCGCCACTGACAACGGATACGGATCCGTTGAAGCTTGCATTGTCGGAAGCCAGCACCAGCGTGCCTTCCTGCACGAAGATGCCCAACTGTGCGGAAGGGTTGGCGCTGGTGTTCACCATGTCGCTGCCCAGCGTCCAGGTGCCGTCATCAAATTTGTAGAGTGTGCTGAAGTTCAGCAGCGCACCTTGCTGCGTGCCGTTACCCGAACCTGCCAGCGTGATGGTGTTGTTACCGGCGCCGCCGTCGATCGTGCCGCTGACCGTGGAGCCGGCGTACAACGTGACTTGATCATCGCCGCCACCGAAGCTGATGTTGCCGGTGACCGTGCCGCCGCTGCGGTTGTAGAACACCATGTCGCCGTTGCCGGCATTGCCGATGGCGGTGGCGTTGCCGCCATTCACGCCGGTCTGGATGCTGCCGTAGTTGTCGACGGTGTTGGATGTACCGGCTTGCGTCACCTGGTCCTGAAACCAGATGGCCGCTGCCCCCTGCGAGCTGATGGTGCCGTTGTTGATGATGGTGTTGCTGTTGCCCACCACGTTCACGGCTTCGGAGGTGCTGGAAGAACCCGTCTGTGTCACCTGCGCGTTGGCGTTGACGGTCAACGTGCCGTTGTTGCGGAATTCGATGGTGCTGTAGCCCATGTTGTAACCACCCACGCTACTGCTGTTGGTGGTGGGGCTGTTAGTAACGGTGGCGCCGCCTTGCAGGGTAATGTTGGCGTTGTCGCCCAGACTGATGGCGTTCTGCGTGGCGCCCACGTTGACGGTGGCGCCATTGCCCACGGTGACCGTGGTGATGACGGTTTCGCTGCTGCCGGCACCGATCTGTGTGGTGTATGGATTGGGCGCGGTGCTGTCGCAGCTGATGGTCGAGTTCAACTGGCCCGGGCTGGCGCAGTTGGCGAGTGCGGTTTGGGTGAGGACGAACGGGCTGGCAAGAATGGCGGATGAGGCGATGATGTGCGTTGCTACATGCTTCACGAATATGTCCCGGGTCAATGGAAGTTTTCTTCCCGCAGGCACCGTGACAAACGCACAGCCGTACGCGTCGGCGCATAGCGTCGACGATGCACGTTGATGGATCCCCTGCGAAAATCAGCCAGCCATCACCCGCTGCCATCTGTTCGAGGCTGCGCAGCAAGGCTTGCTGTTTTGTGCAATTAGGATAAACGACGGAATGCAATATCTGATCAGGCCACATGAAAAAATAAAATGAGCTTACGACAGATTTCTGGCACCTTCCGGACAAGTCGATAACAGATTGCGTTGATGCCATATCTGTTTGTGCATGATTTTTTTGCTGTACGTCACGAACATCCTCACAGGCCAGTCACGTGTCACTGAAGACAGGGCGGTGCAAACAAATTTCAAAGTAGAGTGCCGCCGACTTGCACGATCCTGCATCCGAACGCGAAGCCGTCGCGCAGACAACGCCAGGGCGAACTGCGCCTCCATGGACGATCCTTTGCATCTGAGGCGATGCACGTCACGTTTGATCTGGCACTTCAACTGGAGGGGGCAATGAAGAAACGTTTGTACCGGGCCATCACCCGGGGATTGGCTTGCGGCGCGCTCGCCGCCCTTTCGCTATCGCATGCCGGTGCGCTGTCAGCGCAAACCACACAACCGTCCTACACCTGGAACAACGTGCGCATCGTCGCCGGCGGTTACGTCGACGGTATCATTGCGCATCCCAAGCAACAGGGTTTGTTCTATGCGCGTACCGACGTGGGTGGCGCGTATCGCTGGGATTCGAGCCAGAACAAATGGATTGCATTGAACGACTGGACGCCGTCGGCTGACCAGTTGTGGACCGGCGTGGAAAGCCTCGCCATCGATCCCAACAACACCAACATGCTTTATCTGGTGACGGGTCTGTACGTGAAATCATGGGCCGGCAACGGCGCCGTGCTGGTGTCGTCCGATCAAGGAAAGAGCTTCACCGCCTATCCGCTGAGCTTCCGTGTCGGTGGCAATGAAGACGGCCGCAACGTGGGCGAACGTCTGCAGGTGGATCCGAACGATGGTTCCGTGTTGTTTTATGGCACGTCCAACGCCTCTTACAACAACCCGTCCGGCGGTCCACAGCAGGTCGCCGGCAAGGATGGCTTGTGGACCAGCAAGGACAAGGGCGCCACGTGGTCGCAGGTAAGCGGCTTCACCGCGCTGACCAACGACGGCACCGGCGACGGCGTGACGTTCATCGCCTTCGCGCCGGCAGGTGAAGCCACAGGCACACCGACCAAGACCATTTATGCAGGCGTATCGACGGCCACCGCCGCCACCAACGGCACCACGCTCTACGTGAGTACCGATGCAGGCGTAACGTGGAGTCCGGTACCGGGCGGCCCTGGCAACGAGCTGCCGCAGCGTGGCGAACTCGGTCCGGATGGCAATCTCTACATCACCTACGGCAACAGCAAGGACAGCAACGGCAACTACACCTATGCGGTCGGCCCCAACGGTTTGAACATGGGCGCAGTATGGAAGTACGACACCGTCAATCATGTGTGGGCCGATATCACGCCGCACGATCCGTTCAACTACGCCTCCGGTTACAGCGGCGTTTCGGTTGATCCTGCGCATCCTGGCACGGTCGTGGTGATGACGATGGATCACTGGTATCCGATGGACACCCTGTGGCGCACCACCGATGGCGGCAACAGCTGGGTCGACGTGGGCGGCGCGACGTGGAACGGTGCCACGCCGACGTCCGGCACGTATGCCATACGTGACGCGAGCATGTCGCCGTGGATGATACCGCCCGGGAAGACGCAACCCGGTTTCGGCAACTGGGGCGAAGTAGTGATCGATCCTTTCAATTCCGCCCATGTCATGTATGGATGGGGCGGCGGCATCTGGACGACGTATGACCTGACCGATGCCGATGCCGGCAAGCCGACGTACTGGTCGGTGGGCGCCAGCGGTATCGAGGAAACCGCCGTGCTTACGCTGGTCTCGCCCACCTCGGGTGCGCATCTGATCAGTGGCCTGGGCGACGTCTGCGGTTTCGTGCATACCAGTCTTACCGCGGCGCCGCCGCAGCAAGGGGTTCCGTTGTGCAACGGCGGCGATGGCAACGGCAACGGGATCGACTACGGCAAGAACGCGCCCTCGACCATCGTTCGCGTCGGTGCCGGTGGCGACAACACCCTGGGCACGCTCTCGCACGACGGCGGTTCCACCTGGACGCCATTTGCCAGCAAGGCCGGATCGACCAACGGCGGCGGTACCGTCGCCATTTCCGGTGACGGCAAGACCATCGTCTGGGCGCCCAGCGATATCGCGCCAGTGGTTTCGAACGACAACGGCGCAAGTTGGACGAAGGCCAGCGGAAGCAGTCTCGCTTCGCTTCCGATCGGCGTGCAGGTGTTATCGGATGGTTACAGCCCCAACGTGTTCTACGCGCTGGATGAAGCCAACGGCATCTTCTACAACAGCACCAACAAGGGCGTGAGCTGGCAAGCCGTCAACACGAGCTTGCCGAAAGTGTATCCCTCCTATCAGCACAGCCAAGCCACCGCCGTCACCGGCATTCCGGGCGAAGCGAAAGCTGGCGACGTGTGGATCGCCACGGCGACCGGCCTGTTCCGCAGCACCAATTACGGCGCCACCTGGAACCAGGTCGACGCGGCCGCCATCACGGCGGCGGCCTCGGTCGGCTTCGGTAAAGCGGTGACCGGATCGCACTATCCCACCGTTTATCTATCCGGCACGGTGAACGGGGTCACCGGCGTATTCCGTTCCACCAACACCGGCACTACCTGGGTGCAGATCAACGACACGCTGCATCAGTGGGGTGGCGCGGGGATAGTGGTCGGTGACCCCAGAACCTTCGGCACGGTGTATATCGGGCCGGATGAGGCACGTGGAATTATTTACGGAACGTCGGCGAATTGAAAACGCCATTCAGGCCGTAGGTTGGGGTGCGAACCCCAACGGCGTGATGCGTGCGGGCATGGCGATGTTGGGGTTCGCACCCCAACCTACGCGGCATGGATATCCACATGGATATCCATGCGAGCCGATTCGTTATTGGAAAACCCACGCAGGCTGCGATGAAATCCCGGTATCAAGCAAGCGCGGGAAACGCTCTTCATGCTCATGATTCCAAAGTCGGCATGCAACACCGTTGCCGCCGCCGTACTTCTCGCCGTCGCCCTGCCCCTCTGCGCCCAACAACGCACCCTCACGCGCGACTGGCTGTTCCAGCAAGGCGACATACCCGCCGCATCATCGACCAGCTACGACGACCATGCCTGGCGCCACGTCGACGTACCGCACGACTGGTCCATCGCCAACCAACGGGATGGCAGCGCGCCGTACGATCCCAACACGCCAGGTGGACAGGCCTCCGGTTATCTCCCTGGCGGCGTCGGCTGGTATCGTCGGCACATCACGCTCAGCGCCGAAGAGGCTGCGCGTATCGTTCGCCTGAATTTCGAAGCGGTCTACATGGACGCGGACATCTGGCTCAACGGCCAGCATCTGGTGCAGCATCATTACGGCTACACGGCTTTCAGTATCGATCTCACCGGCAAGGTGCATGCAGGCGACAACATCGTCGCCATTCGCGTCAATCATGCCGATCCGTCCTCACGCTGGTATGCAGGATCGGGTTTGATTCGCCCGGTGAGCATGGACATGCTCGATCGCGTGCATCTCGATCCGGACAGCATCGTCGTCAGCACGCCGGTGGCAACGCAGTCGTTGGCGAACGTGTCTGCGCAAGCCGTGGTTGCCAATGATTCGGCACAAGCACGCAAGGTCGACGTCGTGGCGAAAATTCTCGCCGCGGATGGACAGGTCGTTGCGCAAGCGCAGCAGGACAAATCGCTCGCCGCCGGTGCCAAGGCGGATTGGAACGAAACGCTCGCGATCACCGACCCGGCGCTGTGGTCGCCCGACTCGCCCAATCTCTACACGCTGGTGCAGGACGTCTACCTCAACGGCGCCATCACCGATGAACGCCGCACGCGCTTCGGCGCACGCACCATCACCGTCGATGCCGTGCACGGCCTGCGCATCAACGGCAAACAGGTGCTGCTGCGCGGCGGCAACATCCATCACGACAACTACATGCTCGGCGGCGCCGGCTGGCCCGATGCGGATGCACGCAAAGTGGCGCTGATGAAAGCCGCCGGCTACAACGCCATCCGCAGCGCGCACAACCCGGCCAGCCAGGCCACGCTCGATGCAGCCGACGAGCTGGGCATGCTCGTTATCGACGAAGCGTTCGACATGTGGAACGTCAGCAAGACGCCCATGGATTACTCGCGCTTCTTCAAGCAGGACTGGCAGCAGGATCTCGATAGCCTGGTGATCAGCGGGCGCAATCATCCCAGCGTGCTGTTCTGGAGCATCGGCAACGAAATTCCCGAACAAGGCACGCCATTGGGCGTGGAGACCGGACGCAAACTGGCCGATCGCGTGCACGCACTCGACCCGACCCGCCCGGTGACGCAAGCGATCAACGTCGACACGCCGCACATCGCCGACCAGTTCGCCACGCTCGACGTGGGCGGCTACAACTACAACGAGCCGCTGTTCGCGCGGGATCACCAGACCTTTCCGCAGCGCGTGATGTTCACCACCGAATCGACGCCCAAGAACGCGTTCGTCTACCGACGCGCAGCGGAAACCATGCCGTGGGTGATCGGCGATTTCGTTTGGACGTCCGTGGATTATCTCGGCGAAACCGGCATCGGCTGGATGGGCTACAGCCAGGATTGGCAAAAGCTCGGCCCCTACCCTTGGCATCTGGCTTATTGCGGCGAAATCGACGCAACCGGACGCAAGCGCCCTGCGGCCTACTATCGCGAAGTGATCTGGAAAACCGGCATCGATCCCATTTCAGCATTCGTGATGCAGCCTGCCGGCACCGAAGACTTGCCCGATCGCCATCTGTTCACGGTGACGCAACCGCACACGGACTGGTCACTGGACGATGTGCACCCGAGCTGGACCTGGCCCGGACAGGAAGGCAAGCCGCTGAACGTGGTGGTGTATTCCGAATATCCGGAAGTGGAGCTGTTTCTCAACGGCAAAAGCCTGGGGCGCAAG
>NZ_DATEJY010000032.1:0-21256 GCF_035277725.1 Dyella sp. | reverse complement strand
CAATACCCAAGAGCGACCGGCTCGCCTGGCACGACGTCACGCCAAGTCACTTCACCGGACGTTCGACGGCATAACCAAAGCCATAAGAATTTTGGAGGGAGGGGAGTACGGTGCAAACGTTAGTTGCAAGAACCCTGTTGTCGCGCGCCCTGACACTTGCGTTGCTCGGTGCCGCAGGTGCGACCTATGCGCAAGACACGTCGACACCATCGCCGGCGCCTGCGCAAAACCAGGCATCGGACAATACGCAAAACCAGACGCAAGCAGCATCATCCAAGCAGCCCAAGCAACTCGCCACCGTCAATGTCAGTGGCGGCTATCGCAACAGTATCGAGTTCTCCACCAACGCCAAGCGCGATGCGACGAACGTGGTGGATACGGTGTATGCCGAAGACATCGGCAAGTTCCCGGATACCAACATTGCCGAATCACTCAACCGCGTACCTGGCGTGCAGATTTCGCGTGATGTAGATGGCGAAGGCATGAACGTACAGATTCGCGGGCTCGGTACGGACTTCACCAAGGTCCTGCTCAACGGCGACCAGATCGCGGTCGCTTCATCCGGCACGCTGGGCGCGCAAAACCAGAACCGCGAAGTCGACCTCGATCTTCTGCCGAGCGAGTTCTTCACGCAGCTCACCGTCAACAAGACACCGCAGGCCGATATGACCGAAGGCGGCATTGCCGGCGTAGTGGACATGCGCACGACGCGCCCGTTCGACAATCCCGGTACGCACCTGACGTACTCGGCACAAGGCGTCTACAGCTCGATCGGCCACGATACCCAACCGCGCGGCGCCCTGATCGGCAGCTGGACCAACAAGTCCAATACGTTCGGCGTACTGGCCGGCCTGACCGCCTCGCGCAGCGACTACGACGTGCGCGGCTTTGAAACCGTCGGCTGGACTACGCCATCCCCGGCAGGCGCGCAGTGCGTCGGCATTACCGGCCCGTGCCAAAGCCCGGGTGGCAGCAGTTGGGTGATTCCCCGCACGGTGCCGGCGAATGCAGGGAACGGGCTGATCCCCGGACAGGCCATCAACAGCGCCTGGCTGTTGCAGCACAATCCGGATTTGAACGCATCGCAGCTGGAGAATGCGTTGATTCCGCGCCTGGGGCGCCCGGCCTACATCCAGGGCAGCAACGACCATCAGGCGGGCATGCTGTCGTTCGAGTTCCGCCCCGACGAACGCGCGCATTTCTATCTGGATACGCTGTTCTCCAAACAGGAGCGCGACTTCAACCGACTGGACATGGACCTTATCGGCCGCAGCGGTTCGATGATTCCGCTCAACATGCAGGTCGACAAGAACAACGTGGTCACCCAAGCCACGTTTGCCAACGCGCAATACTTCCTGGAAGCCATTCCCTATCGGGAACATGTGCACTTCTACAACATCAATCCGGGTGGCGAGCTGCTGTTCGGTGCCGATGAAAACATCAAGCTCGATTTCCAGGGCTATACGCAACGCAGCTGGTACAGCAACTATCAACCGACGGTGGGCGTGATCTCGCCGCCGACGACGGTGAATTTCACCAACACCGGCGGCCCCTTCCCCACCATTACGCCCAGCCTGGATCTCAACAATCCCAACGCGGGCTGGGCGTGGTATCGCTTGCAGGTGGCCAACGAAACGCGCGTCACCGCCAACAAGGGCTCGCGCGTGGATCTGCAGTGGGGTGGTGACGACAACAATCTGCGCGCCGGCATCGCCTACGACGACATTGCACGCCAGATCAAAGCCTACGTGGACAGCACGGCGTGGCAGAGCTACGGCAAAAGCGCGATTCCAACCTCGGCCATTCCCTCTTACTTCATGCCCGGGCCGGACGGCTTTATCGCGCCGAACTTCAACAGCGTGCTGTCTGCCACCAACTATCCGTACTACACATCGATTGCGCCAATGGCCACGGGCGCGGTGACCGGCGCCAATGTCGGCGGCATCGAGGAAAGCACCTGGGCGTGGTACATCGAAGGCAACGGCAAATTCGACCTTGGCGGCCATGATCTGCGCATCAACGGCGGCGTGCGGCATGCCTACACCGACCAGACGGTCACCGGTCCGGTGATTACGTCCACCGGCAAGGTCGGCGCCGGCACCGTGCAGGACAAGAATGCCTATGGCATCTATCTGCCCTCGTTCAACGCCGCGTTCAACGCCACGGATGACATCGTGCTACGCCTCGCAGCATCACGCTCGATGACGCGTCCGGACCCCAGCGCGATGACGCCCGGCGTCAACTACACCGATCCGGCCGCGGAAATCGCCAGCGAAGGCAATGACAAGCTCAAGCCCTATCTGGCGACCAACCTCGATGTCGGTGGCGAGTGGTACACCGGCAACGAGGGCTACGTGGCGCTGGACCTGTTCGGCAAACGCATCACTGGCTTTACCGTCAACCAGACCAGCCTGGTGCCTTTCAACTCGCTCGGCGTGGCGTTCGACAGCCTGACGCCAACGCAGCAGCAATCGCTCAACCTGCGTGGCGGGCCCGACTCGGCGCAGGTGCAGGTGACGCAGCAGGTGAATGCGAACGGCACGCTTTCGATCCGGGGCGCAGAATTCACCTGGGTGCAGCCACTGGATTTCATCTACAAGGGTCTCGGCATCCAGACCAACTACACCGTGGTCTCGCAGCGAAACATCGGCTCGGGCGTGCCGGCACAAGCCATCGGCATCTCGCCGCACACGTATAACCTCACCGGTTACTGGGAAGGTTACGGTGCGACGCTGCGCCTGGCTTATGTGTGGAATTCGGCACAGATCAGTTCCACGCTGAACCAGAACGGCCTTCCGTTCGGGCAGATCAAGACCGATGCGCGCGGCCAGCTCGACTTTGGCGCGAGTTACCAATTCGAACACTTGCCGTCGAAGCCGATGATTACGCTGGATGCGACCAACCTGACCAAGGCCAATTTCCGTCAGACGTTTACCTACTCCAACGCCGCATATTCGTTCTACACCCCAGGCTTTACGGTGATGCTCGGCATCCGCGGCAGCTTCTGATCACGCCTGATGAACCGGTGGCCCGCCTCGCTCAATCGCATTGACAGGCGGGCCGTCTCGTATCCAACTTTCGACGACACCCCAGGGAGCAACGAGTCAGCGCGCATGAATAACCTTCCGCGAACGCTTACGGTTCTTGAGAAAATCGGTTACAGCCTCGGCGACCTGGCGGCCAACCTGATTTTTCAGACGTTGGTGACCTTTCTGGCGTTCTTCTATACCGATGTGTTCCGGATTCCCGCCGCGACGGCGGCAAGCATCATCTTCGCC
Organism: Dyella sp.; assembly: GCF_035277725.1. Taxonomy (GTDB): domain Bacteria; phylum Pseudomonadota; class Gammaproteobacteria; order Xanthomonadales; family Rhodanobacteraceae; genus Dyella_B. The sequence continues at coordinate 17,978 of NZ_DATEJY010000032.1, read as the reverse complement.
GTCGGCATGCTCGGTGCATTTGTATTCACGCCGGCCATCGGCTTGATGGCGGACCGCACGCACACGCGCTGGGGCAAATTCCGGCCGTGGGTGCTGTGGACGGCGATTCCATTCGGCGCACTTTCGCTGCTTGCTTTCAGCACGCCGTCGCTCGGCGCACAAGCCAAGGTGACCTATGCCTGGGCCACCTATTCCCTGTTGGTGTTCGTGTATGTCGCAAACAACCTGCCGTATGCGGCGATGAGCGGCGTGCTGACCGGCAACATGGCCGAGCGCAACAGTCTTTCTGCTTACCGCTTCGTGGCGGTGATGGTGGCGCAATTCATCATCCAGGTGCTGCTGTTGCCGTTGGTGCTGATACTCGGCGATGGCGACAAGGCGCGCGGCTTCCATAATGTGATGACGCTGTTTGCCATCGTCGGCACGCTGTTCTTTCTGATCACCTTCTTCACGACGCGCGAACGCATCGTGCCGCAGCGCGAGCAGGCAGCCAGCGTTCGCGATGACCTGGCCGACCTGCTGCGCAATCGGCCGTGGCAGATCATGCTGGCCGTGACCATTCTGGTATTCGTCAATCTCGCCTTGAAAGGCGGGATGTACATCTACTACTTCAAGTACTACCTCAGCGATGCACAGCTTGCGTCGTTTCTCGACGGCGTCGGTTTCAACCACCTCATCGCAGGATTGAACCGGCTTCTTGCGGCGCTTGGCCTGACCGAATTCCGCTGGCCGAAAGATGCGCCGACGTCGGCGTTCAGCCTGTTCAATGCACTCGGTATCATTTTCATGATCGTCGGCATCGGTTTTTCCAAACGATTGGCGGACCGGTTTGGCAAGCGCAATGTGTTCAGCGGCGCCTTGCTGGCGTCGACGCTTTTTCTGCTTGCGTTCTATGTCTATCCGCCGACTGCGGTGGCTTCCGTTGTTGTCTCTTATATTTTCCACGGCTTTTTCTACGGCATCACCATTCCGCTGCTGTGGGCGATGATCGCCGACGTGGCCGATTACTCCGAATGGAAAAACCGCCGCCGTGCCACCGCCATCATCTTCTCCGCCATGTTGTGCGGATTGAAAGTGGGGTTGAGCGTCGGCGGCGCACTGGTGGCGGGCATTCTCGCGCTCTATGGCTATCACGCCAATGCGCCGGCGCAGTCCGCCGATGCCGTCACCGGCATTCGCCTGGCGGTGAGCGTGCTGTGCTCGCTGCCTTTTCTGGCCGCCGTGGCGCTGATGGCTCTGTATGAGATCGACAAGCCACTGGAGCTGCGTATCGAGCAGGAGCTGGGCGCGCGCCGGCTTGAGGCGGCCCTGCCCTCCTGAATTCCAAAACAACTTTCTCGATGGATTTGTTTGATGCCCGACGAAACGGAAAAGCGCGACTTGCCTGCTTTGGCCGCCAGCGCCATTTCACAGCCTTTGGTCACGCACCTGTATACCGCCGATCCTTCCGCGCATGTCTTTCATGGCGCGATCTACATTTATCCCTCACACGATATCGAAGGCGACACGCCGTTCAACGATAACGGCGATCACTTCTGCATGGAGGACTATCACGTCTTCCGCATGGATTCGCCGGATAGCGAAGTGGTCGATTGCGGCGTAGCGCTGCATGTGAATGATGTGGCCTGGGCTGCGCGGCAGATGTGGGCGCCTGATGCCGCCAGCAAGAACGGGCGTTATTACCTCTATTTTCCGGCCAAGCGCGCGGACGGCATTTTTCAGATTGGCGTAGCGGTGGCGGAGCGTCCGGAAGGCCCGTTTGCGGCGGAACCAGAGCCTATTGGTGGCAGCTATTCGATCGATCCTGCGGTTTACGAAGATGACGATGGTGCCCACTACATGTATTTCGGCGGCATCTGGGGCGGTCAGCTGCAGAAGTATCGCCACAACGTGTATGACGAGCGCAACGACGAACCCGCCGCTGACGAGCCGGCATTGGGACCGCGCATTGCGCGGCTCAGCGATGACATGCGGCAGTTTGCCGAAGCGCCGCGCGAGGTCGTGATTCTCGATCAGGATGGACGTCCGCTGCGCGCAGGCGATCACGATCGCCGTTTCTTCGAGGCGCCGTGGCTGCACAAACACGCAGGCACGTATTACTTCTCATACTCCACCGGCGATACGCATTTCATCTGCTATGCCACCGGCGACAATCCGTATGGACCATTTACCTATCAAGGACAGATCTTGAGCGAGGTAGTCGGCTGGACCACGCATCACTCCATTTGCAAGTTCGCCGACACGTGGTACCTGTTCTACCACGACTCGATGTTGTCGGGCGGCGCCACGCATCTGCGTTCGATCAAGATGACGGCGTTGCAGCATGATGCGCAGGGGCGGATTCTGCGCATTGATCCCTATGGCCGCTGATATGGCGTAGGTTGGGGCGAGGCACAGCCGAACTCCAACAGTCGCTCGCATTCCCGGAGAGGTTGGGGTTCGCGTTCCGCTCACCCAAATCTACATGGCTTTAGACGAATGGACTCGTAGGCTGGGGTGAAATCCCAGCATCACAAATTGCACGCAAGACAGGCTGGGATTGTCATCCCAGCCTACGCATTAGCGGCGCAGCGGAGATTCCAGCGGCGGAGCACTCTGGCCGTGCAGCGGTGCCAGCGACTGGAATTTCTCCTGGTATTCGTCGGTGATCTGCTTGGCTTCATCGCTGTTGCCAATGACCCGCGGGGTGATCAGATTGGTAGGCTGGGATGACAATCCCAGCATCGTACGCACGCAAGACAAGGCTGGGATTGTCATCCCAGCCTACGCATTAGCGACGCAGCGGATATTCCAGCGGCGGAGGCTTCTGGCCGCGCAGGGGCGCAAGCGACTCGAATTTCTCCTGATACTCATCGGTGATCTGCTTGGCATCGTCGCTATTGCTGATCACGCGCGGCGTGATCAGTACGATCAGCTCGGTGCGCGTCTTGTTGTTGTTCGTTGAGCCAAACAGTTTACCGAGAACGGGGACACGGCTTAAAAACGGAACACCAGAATTGACGTTGTTATCCTGCTGCTGAATCAGGCCACCGAGTAGTACGGTCTGGCCATTCTGCACACTCAGCTGAGTGGCGATCTGCCGTTGCGAGATAGTGGGATTGTTCGCGCCGCTGGCGATGCCCTGGGGTTGGCTAACCTGCTGGTCTATATTTAAGTAGATCAGGCCACCTGGGTTCACACGTGGCTGCACGTCGAGAATGACGCCTGTATTGATGTATTGAACCTCGCCAACCGTGGTACCGGTTCCTGTGCCTACACCGTTGTAGTAAGTCTGGTTCACCGGTATCTGGTCACCTACCGCGATGTGCGCGACCTGATTGTTGAGCACGACTAGCGACGGCGCAGACAGCGTTTTCGTATTGCCGCTGGTCTCCAGTGCATTGAGCGCAACTTGGAATTTCCCGCCCGGGCTCAGGAATGAGTAGAAAAACGGCTGCCCGCTGTACGTGTTGGTTGAGATGCTACTGCTATTGATACCGCCGCCCAAACCGATCCAGCGGTGTGCGCCGGGATAACCGGGCGTATACCCGTTACTGGTTTGCTGACCACCGGCCAGCCCCTGCAGATACCACTGCACGCCAAACTGGAATTCACCCGTCAACGCCACCTCGAACACTCGTGTCTCTATCTGCACCTGCAAGGGCGCTACGTCGAGTTGTTTGATCACACTGAGTATTTCCAACCACTGTGCCGGCCGCGCGCGCACCAACAACTGATTGTTGGCGCTAACTGACCCAATGCGGATGCTACCGTCCTTCGAGCTGTAGCCCTGATCTTGGCTTTGGGTATTGGCTAGACCACCGTTCGAACCAACGCCGTTGATACCTGTACTGGTACCGGTGCCCCCCGTCGAGGAAGAACCGAAACCTCCGCTCGAATAGGAGTTGCCGCCAATACCACTGCTGCCGCCGATACCGCTGGAAAGTCCACCACTGGTACCTGTTGAACTGCCAAAGCTACCCGCGGTGCTACCCATTCCACTGGTATTGCCGTTGGCATTGTTGCCCACACCCAACGTGGTCGCTCCGCCCGCACCAGGCGCAACGCTGCCGCCTCGGTCTGAGCTACCGCCACTGTTATCGGTGTAAATCTGCGCCAGGTAATGCGCCATGTCGGCAGCGGCAATATTGCGCACGTCATATACATACAGCTGCGGTTCGTTACCGCCACCCAGATCGATCTTGGCGATCCAGTCGCGGATTTCGCTGAGGTAGCTTGGCTGCGTACTGATCACGACCAGCGCATTGGTGCGCTTGATCGGAATGAAGCGGAACATGCCCGCCAGAGGCGTATCGCCCTTGGGACCGAACATGCCATCGAGCTGCGGCATCAGGTCCTCAACATTGGCGTGTTGCAGGTTGAACACGCCCACTGACATGCCGCGCAACCAATCCACATCGAAAGTGCGGATGGTGCGGCTGTAGTTATCCAGTTCGTCAGGCGTGCCCGATACCACGATCACGTTGCGCGCATTGTCGACCAGCAAGATCGAGTCCGCGCGCGCGAATGGTTTGAGCAACTTCTGCATCTGGTCCGCCGCGATGTAGTGCAGCGGAAACAGGCGTGCCTGCAAGCCGCCCGCAGGCGCGGTAGCACCCAGGCTGGGCGCAACATTGCCCGCCACCGCGTCCTTGTCCGGCATCACTACGTAGCGCCCATCGGTCTTCACCAGCGCGTTATGCGTCCACGACAGCAGCGTCTCCAGGATCGGCATGGCCTGGCTGCTGTCCACCGGCTCGGAGGTGGAGAAGGAGATGTTGCCCTGCACGCCTGGCACGATGGTGTAGTTCTCGTGCAACAGGTCGCCGAGGATCGCCTTGACCACCGCCTGCACCGGCTGGTTTTCGAAGTTGAAGGTGACGGCGCCTGCGCCACTTGCCGCGCGTCGCGGCGTGGCAAGCCCGGTGGGCTTGACGAACTGGCCGGTGCCCTCCTTGATGCTGGCCACCGCCGGCGCCGGCGGCGTGCTGTTGAGGTTGTTGTTGAGCGGCTCGGGCTGCGGCGCGGGCTTTTCGGTGCCGGCGACGGCTTCGCGTTCCAGCTCGTGGTTGTCCTGCACCATCGGCTTGTTGGCCGCACAGCCGCTCAGGAAGACCGCCAGCGCGATCGCGCCGATGCGCAGGGCATGGCGTGGATTAGGTTGCATGCGCGTGTGTGACATGGATCAGTGTTCTCCCTGGTTCCCTTGTTGCTGTCGCTGCTGTTGGGAACGCTGCTTGAGGATGGCGGCCCTGAGTTTTTGCAAGCGCTCCGCTTGCGCATCGTTGGGTGACGGCGATGGCGGCGGCATTTGACGCATCATCTCGCCGTTTTGCGGCTGCGGTGTGCCCGGCCCCGGTCCCGGCGGCGGGTTCATTGGTACCGCGCCCTGCGGTGCATTGGGCTGTCCGGCCGGCTGGTCGATGGGAGCACCGGCAGGCAGTTTCAGTTCCGTGCGTCCGCTGGGCGAGGTGAAAATGGCCGAGCGAGGTAATACCTGGATCAGCTTCCAGTTGCTGTCGGGCAGCGTCGCGCCCTCGCGTACGCTCACCTGTTTGTCGTCATCGCCCTTGCCGTTGACAGGGCCGAGCAAGGCGATGTGCAACTTGGGCGTAAGGATGATGCCGGTGAGCTGCAGATCGCCCAGGCTTACCCCTTCGCTACCGCCACCCTGGGTGACGATCGGCTTGCGGTCGGCGCTGAATAACGGGTGTTCCCAGGTTTGCGCGTAGCTCGGCAGCGGCGGGGGCGTCGGCAGCGCGATGGCGCGCGCGGCCGGCAGCGGCGGCACCGGGCGCGGCGGATCCCAGCTGACGCCGTGTCCGGCACCGAACAGCAGTGACATCAGCGCGATGCCCAGCACCGCGACGGCGGCACCGAACACAGGGGTCAGACGACGTTGCGAGGCGGCGTTCATTCGTCGTCCCCTCCGGCCGGCTGTTCGGTCGGGTTCGCGCCATTGCCATTGGCCGGCGGCGTGCCGGCCGCATTGGCAGCGCGCACGTAACCGGCGAGCGTGAACTGCACTTCCAGCGGCGCGACATTCTTTTGCTGGTTGACCAGCGGATTGCGGTACACGCTGAAGTCCTGCACGAACAGATATGGCTTGCCTTTCTCCAGCGTGTACAGCAATCCGACCAGCGGCTGCATGTCGCAATGCAGGCTGATGCTGACCACCACCTTCTGATACGGATCGGTGGAGGTCGCACCCGGATTGTTCACCGGCATCTTCTGGCTGACTTCGCAACTGCCTTCCTGCGCGAACTTGGCGGCGTCGTCCACCACGCGCTGCATCAGCGAGGCGGAGGCGGCATTGGGATCGCTTTCCGGCAGGAAGGTGCTGCTGTCGGTCTGGTTGTGGCCGAGTTCTTCGATGCGCTTTTGCAGTTGCGGCTTTTCCGCAATGGCGGCGGCGTAGCGGCTTTGCGTGTCCCGCAGGTCATCCATCTGGCTGTCGATGTCGCGCAGCGGCGACACGAACCACCAGTGCAGCAACAGGAAATACGCCAGCACCAGCACGAGCAGCAGCAGGCCGATCGCGGCGATGCGGCTTTCCGCCGGTTTCATGGGCCGCATCTTCATGGCGTACCTCCGGCGCTGCTGCTCGCGGCAGGCTTGCCGGTGTTGCCGGCGGAAGGCTTGTGCAGCTGCGCATCCATGAAGAAGCGTTCTTTGTTGGTGGCCGGGTCGCGCTGGATCACGCCCTGGAAGTTCGCGCCGGTCAGCAGCTTGCTGCCTTGCAGGACGTCGATCAGCGAAGCCGCTTTCGCGCTCTGGCCCTGGATGCCGACGCGGCCGGCGCTATCGACGGTGAAGCGTTCCAGCCAGGTGTCATCGGGAATGCGCGCGGTGAGGTCCTGCAACACATCCACCACGGCGACGGAATCGGTCTTGCGCTTGGCCAGGAAACCGGCGGCGCCGGTGCTGTCTTCCAACTGCTTGCGCAGCTGCGCGATCTTTTGTGCGTCAGCGCGCATGTCATCGACCTGCGTCTGCATGGCGGCGAGCGCTTCCTGGCGGTTGTGCAGGTATTGGCCCAGGCACAGCAGCAACAGCAGCACGGCGGCGACGGCAAGGATGAGATTGAGGCGGCGGCGCGGATCGCGATGCGGGCGCGCGCGTTCCGGCGGCAACAGGTTCACGCCCAGGCGCGCGTCGCCATCGCACAGATCCACCGCGTCGATGGCGATGCCGGCATTGCGCAGATGTTCGAGCTTGGCATCCACCGCCGCGCGCGTGGCCACAACGAGTTCGGCGGCGATGCGGCCGGCCGGCGCAGGACTCTTCAGTTCGCGCAGGTCGTAGTAGACCTGGTCGACACGGAACGGCGTTTGCCGATCCATTTCGAACGCGCCGATCTGGCGCAGGTTGTCGCGCGCGGCTTCGGGCAGCAGCAGGCGCCGGCGCAAGACGGCTTCCTGCGGCAGGCACAACGCCAAACGCAGATCCTGCTTGTCGACGTCGGCGACGGCGGCATTCAACAGCGCTTGCTGTTCGGGCGCATCCAGCGTGTCGGCCCACGGCGCCGATGCTTGCGGCTGGCCGCTGCGGCGCACGGACCACTGGCCATCGTGATGATGCAATAAACACCATACGTTGCCGCCGCCGAAAAAGGCCTGCCAGCGCACTGGCAGCAGTGCGCGCAACTCGCCCCACCACCAGGCGAAAAAGCCCGGCAAAGGCGAGCCGCGCCATGCACGGCGTGCGCGCTCAAGTTGCGGTCGCAGTGTCTGCGTTGCGGAATTCACTCCCCGTCTCCCTCTTGCCAGCGCAGCACCGCAAAAGCCTGCGAACCGGGCCGATATCCTTGCAAGCGTACCGTGACACGCAAGATAGCGCGCGTGCCGTCGGCGAGCTCGGCCTCTGAACGAATACTATGCGTGATGCCATTGTTGGCGACCAGCCCCGCGGCAGCATTGGCACCTGCCGACGAAGTGGGACGCGCGGCGATGATCGCTGCGGCATGTTGCAGATCCATGCCAGGCACCGACGCCAAGGCGAGCAGCGGCGCGGTATTGGGATCAGGGCTGGCGCGGCCTGACCAGATCGTGACGTACGGCGCAATTTTCGCGTAGAGATCAGGTGTGATGCCGAGCACCATCTGCAGCTCTTCCACGCTGGCAAACGGGCCGTTGCGCGGACCGTAGTCGCGGCCGGCTGCAACGTAAGCCGCCTTGCGCTGCGCGATCTGCTGCGGCGAAATCGGAAAGCTGCGCCAATCGACGATCGCTTGCGCAATCTGGCTCGCATGCGGCGCATCGACGCCCGTGTTCTGCAGCAAGCGGGTGAGCACATCGGGCGACGCCGCGTTGAGATCCACCTTGCCGCTTTCCGCCGTAGCCGCTACACCGACTTTGGCGTGCTCGAATTCGAACGGATAGACGCGGCCGTCGGCAATCCAGCGATCGTTGACGCTGGGCGCCTGCAACGCATAGATCGCGCGCATCACACCCGCTTCCGCGGCATAGTGCGCCCGCGCTTGCTCGAATTGATAGCTGGACTGCAAACCTTCGGTATGCGCCAGCACCGCGTAGCCACCCAGCAGGATGGCGAGCAAGGTGCACGCCCACATCACCAGCAGCAAGGCGACGCCGCGTTGGTTGTGGCCGAATGCGTTCGAAGCGGGGCTCGGGACTCGGGAATCGGGAATCGGGAATAGCGTCTTGCGACGGGGCACTGCTTGTTCTTGCCGCGCAACGTTTTTTAATCGAAAGAATGAGCACAGGAGGGGCGCAATGCGGCTCTTCCGAGTCCCGAGTCCCGAGTCCCGAGTCCCGGTCTTCACGGCCCCACTCCCGGCCCGCGCAAACCGCGCAGCAGATTGCCCGGTCCCTGCATCGCCGCGGCATTCACGCGCAAGGGCACGCTCAGCATCGGCCATGGACGATCTCTATCCAGCGCCAGCTTGATGGTGACCAGGTTAGGCATGGTGGCGGGTGCGTTCCAATCGCCTTGCCAATCCATCGGCTGGCCCTGCTGATTGACACCGCGATAGCTGAAGCTGCCATCGATCACGCCATCCAGCAGCACCTGCGGTTCGCCCAGCGCTTTGGGTTCGCCGCCATCGGGCGGCAATACGGCGAGGCTCGCCACCAGTTGCTTGCCGTGTTCGCCCTTGACCAGCTTCACTTCGATCAGCTGCGGCCCCATGCGTCCGAGATAACCGGGCAACGGTGCGACGAAACGCATGCTGTCGCCGCTGCCGACGAAGAACACGCCGTTGCCGTCGTTGTCGTGCGCCATCGGCTGCGCCATCGCCTGTGCGAGTTCGCGACCGAGGAACTGCTGCGCGGAACGTATTTCATCGAGCTGCTCGATCTTCACCGAGCCGGCCTGCACGGTGTGCGTGGCCGAACGCACGCCGGAGTACACGCCAAGCAAGAGCAGCGCGAGCAAGGCCATGGCGGCGAGGACTTCGAGCAGGGTGAAGCCTTTGGCGCGTGCGGCGAAGTGGGTACGAGTCGCCAGCACGTGGCCGTCGTTCTCGCAAAAGCGCATGGTTGTGCGATTGATCGTCGCCCCGGCGAAGGCCGGGGCCCAGCGACTTGAGAGATCCATAAAGTCGCTGGGCCCCAGCCTTCGCCGGGGCGACGTGGTGTTCCCACTTTCGCGGGAATGATGACCGTGCAGGCTGTGGTACGTGAAATGCGTCATGGCGCATTGCTCCCAATCCGCAACGTACTGAAACGCGCCGTGTGCTCGAACGGCGCCGCGCCCCACATCACATCGAGATCGAGCTTGTACATCTGGAACGCATACGGCGTGCCTGCCGGCGCACTGTTCGGCACCGCCCATGGCGACACCTGCAAGCGCCAGCGAAAGCGATTGTCGAACTTTCCTTGCGTTACGCCGGGCTGCAACGGCTCCAGCACAAAACGCGTATCGAGCGCCGAACGCGCCCACAACGCGGCCTGCGTATAGTCGGATGCCTTCTGCGTCAGCCGGATCGAACCGCCTGCCACTTCCATCAATGCACCGAAAGCGATCGCCAGCAGCATGATGGCGGCGATGACTTCCAGCAGGCTGAATCCACGTGCATGGCGAAGCGAATGACTCACGTGTGCTTCGCCGTATCGAAAAGGGTGATGGCGCCGGTCAGCCACGACACGTTGACGTGCCATTCGCGCTGGCCGCTGCGCAAGGTGATGCGCCCGCCGGTGGAACTGCCATCAGGGAAAAAACGAATGCGCGCGATCTGGCCGCCGGATTGATCGCTGGCGGCGCTGGTGACGGAAAGCTCCAGCCCTTTCGGCAAACGTATGTCGCGTCTATCTGCGCCGCGGTAGGTATCGCCGTTGGTATCCACTTCGAACACGCGCTGCTCGCCGTGCACGATGGCTTGCGTTCGCGTGGCGCGCAGCGATGCGGCCAGTTCGCCAGCCGCAGCATTGATGCGCGCGCTGGCCAGGCCGTGCGCCACCGAGATCGACACCGCTGCGGCGGCGATGCCGATGAGGATGATGACGGCGAGCATTTCGAGCAGCGTGAAGCCGCGAGCGCTTTTTACTTTCGTCGCCCCGGCGCACGCCGGGGCCCAGCGCCTGGATGGCTCCCTAAAGTCACTGGGCCCCGGCGTGCGCCGGGGCGACGAGATGGCGGTGCTTTCAAATACGCGCTTCGAACTGCTCTCGTCGCGAGAGCAGTTCTCTACCCTGATCCTCTCCCCCGTGGGGAAAAGACATCGGGCGCGCGCATCGATCACTGCCAATTCCCCACATCCGCGTCATAGCCCTCTCCGCCGGGCTTGCCATCGCGGCCGTAGAAAATCAGGTCGTAGTTGCCGTGCTCGCCCGGATACTTGTAGCCAAAGTCGTGGCCCCACGGATCCTTGAGCTGCGACGGCTTGACGTACGGGCCTTGCCAGTTGGTGGCATTGGCGGGCTTGCTGACCAGATCGCCGAGTTGACCGGGCGGCGAACCGTTGTCCAGCGCGTAGGCGTCGATGGCCTGGCTCAAGGTGGTGAGCTGGGCTTTGCCTGCACCGAACTTGCCCTTGTCCACGCTGCTGCCGACCTGGCGCACCACGATCGCACCGACGATGCCGATCAGCACGATCACGGCCAGCATTTCCAGCAAGGTGAAACCCGCGCTGCGATGAGGATGGCGTAGCTGCCGGGTCCGTGGATATCTGTACTGCATAGGTTGGTTTCTCCGTATCGAAGCGTGGAATAGAAAGCTATGAAATTCGGACAACGGCGATCATTGGATGTTGCTGGTAAGACTGAGCAGCGGTAGCAGGATTGCCGCCATGATGATGGCCACGAACACCGTCATCACGATGGTAAGGGCGGGCACCAGCGCGGCCAGCAGGCGATCGATGGAACGGCGGCTTTCCAGCTCGAAGGTGTCCGCAACTTTGAGCAACATGGTGTCGAGCTGCCCGGCCTCCTCGCCAACCTGCACCATCTGGATCGCCAGGCGCGGGAAACGCTGCGATTGGCCGAGCGCCAGGCTCAAACCATTGCCGCCTTTCACCATGTCGGTGGCCTGCACCAGCGATTCGTCCAGCGCGCGATTGGAGGTGACCATGCGCGCAATGCCCAAGGCCGACAGCAGCGGCACGCCGTTCTTCACCAGCGTGCCGAGCGTGCGCGCAAGACGCGCCGTTTCCACTTTCAACACCAGCGGGCCGACCAGGCGCATCTTCAACAGGCGCTCATGCCAGGCCAGGCGCGACACCGGATCGCGCATGCGCGAGCGCCAGATCATGACGCCGCCGGCCACGAGCACGATGATCAGCCACCACCAGTCCTGCATGGTGGTGCCCAGAGCAAGTACGGCGCGGGTGATCCACGGAATCGGCACCTGCATGTCCTGGAAGATCGGCACGAATTGCGGCACCACGTAGGTAAGCAACAGCAACAGCGAGCCGAATACGCCGACCATCAGGAATGCCGGATAGATCAGCGCATTGATGATGCTGCCTCGCAGCTGTTGCGTGCGTTCCAGGTAATCGGCCAGGCGGCGCAGGGTGTCTTCCAGCGAACCGCCGACTTCGCCCGCGCGCACCAGCGCGATGTAGAGCTTGGGGAAGACGCCGTGTTCTTCATCCATCGCTTGCGACAGCGGTGTACCGCCACGCACGCGATCGCGCACGCGTTCGATCAGTTTCTTGGCGTGCTCGCCTTCGGGCAGATCCATCAGGATGCCGAGTGCGCGATCCAATGGCTGTCCTGCACCCAGCAATGTCGCGAGCTGATGCGTGAATTGCGCCAGTTGATCGCCGCTGAAAGGACCGCGCTTGAACAAACGGGCGAAACCGCCGCCGGCGCCTTCGGCATCCGCGGGCTTGGCTTCCAGCGGTGTGTGGCCTTGGTCCTGCAGCCGCACGATCACTTCGTCGAGACTGGCGGCTTCCATTTGGCCTTCCACGATTTCGCCGGAGGTGCTGACGGCGCGGTAGCGGAATTGGCTCATATAAGAACCGGCTCTTGGCGTTCGCTTCCTCTTCCCCGTTTACCAGCTTTCTTCGCGGGGGAGAGGGTTGAGGTGACGGGCGAATCTTGACCAACCGTTACATTCGAGCACGCTTCCCAGTGCTCCGAACTTAAGTTTTTTTTCAACACCGTAGAACCCCAACCCGTCATTCCAGCGAAAGCTGGTACGCGGGGAGAGCACATGGATGTGCTCGGCTTTGAGGAGCGAGGAATCCAGTGCCTTTTCAGCCTCAAAGTCGCTGGATTCCAGTTTTCGCTGGAATGACGAGCAGAAGTTTCCGGCGACTGAAAACCCTTAAGTTCGGAGCATGCCCCCTCACCCCGGCCTTCTCCCCAAAGGGCAGAAAGGGCAAGAGCCAATGCCTTAGCCCTCCTGCGTAACACGCAACACCTCCTCAATGGTGGTGATGCCCGCCACCGCCTTGGCGATGCCGTCCTCGTACATGGTGCGCATGCCTTCGGCGCGTGCCTGGCGTTCGATGACGCTGGCATCGGCGCGTTGCATCACCAGGCGGCGGAGGGAGTCGCTCATCACCAGGAATTCCATGATGGCGCGGCGGCCACGGTAACCGGTGGGATTGGACGCGCTGCTACCGGGTTTCCACAAGCGGATTGGCCGCTCGTCGGTGTATTTCTCCAGCTCGAATTCCTTGATGACTTCCGGCGGCGCTTCGTAGGGGATGGCGGTTTCCGGATCAAGCCGGCGCACCAGGCGTTGCGCAAGGATGCCGTTGACGGTAGAGCCGAGCAGGTAATCTTCCACGCCCATGTCGAGCAAGCGCGTGACGCCGCCCGATGCGCTGTTGGTATGCAAGGTCGACAGCACCAAGTGGCCGGTCAGTGCGGACTGGATCGCGATGCGGCAGGTTTCAAGGTCGCGCATTTCGCCGATCATGATCACGTCCGGATCCTGGCGCATGATCGAGCGCAGCGCGTTGGCGAAATCCAGGCCGATCTGCGGCTTCACCTGGATCTGGTTGATGCCTTCGAGCTGGTATTCCACCGGGTCTTCGACGGTGATGATCTTTACGCCCGGCGTGTTGATCTTCGACAGCGCGGTGTAGAGCGTGGTGGTTTTGCCCGAACCGGTCGGACCGGTGACGAGCAGGATGCCGTGCGGGCGTTCCAGCACATCGATGAAACGTTGCTGGAAACTGTCGGTGAAGCCCAGCGATGCGAAATCGAACACCACCGTTTCGCGGTCGAGAATTCGCATTACCACCGATTCGCCGAAACTGGTCGGCACGGTGGAAACGCGCAGGTCCAACTCCTTGCCTTGCACACGCAACTGGATGCGGCCGTCCTGCGGCAGGCGGCGTTCGGCGATATTGAGTTTCGCCATGATCTTTACGCGGCTGATCACTGCCGCGGTGGAGCTGGAAGGTGGCGCTTCCACTTCGTGCAGCACGCCGTCGATGCGGTAGCGCACTTTCAAACGATTTTCGAACGGCTCAATGTGCACGTCCGACGCGCGCTGTTCGACGGCGCGCTGCAGGATCAGATTCACCAGGCGAATCACCGGCGCTTCGGAAGCCAAGTCACGCAGGTGCTCGACGTCTTCCTCTTCCGAACTGCTGCCGTCGAGGTTCTCCACGATGGTGCCCATCGCGGAGCGGCCCTGGCCGTAATAACGTTCGATCAGGTCGTCGATTTCCGAGCGAATGCCGATGTACAGCGACACTGGCTTGCCCGACGCGAGTTGCACGGCGTGCAAGGGATAAGGATCGGCGGGATCGGCGACGATCAACGCAATGCCTTCTTCGCTCGCACGCACCGGCACCACGTGCTGCTGTTTGAGAAAGCGTATGGATACGTCGAGATCGGCCGGCGGCATGTCCGGTGCATCGCGTGCCGCCAAGAGCGGCGCATGCAGGCGCTCGGCCCAGGCTTCGGCCAGATCGCGCTCGGAAACCAGACCCAGCCGGGCAAGCAATGCGGTCAGCGTGCCCTCCGGCGCTTCCTCGTGCAGCCGCCTGGCGCGTGCCAGATCGTTGTCCTTCAGGCGCCCGCGCGCAACCAGCAGCGCGCATACGGCTGCTTCGTGGTCTTCCGTGCCTTGAATCGTCCCAAGGGACGCCGGCTTCATGGCTGCCGACATGGTTCCACCCCGTTTGGTTTACTGCTCATAAAAATAATGTGCCGCCTGCCCTTTCGTTCCCTTACGTCGAAAGGCGAATCCCATTGGTAACACATCCCTGAAGGGGCTGGCGAGCCTAACTGCGCGACGGCATTCACGTGCTAAGAGACTGTGAAGACGCAAGCAACGGCATGGATCGGGCCGTTCACGGATGAGACAATCGATATTTTTAAGGGTTCGCCATGCAGCTTATCGATATCGGAGCCAACCTTACTCACGAATCGTTCCGGCACGATTTCGATGCTGTGCTGCAGCGCGCACAAGCGCATGGAGTGATTCAAATGGTCGTCACCGGCGCGTCACATGCCGGTAGTGATCACGCACTGGAACTGGCGCGCAAGCATCCGGGCATGCTGTATGCGACGGCCGGTGTGCATCCGCATCATGCGATCGATTACAGCGATTTGACCGATGCGCGTCTGCGCGAGCTTGCAGCCACACCGGAAGTACGCGCGGTGGGCGAAACTGGATTGGATTACAACCGCAATTATTCGCCGCGTGACGTGCAGCTGGAGGTGTTCGAGCGCCAGCTGCGGATCGCTGCGGACGTGGGCAAGCCACTGTTTCTGCACCAGCGTGATGCGCATCACGATTTTCTGGCACTGCTCAAGCGCTACCGCGACAAGGTGCCGGCGGCGGTGGTGCATTGCTTTACCGATACGCGCGAGGCATTGCTCGACTATCTCGCGCTGGATTGCCATATCGGCATCACCGGCTGGATTTGCGATGAGCGGCGCGGCACGCATTTGCGCGAGTTCGTGCGCGAGATTCCTGCGGATCGTCTGTTGATCGAGACGGATGCGCCGTATCTGCTGCCGCGCACGGTGCGTCCGCAACCGAGCCATCGGCGCAATGAGCCGATGTATCTGAAGCATATCTGCGAGGAGATCGCGCGGGATCGCGGGGAGTCGGCAGAGGAAACGGCGGCCCACAGCACGGCGGCGGCGCGAGCGTTTTTTGGCCTTCTGTAGGTTGGGTGCGAGCCCCAACATCGTGATGCGTGGGAGATGGTGATGTTGGGGTTCGCACCCCAACCTACGCGAGTACGCGTGTCTCGCCGGGTTTCAATTCGTCCAAGGCGTAATCGCCGATTTTCACGCGTATCAGTCGCAGCGTTGGGAAACCCACCGCCGCGGTCATTCGGCGCACCTGGCGATTGCGTCCCTCGCGCAAGGTGATCGACAACCAACGGGTCGGAATGCTCTTGCGAAACCGCACCGGCGGATCGCGCGGCCATAACCATGCCGGTTCTTGAGCATGCTCGGCCAGCGCCGGCAAGGTCAGCCCATCATTCAACATGACGCCACGACGCAACGCCTGCACCGCTTCATCGCTAAGCGCGCCGTCCACCTGCACCAGATAGGTTTTCGGCTGCTTATGCTTCGGATCGGTCAGGCGATGCGCCAAGACGCCATCATCGGTCAGCAGCAGCAGACCTTCACTGTCGTGATCCAGCCGGCCGGCGGGATAGACATCTTTCTGGCGCACGTAATCGGCCAGCGTTGGCCGGCCGTCTTGAGTCGTGAACTGGCAGAGCACGCCATACGGTTTATTCAGCGCAATAAGCATGGTGCACGGCGTGAGCTGGAATGCCATCGTAGGCTGGGATGAAATCCCAGCACCGCGATGCCCCTGCATGCTGGGATTTCCTCCCAGCCTACACGCTTCAATGGCCGGTAGTGCCTGCCGGCGCGGGCGTTGCCGGCGCCTTGTTGACACCGGTCTTTACGAACCGCAGCGTCATGCGATCGGATTCGCCAATCGCCAGATACTTGTCGCGATCCTTGTCACCCAGGGTAAGCGTCGGCGGCAGCGTCCAGACACCCTTGGGATAATTCTTGGTGTCCTTGGGATTGGCGTTGATCTCGCTCTGCCCATCCAGTTTGAAACCGGCGTCGGTGGCGAGCTTGATCACGTAGTCGGTCGGCAGATAGCCGCTGCCCTTCGATGACTCCAGCGTGGCGCCCGGTGCAGCGCGATGATCGACCACGCCCAAGGTGCCTCCGGTCTTCAGCACCGCATAGAACGCTTTGAACATGGTTTGGGCATTGCCGGCCATCGTCCAGTTATGCACGTTGCGGAAGGTCAGCACCATGTCGGCCGAGCCGGGCGGACCGAACACCGGTGCCTTGGGGTTGTAGATGACGACGCTGGCCTTGCCGTATTCGGCCGGATCCGCCTTGAACTTGGCGCGCAGCGCGTCGGCGTCCTGCTTGTCTTCGCCGCCGTTGCCGCCGGATACCGCCGCAACGTAATGGCCGTTGTCACGCAGCAGCGGCGCCAGGATCTCGGTATACCAGCCGCCGCCGGGGGTGATTTCGATCACCGTCTTGTCCGGCTGCAGGCCGAAGAACTGCAGCGTGGCCTTGGGATGGCGATAGACGTCGCGCGCCTTGTTGTGCTCGGAACGCCAGGAACCGGCCAGCACCGAGTCGAGCTGGCCGGAGGTGAAATCGCTGGCGCTGGTCGGTGGCACCAGATCGCCGGAGGGCTGATCCTGCCCTGCCGTTTGTGCGTGGGCCACGCCGGCCGACAACAGGGCGACGGACAAACCGAAGGCGAAGCGGGTCTTCATGACGACTCCTCATTAGCGATGCGCGGCAGCCTGCCGCAATCCCCGTACAGCGAGCGTGGACATTTTACGATTAGTTTACGAATCGCGCACCGTCCACGGCATGCATGGTCGCCCGCATCAGCGGCAAGGGCATCCCCGCAAAAGGGATGCCCCATAATTTCAAGCCGCCGCCGTATGCGGCCCCCTTAAAAAGGTCGCGGACACACCGACTGCAACCCGTCGATATGCTCGTGCAGGTCGGGCGCAATGCCCTGCCACATCGGGTCGAGAATGAAATCGATGCCTTCGTAACGCGCCAGCTTCGCGGCCGGAATGAAATCCGCATCGCCCGCCACCAGCACGATCTGATCCACCTGCTTCTTGTAAGCCAGCGCAGCGATGTCGATGCCGATCTTCATGTCGACCTGGGTCTGGCGCATGTCCGGCTCGAAGTGCTCGTCGGAGAGTTCATCCCAGTACAGCGATTCGTCGCGCAATTGCTGATAAGCCTGATGCTTGAGTTTCCACTCGCCGCGGTCGGTAAGCCGCCCCAGGCGCAGCGCCATCTTGCGTTGGCGGCGGAGCTGATCGTGCAGATCGCGACGGAAGGCGGCGGCGCCGGTGCGCGAGTAATCAATGCTTTCGCCGCTGATCGGCTTGATCAGCACTTTTTCCAGCGGCGGGCAGTCGTAGAAGAAAATGCGGTAGAGCGCTTCGCGCGGACGATCCAGCGCCTTGAGATGTTCCAGCGCCATGCCGAACAGCGTCTTGGCGACGGTGCGCGCATCATTGGCGTCGCGATCGCCCCACACTTTGCGATAGCGGGCAAGAAAAAAAGCGCCGTCGACGAGGATGGCGGTACTTGGCATAG